>WLEA01000028.1 GCA_009704535.1 Actinomycetota bacterium
AAGAGCCCTACGTTCTGATCTGGTCATCGCCAGCGCATGGCTAAGTGAGTCCATGCGCTGGCCAGATTCATTAACGAGCGCGGCGTCGGAATGAACGAGCAGTGCCGTCTCATCCTGCTCGAGCACCTGGCCTAACCGTTCTAGTTTCTTCGGATGCCAGAGGTCATCCTGATCGGCAAGCGCAATCAGCGGACTAGTGGCGAGGCCCAAAGCCGATGAGAAATTCCCCGCTGGGCCAAGCGGTGCGTCACGGGTGGTCACCACAACGCTAAGGTCAGAGCGGCCACCTAGAACCGTGCGGGCAAGAGCAAGCGTGCCATCGCTCGAACCGTCATCAGAGAGGATGATTTCTGAGGGCACCCGGGTTTGCTGAAGGATGGTCTCGAGTTGCGCCCGCAGATACTTCTCACCGTTGTAGGTACAAATCACCACGGAGACGAGGGGAGCCTTGTCCATCATGCCTATCTGCGCGGTCGTAGTTTGCGCCCAACCGCCCGAAGCAGCGAGCGGAATTCCCCTCGAGCAAGGCGTTCAAAACCCCGTCCGATGTCCTGAATGCTAAACCGCACTGGCCTGGGGCGAGCGGGAGAGTGCCGCACGGGCTGACTGGGCCTTCTTGTGATGGCACCCGAGGTGAGACCGGTCACGTGGGCGACTAGTGGGGCCAGGGTGTTGGTCCAGGTGTAGTCCTGGCGCTGCGTCACCAGCGCCTTCTTGGCGCGAGCAACCGCTTTGTCGTCAAAAAGATAGGTATCAAGTGCCTTGACCAGCGCATCCACATCGCCCGCCGGAACGGCAGCCCCGATTCCGGTGCGCGCGACGAGGTCGCCAAAGTGGTCGCCCTCGGTGACCACCATGGGAAGCGACGCCCAGAGGTAATCGAGGATTCTCGTTCTAAACGAGAAGGTTGTCTCGATGTGTGATCGGTGAGTACTCACGCCAACGTCGGCCTCGAGCAAATAGTTGTGTCTCGTGTCATAGTCGACCCACGAGTCGTTGAAGAACACATGCCGACTGGTCAGACCCAAGCTCTCGGCAAGCGCTCTGGACTCCTTGATAATCGGCATCTCAGGAACACCTGGGTGGGGGTGGGCCGTTCCCATGAAGAACAGACGGACCGATGGGCGCGTTTCAGCGAGCTTGGCAACAGCGCGAATCAGGGTGAGGGGATCAAACCAGTCGTAGATGCCCCCACTCCAGATGATGAGGGCGTCATCTGGACCAATTCCTGGGACCACACCACGCAATACTGAAGTGCTGTGTTCGGGCGGGCTGTCGGGGAATCCGAAAGGAACTACTCCGAGAAGCCTCGAAAAATGTGGGTCGTCCCGGTAGGTGGCAGGACTAATTCGGCCGAGCGTTGTCAGTTGCCCCAGATAGAAATGGCGCTGGCGCTCTGAGGCACAGAGGAAGAAATCTCCTATTCGCAGTTGCGCCTCGATGGTGGCAGCAGCGTCTCGAACTTGGCTCTCCCACTGCGCGGCAGGTAAATGCCTCGCCTGCTCGAGCTGTTCCAAATGCATGGGGTCATAGATGTCGACAATCTTGTAGGCCTTGCTGGTTGCAAGCGCGGGGAACACATCGAGTGCGTGGCCTTGGAAGATGACGATGTCAGCCCACGTGTTCCACTTGGCAAAAGCCCTGTCGTCCCCGGCTGGGACATGGACCAGGCGGACATCGGCGCTCATCGTCTCATCAACACCGGTGAGGCTCAGCAGTGTGACATCGTGGGTGTTCGCCAGTGCCCGGGCGATGTGCCAGGCCCTAATCCCTGGGCCAGAGAGCTTCTTCCCGATCGGGTCACCTGTAATGACGAGCACTGATGAGGATGCCGGGTCCTCAGTCACGCCCAATGCCTCCACAATCGAGTCATAACCTTGAAGATACCGGGCATCCGTGGACATGACGGCATTGGTTTCGCCGAAGAGCTTCCACATCGCTACGTCCGAGCGCACCCGACTTCCTTGAATCTTGTGCCTGGAGGCAATCAAGCCAGGCAAAGCGTCCACAAATTGATCTAGCGCGTAGAGCGGCACGAGCGTGTCTGGAGACACGGTGACACTCTCCTGGTTGGACCCGCCTTTGGCGAGGTCGAAACCTGACGTGTCAGTGCCCGAGCCCACCACTGCGCGCTTAACGGAGGCCAGCATGGCGCCAGGGAGGATCCGCGACAGGTTCGCATCGTCAAGGTTCTTGTAGAGGCAGTAGAGGGCGTTTCGCTCGAGTAAGAACTGTTCCCGATACGAGGCAACCTCGCTCATCGAGCCGTGATAGCGGTGATACGCAAGTGACTCTGGCTGATACACATAGGTGTAACCGGCAAGATTTAACCGCCAGCCGAAGTCCACATCTTCGAAAAACATAAAGAACGACTCGTCAAAGCCGCCAAGTTCCTCAAAAACTGAGCGACGAACAAACATGGCTGCACCCGTGCCAAAGAGCACGGGTCGCGCTATCTGCGCCTTGCCGGAGACTCTGTCGCCGGTAAAGGGCCGGTACCCCATGCCAAACCAGGTCAAGCCGGAGCCCTGGTAATCAATTCTCTTACCGTCCCAATCAAGCACTTGACTGGCAACAGCGCCGATGTCCGCTCGCCCGTCGAAGGTGGCAAGCGCCGCTGTGACCCAGTTGTCATCGGGCCTCGCATCGTTATTAAGGAAGGCCACAATATCGCCGGTGGAGCGGGAGACGCCGAGATTACAACCACCGGCGAAGCCAAGATTGGCCGATGATTCCACGAGAGTTATGTCATCTGCAAAGGCCGACAAAACTTGGAGGCTGCCATCTCCAGAAGCGTTATCGACAACCACGATCTCTAGTTGGGCGGGGTACTGTGCCAGCGCTTTCAGATAGCCAATTGCCGTGACCGTATCGGCTGCACCTCGGTAGTTGACCAAAACAACGCTCACTCGAGGCGTTTCTGGCATGAACCCTCCCCCTCCCTAATGCGTTGGAGTCAACCTGCCATAATTACCCTACGGTCTACACGGGACTTGACGGACGAAGGAGCCTGACATGTCTGCTCCGCACGTGTGGGTCTCGATGGCTCTTCACATCTCCAAGACCATTGCCGCTTCGGAGCTTTTTGATAAGGGCTGGTATCGGCGCTACCAGATGCGAGGGCTCACGAAGCTCACTAATCCCCTCTGGCACTTTCTGGCAGTCGGAAGAAAACATCAGCTGGACCCGTCGCCACTGTTCGACACGGAGCACTACATTTCCTCGAACCCGGACGTGAGGGATTCAAACCTCAATCCGCTTTTTCACTACCTCGAATATGGTTTCGGCGAGCGCCGGCAACCCATCCGGTCAGTCCAGGAAACCTTTGACCACCTTTTTCCAGACGCGCGCGAGTTATCCACATTCCTGACTCCTCGAGTCCCAGAACCTGGACTCACAGGACAGGGAGTCACCGCACCTCGGCTCACCGTGGTCATCGACCAGGCCACGATGACCAGACCCGACCTGACGCTGGCACAAGTGCTGGACTTGTCAGGCACCGAGGCTGGGCGTCGCTCCTGCGAGCTGCGCGTCATTTCCCTCCTCGCCGACAACACTCAACTCATAGACCAACTAGCTGAGCTGTCGCTCTCACGCAGGGTCTCCGGGCTCGACATCGTCACAGCCCCACCTCACCGCGAGACAACACACTACGAGGCGCATGAGGATGAGATCTTTGTGGGCACGTCATGGACCAGTGCCGCTGCCATTCGTCACGCGGCAAAACCTGCCAACCAGTGGTTCCTCGGAGCAAAGGGCTTAGAAGCGAACAACCGAAAGCTGTGGCGGCGTCTATCCCTTGGGAGCGTTCTCGCTGCTGGGCAGACTCGTCAGAACGAAATGACCATGGCGGTATCCACGGGTCCCGCTCGAGCGGGCAGCTCGCCGACGCTCGGAATCATCGCCGACGTAGCCAGCAGCCCGGAAATGTATGCGTGGGCTCTGACCGAACTTGAGATGGTGCTGTGCGACAAGCCCTCCCTCGTCGATCGGATCTCCATCGCGCTGGTGGGAGACAGTCTCCGGCCGGTCAACTTCCTCCACAGCATCACGGCCCTCGTGACCCCGCGATTCGCCGATAGCGGGACTTCCTTCACAGTCTTCGCTACCGACCTGGTCGAGGAAGGTTCACTGGCGCGCAAGCTTCACGCAGTCGTGCTCCAGGGGGTGTCCGATGACTAATCACCCGCTGTGGAATCTATCGCTCGCCGCGCGACTAGGGCTACTGAAGCCCGGGACGCAAAGAATTGCTTTTCTTTATCCCCAACCTGATGTCGGTACCTTTCGCTACCGGGCATTCAACCCTGTTGACGCAATCAACAACCACAGCACAAAGAAATCGGCCAGTTACTTTTTCCTCAGTGATCTTCGTGCGATCGATGACCTCAGCACATTCGCTGACGTTCTCGTTGTCGTCCGCGTACCCTTCGATGGGCCACTAGAGCGCCTCTACAGAAAGTTCCGGCATCAGGGCAAGAAGATCTACTTCGACATCGATGACCTTGTGTTCAACCCAGAGTTTGCGCCACTCGTGGCCACCAACCTCGGCTACCACCAGCTCGAGGGAGATCATCTCAATCAGTGGACCGCGTTCATGACGAACATCGGCAAAGCACTGTCCAAGGCAGATGCCGTGACGACAACGCACTCGTTCTTGGCCGAGCGCATTCGGGAGTTCACCGACAACCCCGTGCATGTTTTCTCTAACTCCCTCAACGCAGCGCAGCTCGAAGTGTGCTCGCGACTGTCGTCTGACCAGGGAACACAGGGAAGTCTCCGCATCGCCTATTTCAGTGGGAGCCCCTCGCACTCTCTTGATTTCGAGGTGGCCCGGCATGGCATCATTCGCTTCCTTCACGAGTCACCTGATTCCTCGCTTACCGTGGTGGGGCACTTAGAACTCTCCAGCGAGCTTCGCGCGTTGGGCAGTCGTATCCGCTCACTGCCTTTCATGGATTTCCTGGCGATGCAGGCACTTCTTGCCACGTGCGATGTCAATATCGTGCCTCTTCAACGCAGCGTGTTCACGCATTCCAAGTCAGAACTCAAATACTTTGAGGCCGCTGCTGCGTCAACCATCACTCTCGCATCAAGGTCCCCGCTCTTCTCCCAGGTCATCACACACGGCGCGAACGGCATGCTCGCCAACGCTGACGAATGGGCCCAAGTGCTCCATGCCCTGAGTGCGATGGAGGTCTCTGATCGCTCCTCCATCGCACAGGCCGCCAAGACGCATGCCGAGGCGACCTATTCACCCTCCGCGCTGTTGTCTCAATTAGAGGCGATCTTTTGATGGGAAACTAAGCTGAGCGACATGTCTAAGTACCGATTCCCTGAAGAAGCGACCTCCGAGACCGCATCGCGGTCATGGCGTGGTCCCCTGACTGCTGTGGTGGCAGTCGTGTTGCTGATTGTGAGTTTTGGAAGTTGGGCATTCTCCTCGGCCGTCGGCGGCGCACCGGATGATGACTATCACCTCTCGAGCATTTGGTGTTCGAGCTTCGCCGGGGACACCTGCGAGGTTGACCCTGGTGGGGAGGGTGTCTATATTCCAGAATCGCTTCGCGAGGGCATCTACTGCTACTACCACAACCCCACTCAAAGCGCCGGGTGCCAACCCTTCATGGACGGCACAGACCCGAGACCAGATGTTCCCTTTGCCCACAACAACCCCAGTCGGAACCTTTACCCGGATGGTTACTACAACTTTTCGAGCCTCCTGAAGACCGACAGCATCGAGGCGACAGCCCTCGCGGTGAGATTGGTAAACCTCGGAATCTTCCTCGGCATGGCAATCTCCTTGTTCTTCTTGCTCCCACAACGCCTACGCACGACCTGGCTGTGGATGTGGGTTATTGGCCTGGTTCCGATGGGAATGTTCATCATTCCCTCGAGTAACCCGAGTTCCTGGGGCATCACCGCTGTGGCCAGCGGGTGGATCGCGCTGCTGGGCTATCTCGAATCCAGGGGGCCCCGAGCGTGGGCGCTAGGCGGGGTTTTCATCCTTGCTGGGATCCTCGCACTCAACGCGCGAATTGATGCTGTTCTCTACTTAGGGCTTGCCTCCGTTGTTGCTGTGTGGCTCTCGCCCACACGCGGCCGCGAACTACTGGTCAAAATCTGGCCGGGCTTCATCGTCATAGCGCTTGTCATAGTCCAGCTGATTGTTAATCCCGCGAATCTCGAGCGCGTGGTGCAAGGAATCGGCCAACGCTCAGACACCATCAGTGACCCACTGCCGTGGACAACCTCACCCGAGGTAGCAGATGGCTCGGCGTTCGACTGGGCGCTCCTCTGGAACAACCTGTGGTCGATTCCAGGGCTCTGGCTTGGTGTTTTCGGTGGGTACCCATGGGGTTCACTGGGCTGGCTCGACACGGCCCTGCCCCAGGTCGTTGTGGTGGGCACGATGACCGTGGCGTTGGGTGTTACCTTCCTTGCAGTGCGCTCAGCAGACAAGAAAAAGATTGTCGGTCTGATTGTGATGCTCGGTGCAATCTGGGTTATGCCACTCTATTTGCTGCAGCTTGGTGGCTTCCTAGCCGGTGAAGAGGTGCAACCGCGTTACCTCTTGCCGCTCATGATGGTGTTGCTGGGGACCGTTGTGCTGACCAACGACGGTAGCCCCATCGTGAGCGACCGCGGGCGTCTCTGGTTCATCCTCGCTGCCTTGACGATTGCCAACGCCATCTCACTCCACACCAACATCCGCCGCTACACAACGGGCATCTCCATTCAAGGGTTCAATCTGGACAGCCCAAGAGAATGGTGGTGGCCATTCTTCCCCGAGTTTTTGGGCCCAACACTGTTGTGGGCAATCGGATCGCTCGCGTTCGGCGGTCTCTTGTGGCTGTTATTCTTCCGAGTAGTGCCCTCGATCACCGAGAGCCTCGGCATCAAGAATCACTCGAAGGAACCGCTGAACGCCTAATCCCCGGGCGTCTAGTCAGCGAATGTCTAGTCGAGGCTCTTTTTGTAGGACGCGACGACGGATTTTGCTTTTCCGGTTGCCATCATCGTTCCCTTCTCAATCCACGTCACGGTGTCACAGATATCCTCCACAACCTGCATGCTGTGGGTCACCATAATGATGGTTTTGCCTCGTTTCTTGAATTCGAGGAACTTCTCGAAACTCTTCCGTTGAAAACCTTCGTCGCCGACGGACAACACTTCGTCGACAACCAGAATGTCCGGGTCTACGTGGATTGCAATCGAAAAACCGAGACGAACATACATACCCGAGCTGTAGTTCTTGACGGGTTGGTCGAGAAACTGCTCAACTCCGGAAAAGTCCACAATTTCATCAAACTTGCGATCGATTTCTTTCTTCGACATTCCCAAGATTGAGCCGTTCAAGTAAATGTTCTCTCGACCAGAAAGCTCAAGGTGGAAGCCAGAGCCCACCTCCAACAGTGAGGCCATCCGACCTCGATACTCAACGGATCCAGACGTCGGCCAGTAAATCTTGGCAAGGCACTTCAGCAAGGTGGACTTGCCGGAACCGTTAGACCCGATTAACCCGTGTGTGTGGCCCTCGATGACATCGAAGGAAACGTTCTTAAGCGCCCAGAAATCCTCGTGTTTCGAAGTCCTGCCTCGAAGAATGGCTGACTTAAGCGTTTGGTTTCTCTCGTGGTACAACCTGAACTTCTTGCTCACGTCACTGACTCGAACGGCCCAGTTGTTCATAGCAGTTCCGCCATCTGTCGCTCTTTCTTCGAATACAGCCAAACCCCTGCCCCAAATGCGCCCACCGCCCAGGCCAGGGCAATCAGAATGCGCGAGAGCTCCGGCATCGCGTTGTCATAGAGCAGGTTCCGGAATATCTCGATGAAACCCTCGACAGGGTTGAGTTGATAGAGGTTCAACAAAGTGACAGAGGTTCCAGCGAGACCACCGAGCCGATCCGACTGGGTGGCAACCATGTCGACCGGATACAAAACGGGTGTCAGATAAAACCAGAACTGCAACACAATCGTCAAAAGGTGGGTTAGGTCGCGGAAGTAAACGTCTGCGATTGAGAGCAACATCGCGATTCCAACAGCAAACAGCCCAAAGACAACCATAAAGAGGGCAAGGAGCGGAAGCCACGGCACAACGAATGAACCAAGCAGCGAGAGCGCCACGACGAGAACTCCCATTTCTAGAGCCCACGTGAACATTGTCGCGTTGGCAAGGGACAGTGGAAGAAGAATGCGCGGGAAATACACCTTCTGAATCAAGCCGGCGTTGGCGACCAGGGAGTCGACCCCGAGGGTAAGGACTCGATTGAAGAACAGCCACGGTAACAGCCCGCACACCAACCACAACGCATAGTTGTTGAGCCCACTGGGGTCACCGACTTGGGCCGGCAACCGGAAGAGGAAAGAGAAGATAAACGTGTAAATCAGAATTGCCGCAAGGGGGTTAGCGAGAGACCAGAGCTGACCAAGGGCGGTCCTGCGGTACTTGCCACGAACCTCACGATTGGTGAGGTTCTGAAGCAGCTCCCTCGAGCCCCAAATATCTGACAGGTAGCTCATCGCTGCAGAAGCCGGTCCAGGTATGTGCCATAGCCGCTCTTTCGAAGCGGAACAGCAAGCTCAGCGAGCTCGGCATCGGTGATCCACCCGGCCCGCCAGGCAATCTCTTCAATGCAACCGATTTTGAGCCCCTGGCGCTCTTCGATGACCCGGACATACTCCGAAGCCTGCATCATGGATTCAAAGGTCCCGGTGTCCAACCACGCCACCCCGCGGTCAAGAACCTGAACCCGCAACGAGCCCTGCGTCAGGTAGTGCTCGTTGACTGCGGTGATTTCTAGCTCACCCCTCGCACTTGGCGTAATGGAGCGGGCAACATCAACAACACTCGAGTCATAGAAATAGAGGCCAGGAACCGCGTAGTTGCTCTTGGGTTTCGCGGGCTTTTCCTCAATGGACAGTGCTGTCATGGTGGAATCAAACTCGACGACACCGTAGGCCTCGGGGTGGGCGACGTGGGTGGCAAAAATCAAGCCACCCGAGATGTCGTGGTTTTCACGCAAGGATTTGCCAAGTCCAGCCCCGTGGAAAATATTGTCACCCAACACCAGAGCAACCGAATCATCGCCAACAAAGTCGGCTCCAATGACAAACGCCTGAGCAAGCCCCTCGGGCTTCTCTTGCACGGCGTAAGAGAGCGAAATCCCTAAAGAAGAGCCATCGCCAAGGAGTTCTTCGAACTGGCTACGGTGGTCGGGGGTGGAGATAATCAGAATGTCCCGGATGTCCGCCATCATCAGGGTTGAGAGCGGATAGTAGATCATGGGCTTGTCGTAGACAGGCATTAGCTGCTTGGAGATGGCCCGAGTAATTGGCCACAGACGGGTTCCGCTGCCACCGGCGAGAATGATGCCCTTCATCGCCTTAACTCCCCTGCCACACAGGGAGCCTACCCTCTTGCATCGCCTGAGCCAGGCTAGGGGCCGCTTCATCTTTAGGAGAGAGCAGCAGAGCGAAATCGGGCACGGGGAAATCAAGGCCCACATCGCCATCCAGCGGGTTTATGGCGTGCTCGGCGTGTGGCTTGTAGACATCCGTGACTAGGTAGGTCACCACAGTGTCGGGCTCCACGGCGACAAACGCGTGTCCGAGCCCGACGTCAAGCACAACAGCATTTCTCGATTTTGCATCGAGGTCCACGGATGCCCACGTTCCAAACGTGGGCGAGCCGACCCTGATGTCAACGACGAAATCCCTGATTGCTCCGGCGACACACATCACGTATTTCGCTTGACCCGGGGGGACGTCGGCGTAGTGAATACCGCGGAGCGTCCCTTTTTCAGACACAGAGAGGTTCGCTTGAACGGTGTGGAACGACAAGCCTGTGGCCTCCTGAAGCCGGTCGGCACGAAACCACTCAACGAACTCACCGCGATCATCGCGGTGAGGGGTGTTCGCTATCGAATAGGCGCCGGGAATCGACAGGGGCGTAATCTCCACGCGTGAAGCCTACCAACTGGCCGAGCCATCACCTCGTCTGCTAAACCACCCGCGAATACTCGGCTTTGAGCGTTTGCACGCCGCGAAACAGCCGCATCGCCTTGAGCCCCTGGAGTGCATAACCTCTCAGCGTTGCCAGTCGAGTGTTGCGTCTTGTGATTGTGGTTGTTCCCGCGTCTGGGATGGACGTCGTCCCCACTCGGGCAAGTCGAAGGGCTGAAAGATGCACTTCGCGGCTCTGCTTCAGTGCGCGCTTTCGAAAGAGATAATCCTTGCCGTAAATTCCGGCATAGTCCTCGTCGTGACCGCCGATTGCCCAATACATGTCGCGGGTCATGACATAGCTGTTGGGATGCGGTTCGCGGACGTCGTCGGTGAAGAACTTGGTGCGGCCCAGCGTGTAAACAACGGTGGGGTCTTTATCTAGATCGAGAAGGCCGCGAAGGGTCTCCTCTGGCACGACGTGGTCGATATCCGTCAGCAGTAACCATCGTGCGCGGGCCTCGTGTGCACCGATATTGCGGGCGGCGTCCTGGTTCCACGGGATGTCTTTGGCAATGCGGTAAACCCTGTGACCTGGCAAAGACTGTGGCCGACCTACTGAAACGGCCGGGGTAATCGGAGAGGCGTCATCCACAACGATGACCTCGACTCGAGCACGAACTGCCGAGGAGTATTGAGCAATCTGTTTCCACTGAAATTCCAACATCGATGGGTTGTCGTAATAGGCAAAGACGATTGAAATTTCCGGGGAATTCGCGGGTCCAGATGCGGGGGATTTCTTTGTCGCCACCCCACCAACCTACTAGCGCATGATCGCTTGGGCCCTCGTTGATGCCGTTTCCAAAGTAGAGTGGGAGCACTGGCGTAGCGCCAAAAACCTGAGCTGAGGAGCCTGCAGTCGTGAAGCTTTTTGTGACCGGTGGCGCCGGGTTCATTGGGTCAAACTTCGCGAGAATGCTGCTCGCTGATCGCTTACCTGGTCTTGAAGGCGCAGAAATCACCGTCTTCGATGCGCTCACCTACTCTGGCACCCTGACAAACCTTGAGAGCGTGAAGGATTCGGCACGTTTCACCTTCGTGCACGGCGATATTCGCGATGACTCCGCCGTGAAGCGCGCGCTTCCTGGCCATGACGCTATCGTGCACTTCGCTGCCGAGAGCCACGTCGACCGCTCGGTGTCGAACTCGCGAATCTTTGTGGACACCAACGTCTTGGGAACACAGACCCTGCTCGACGCTGCGCTGGAACTCGGGATCACGCGATTTGTCCATGTGTCAACAGACGAGGTGTACGGCAGTATCGATGAGGGCTCGTGGGACGAGAATGAACCTCTCCTGCCAAACTCTCCCTACTCAGCCTCGAAAGCTGGCAGTGACCTTCTCGTTCGCAGTTACCACGTGACGCACGGCTTGAACACCTCCATCACACGATGCAGCAACAACTACGGCATTCACCACTTCCCGGAGAAAGTCATCCCGCTCTTCGTCACCAATCTGCTCGATGGCAAGCACGTCCCTCTCTATGGCGACGGCGCCAACGTCCGCGACTGGCTTCACGTCGATGACCACTGCCGCGGAATCGCGGCTGTCCTAATTGGTGGTCGCCCCGGCGAGATTTACAACATCGGTGGCGGTACTGAACTCTCCAACCGTGAGCTCACAGAGCTTTTGCTGGAGGCGACCGGGAGGGACTGGTCTTTCGTGGACAAGGTCGCCGACCGAAAGGGTCACGATCGGCGCTACAGCGTCGACATCGGCAAAATCCACAAGGAACTTGGCTACACGCCACAGGTTGCCTTTGCTGAAGGTTTGGCTGACGTCGTCCAGTGGTATCGAGACAACAGGTGGTGGTGGGAACCCCTCAAAGAGCGCGCCGCCCTATGACCACAATCCACATTGTGGGCGCAGGGGGCATGCTCGGCCAGGCGCTCCTTCGAGAGCTCGCGGACTTTCTGGTCTCGGCGGCAACCAGAGAAGAAGTTGACCTCACACACCCTGAAACCCTCGAAGCGTTCATCACACCCGGCTCAGTAGTGATCAACGCAGCCGCCTATACACAGGTCGATGCCGCAGAAGAAGAAAGCGATGCGGCCTTCGCCACTAACGCCACCGGGGTTGCGAACCTCGCAACGGTCGCCAAAGCTAAGAACGCACGCGTAATCCACGTCTCTACCGATTACGTTTTCGATGGAATGGCGCGTGAACCCTATGCCGAGGATGCCCCCACCAATCCGGCCACGGTCTATGGGGCTTCCAAACTGGCCGGGGAGAAATTCCTGCGGGAAACCTTGCCGAACGCGTCAGCGATTGTTCGAACCGCATGGCTCTATGGCGTCCCAGGCTCTAGTTTTCCAGCGACGATTTTGAACGCAGCTCGGACCAGGGACACTCTTCAGGTGGTAACCGATCAAATCGGTCAACCCACCTGGACGCGCGATGTCGCACGGATGATTCGCTCACTCATCGAATCATCCGTGACGTCCGGCGTTTTTCATGCCACCAACGCGGGCCAAGCATCGTGGTGGGACTTCGCAAGGCGGCTCTTCGAGCTCGCTGGGTGGGACCCGGACCGGGTGCTTCCCACCACGTCGGAAACCTTTGTGCGCCCAGCACCCAGACCTGCGTGGTCAGTACTGGGTCATCACAACTGGCAGAAGAACGGCCTTCCGGCCCCGCGCCACTGGCGCGAAGCGCTCGAGGAGGCTTGGGACGCAGAACTCAAGACCCTTGTGAGCGAGAACTCGCCATGAGCAAGCCAGTCCTTGGGCTCGTGACGGTGGGATTTGAGTCCGCCGACGTTTGGCCGGTTTTCTTTGAATCGCTATCGCGCTCAACCCTGAAACCACGGTCTGTTGTGGTGATCGATAATTCCCTCCAGCCACCACGGGACCTGTCGACGTTCTACAAAGGTGACCTCACAGTGATGCACCGTCCCGAAAACCCCGGCTACGGCGCCGCTGTAAACGAGGGTGTGGCGTTACTACCTGCTGAGTGCACAATCGTCGTCATGTGTAATCCAGACATCACCTTTGAACCAGAAACCCTCCAGACAACGGTCGAGGCTTTACTGACTCATCCCACCGCCGGGATCGCAGGCCCAGCGGTCATAAACCCGGATGGGTCGCTCTACCCCTCGGCGAGGGCGTTCCCCGGCATACGAGTCGGCATAGGCCACGCGATTCTTGGCGAGATATGGAAACACAATCCGTGGACGCGCAGATACCTCGGTGTCTACGAGGGCGACGATGTTCGCATCGTCGACTGGCTATCCGGCTCGTGCCTTGTGGCCAAGAAGGAAGCCATCGCAGAAGTGGGCGGTTTCGACCCCGGGTACTTCATGTTCTTAGAAGACGTTGATCTGTGTTTTCGACTCAAGCGCGCCGGGTGGCGCTCGTTGTATGTGCCAAGGGGGCGAATAGAACACTCTGGTGGGCACTCCACGAAGAGCCGGATGGCTGACATGGTGAAGGTTCACCACGAGAGTGCCAGGCGGTTTCTGTTCAGGCTCTATGACCGGCCTGTCTACTGGCCCCTGCGCCAGGTTCTGCGCTTAGGTCTTGCACTTCGCTCGGTTCTTGCCCGGGTCAAATACCGAAACGACAACTAGCGGGCTTTAGTCGAGCTTCTTGTCCAAAACTGCGTCGCGCTGGGTGGCAGAAAACTTATCGAGCCATCTGGAAACCGACTCGTCCGTGGCGGAGAGGATTCGAAGCGCCAGGAGCCCAGCGTTTTTGGCCTGGCCTATACCGACCGTGGCCACGGGAACACCGCTTGGCATCTGAACAATCGAGAGCAGTGAATCCATACCATCGAGTTGCTTCAGAGCAATCGGCACCCCAATCACCGGCAGAGTTGTTGCTGATGCGATCATGCCGGGCAGGTGCGCGGCACCACCCGCACCAGCGATGATGACCTGGTAGCCCTCGGTACGTGCCCCTTTGGCGAAGGCAAACATCTTGTCCGGCGTCCGATGAGCGGAAACAATGTCGGCGTGAAAGTCAACTCCGGCTTCCTCAAGAACATCAGCCGCGGCTTTCATGACGGGCCAATCGGAGTCTGAGCCCATCACCACGGCAACGCGTGCGCTCATGAGTCTGCCTTTCTGGGTTCCAGCAACTCCCATGCTGTCATGGCCCTCGCAAAAATGTCATCAGGGTTACTGCCGGTCAACACCAGGTGGCCGGCTTTGCGACCAGGGCGCGCAGCCTTCTGATACGAGTGGAACTTGATGTCAGGGGCCTGTTCGGCCACCGCACGGAAGCGGTCCATGCTTGCGTCTGAGAAGACATTGATCATCACGCCGTGGGGAGTGCGCAGAGCAGTCGAACCCAGCGGGTAATCGGCAACCGCTCGCAGGTGCTGCTCGAACTGGCTCGTCACTGACTGTTCAGTGAGCACATGGCCGGAATTATGAGGACGCATGGCAAGTTCGTTCACCAGGAGTCGGCCATCGCGCGTTTCAAAGAGTTCTACCGCCAACACCCCCACGACATCAAACGTGCCAGCGATGATGGTGGCAATGGTCTCCGCTTCTGCACGAAGCAGATCGGACAAACCTGGAGCCGGGGAGAGCACCTGAGCACACACACCGCCCTCCTGCCGTGTCTCCACAGGAAGCCACGCAACGAACTCCCCAGAGGGCCGCCTGGCACTCAGCTGGGCGAGCTCCCTGACAAAAGCGACACGCTCCTCAAGGAGAACTGGACCAAGAGCCAACCAGTCGGCTAGGTCCTCTACGGTCTCGACAACCCGGACCCCTCTACCGTCATAGCCGCCAACGGGCAGCTTGGCGATGCAGGGAAGTCCGCGGACTTCATCGAGTGCGTCATCGAGATTGTCCTGGCTGGCTGATGCCCACTGGGGCTGCGGCAGGCCGGCAGCAGCGAGAGCCTGTCGCATGACAATCTTGTCTTGGGTGAGGGCCAAGGCCTTTGGCGGAGGGAATACGGCTGTGCCCGCCTCACCCAGGTGGCGCAGGTGGTCCAGTGGCACGTGTTCGTGGTCGAAAGTGATGACGTCAACGCCATCAGCGAAGGCGACGAGTTCCTCGAGGTTAGTGAAATCACCAACATGGCTGGCTCCGAGCTTCGCGGACGAGACCTCGGATTCAGCAAAAACCCTGAGCTCAAGGCCTAGGTTAATTGCTGCCGGAATCATCATCCGCGCTAGTTGGCCACCGCCAATAACCCCCACCACAGTCACAATCTGAGCCTATTGGTAAAGGTGTTCAATGTCAGAAGCGACCACCGCTCGCAATTGAGACGAGCCCTCTGGCATGACCAGCAGATGCCCGGAGGCATCCAGGCCCTGACCTGTGCCCCTCCACGTCGCGCCCGAAGGTTCCTGAACCTCCACCGAGCGACCGAGCGTGCTCATGACTGCTGAGACCACAGCAGCCGTGGCGTCTCGCGGTTCTGTGCGCAGACCCTCAAGGCCAACGCGGAGCGCCTCCACAAGTTCGCCGAGTATCGAATCGACCAGCCCCTCCGCAGGCGAGACATGGTGACCAAGCGCCGTCGCGCGTGGGCTGGGAGGTTTGTCTGGAGAAAAATCAACGTTGAGCCCGATTCCGACAATCACGGTGCTGGAGGGTGCCCATTCGCACAAAATCCCAGCCAACTTCTTCTGGCCAAGGATGACATCATTTGGCCACTTGAGGCTGGCTTCGCCAAGCCCATGAGTGCGCAGGACCCTCACAAGAGCTGCCCCGACAAGAAGCGGGACCCACGATCCGCTTCTTTCGTGGTCGTCAGCACTCCAGGGAAACGCGATACTCAGGGCAACCGACTCACCGGGCTTTGTCACCCAGTGCCGGTCCAGGCGCCCGCGCCCTTCGGTCTGGTCGTCGGTAATGACGGCGACCACGTCGCCGTCATCCAGAAAGTTCTTAATCTCCGCGTTAGTTGATGTGGCAGAAGACAACACGACTAGGCGGTCAACAGATTGCTCCAGGAGCGGGAAGGAAGGATCCCGATTACTCATCACGGAAAGACATCAACTGAACGTATTCCTCGACCATCGGAACTGCTTTTCTAATTTCGCTGAACGTCCCACTAGCGATGATTTTTCCAGCATCCATCACATGGACCTGGTCTGCATCCTGGATTGTTGAGAGCCTGTGAGCAATCACGATGACGGTGGTTTCCCCACCGACATTCTTGATGCTCGACGCCACGCTTGCCTCGGTCGCAGCATCAAGAGCACTCGTTGCCTCGTCCAAGATGATGAGCTGAGGCTTCGTGTAGAGGGCGCGGGCAAAACCAAGGCGTTGAATCTGGCCACCACTCAAAGAGTCGG
>WLEA01000029.1 GCA_009704535.1 Actinomycetota bacterium
TCTCTCCTGGCAGCTGAAGAACTGGAGCGGCAAGGTCGACCACAAGCGTGTGACCCACTGCGCGAAGGGTAGTGAGGGCTCGAGACCACGCCAGCGATCCGCAGTCCACATACTGAGCTGCTGAGTTAAGCCCCGTGACAACGGAAAAGGTCTGGGCGCCAAGTTCGAGATTGACAGCGCAGGCTTCAAGGACGTCGGCGTCCACCGTCTCCAGGCGAGCGTGCCGACTGAGCGACTGCACGCCCGATCGCGACTCATGAAGACCAAGCATTGGGGCCAGCGAGGGCGCATAGGAGTCAGCGTCAACCACGATGACGCGCTGATCACGACGGGCCAACGTCGCTGCAAGACACAGCGCGAGCGTGGAGCGACCTGGTGACCCAGCTGGACCCCAGACGGCAATGATTTGCCCAGCAGTAGCTGGCACTGAAACACCCTCTGGGACGGCGAGCGACGCCAGCCACTGCGATAAATCTTCCGGGCCTCGAATGACGGTTCCTATTCCTGCTGCGCTAGCCAGCGCTTGCGCGTGGGAGACCACAGGAAGCCCAGCGCAGGGCTTTGACAATAACCACGACGCCTGGTCGGCGTGGCCTTCCAAGACGGCTTCAGAGAGCTCACAGACGATGCCCTCCAGCGCTGAGGAGGCGGGGGAATCGATTCGGCGAAACGAGCTTCCCAGGGCCACTACGACAACATCCAATCCCTCCAGCGACGCCCGGAGCGAGGAAACCAGTCGGTCCGACATGATCGCACCTACCCGGATCATGGCGCTGTGGCATCAGAGGGAGTGAGCGAGACGTGGAAATTGTTCGCGATGGCGTGCAAGACGCCCGGAAGGGCTCGCCTTGAGACGAGAAGATCAACCTGGCTGGTCGTCGCGTCGGCTGCGAACCCCTCGTCAGTGGACACAGCCAGTACCAGAACGGTGGGGGCAAGCACGAAAGGTTCACCAAATGAATTCTCTGCACTTGGTGGTTGGACCCAGAAGGTCGCTGTGGCACCCGGCTGGAGCCATTCCGGACGCCCAATCGAGAGCGTGATGCTCACCACTGAGCTGTCACTCAAGGGTGTCGCCGAGACAGAACTCTTCGGGATCATGCCACCCGGTCCTACCGGTGAGCCCAGGAACAACGACCGATCGAGCTCTTGCGGCCCCGCATACCCGTCGAAGACGGGATTGCGCGGCAAGTCAAGAACACTCACGTCAGCGTCTCGAAGTGCTGTCCCTGGCGCCAACGCGCTATTGGAGACCAGCACAGATTGTGTGTCGCGGGTTCCAGAGAGCGCAATCATGACACCGACGGTCGAACTGAGAACCAAAAGGCCCCCGATTGCTCCTCTGACCCACGGAGTGCGAACCGACAGCGTGCGACGCGCTGCTTGTGTCTTGACCATGTGGGAAGTCTGAGCGATGCTCCAGTCAGGCGGCGTCCGTTATCCACAGGGCTAGTTGCCGAGGACAGAAATCCAGACGATGTGGCTGATGAGGACCAGTCGTTGCTGGGTCGACGGCAAACTCATCACCACGGCGTCCCCAGCAACCGTTCTAATGACGCCACTGTGGTGGCCCACCGCGGTGTGAACAATCACGCGGTGGGACAACCGTTGGCTGTTGGCCAATAACGCGCGGAGATGCGACCGCGCTGGTGAGGGAAAGGCGGTCTCACCGTCGTCCATCAGCAGGCCATCGCCATCCAGGACAACAATGGACACGCTCGGGATTATTACCGTGACGCCTTCCGGGGTCTCGAGACTCCCGGCAACGAAGTCTCGCCCTACATGGCTGATTCGAACCTCAAGCGAGACACCCGTGGCCACAGTAAGCCGAAGTGACTGGCCTTTGGCCTTTGCTGTGGCAGCCACAGCGCCCACGCTTGGCGACAAGACTGAGTGAGCCAGTGTTCTGTCAGTGGACACCAGTGAACTCTAAGAGTTCGGGGCGCACGTTGGAGAAGTTATCCACATATTGAGAATTCCTCTATTTCACCATTTCACAAGCTGATTGTGTGTGAGGGCCCTCGGCGTGGAAGTCACATATCGGCGGTGTTAGTCCATCTTGATCACATTGAGCAGAGAGGCACGAACATGTCACACACCGTTCTCACCAGCCCCGCCGAGGATCCAGCGGAGCCTGAAAAATTGACGAGCATCGATGCGCGGGAGCACTTTGAGCGCCAATTCACACCCACGTCGCTGTTGCCAGATCCTGCAACGTTCGCGATGAATCTCACCAGGCGGACGATTGAAGTTCTCCAAGGAGCCAGGGACGTTACTCAGATTGCCCGCTGGGTGACCGACGATGTCTACTTCTCCCTTCTCGATCAGATCAACGCCCGAACGCGGAAGATGAGTCTCATCGCTCCAGGCGCCAAACCTCGGACACTGCGAAACTTCACCCTGACCACGGTGAAAATCTCCGAACCGCGAGAGGGAATCATCGAAGCGTGCGTGATGGTCAGTGGGAGCAGGCGCTGTCGAGCCGTGGCGCTGCGACTGGAAGGCCTAGACAACCGTTGGCGCGCAAGTTCTTTTGCGCTGCTCTAGAACTACGCTCTAGCGCTTCTTTTTGGCCCGACGTTGGGCTCTGTTGAGCCCTGGCGCACCCGCGCCAGGCTGTCCAGTTTTGGGTTGCGCTGGTTGTTGCGGATGGGTTCCAGCCACCGGCCTGGGGGCTGGAACCTGCGACCCACCAAGACCAAACGCTGAGGGTTGCGCTGGCGGAGCCTGAACGACCTGCCCGGCCTGGTTTCGGACCTCGACGTCCCCATCAGCGCTGGGGGCTGAGTAGCTGAGTCCCTGCTGGGGCACGACAGACTGCGCGAGACCCTTGGCGGAGACCTGTGCTGCCAGGCTGCCAGGGACGGGCTCCTGGATCTGAACCTCGAGGTTATACACAAACCCGGTGGTGTCTTCTTTGATCTGGCCCATCATGGAACCAAACATGGCGAATCCTTCACGTTGGTATTCCACGAGTGGATCACGTTGAGCCATAGCGCGAAGGCCGATGCCGTCCTTTAGATAGTCCATTTCATACAGGTGGTCACGCCAGCGGCGGTCAATGACGCTCAGTACCACTCGTCGCTCAAGCTCACGCATTGCCGCGGGGCTGAGTTCTTTTTCCCGACGCTCATAAGCGACTGCGGCATCCGACTGGACTTCGCGCAGCAAATCAGAGGTGTCCATGTTCATGCCAAGCTCAGCAATGACCTCGTCAATGGTCAGACCGATGGGATATAGGGTCTTGAGCTCGGTCCAGAGAGCATCCCAGTCCCACTCGCTCGGGTTGCCCGTCATGGTGTGCTCGTTGATGACCGAAGTCAGAGTGTCATCCACAAATTGCCGGACCTGAGCGGCAATATCGTCACCCTCGAGGATGTGACGACGGTCACTATAAATGGCTTGACGCTGGCGGTTCAGAACGTCGTCATACTTCAGAACGTTCTTGCGGATCTCAGCGTTCCTGGCTTCCACCTGACTTTGCGCCGATTGAATCGCGCGGCTGACAACCCGTGATTCGATGGCCAAATCTTCTTCATCGACGCTGGAGCGGGCCATCAGCGCCTCGGCCGCACCAGCATTGAACATGCGCATCAAGTCATCCTGAAGGGAGAGGTAGAAGCGACTCTCGCCGGGGTCGCCTTGGCGACCCGATCGTCCTCGCAGCTGGTTGTCGATGCGGCGGGATTCGTGGCGCTCCGTGCCAAGGACATAGAGTCCGCCCTGCTCGCGCACAGTCTTGGCGTCTTCTTCTACCGCAGCAACCATCGCCTGGTAGATGGCATCCCACGCCGCTTCGTACTCGTCTGGCTTCTCTGTTGCATCGAAGCCCTTCGCTGCCATTTCCGCAACCGCCATGAACTCGGCGTTACCGCCGAGCATGATGTCTGTTCCGCGGCCAGCCATGTTGGTGGCGACGGTGACCGCACCCAAGCGACCGGCCTGAGCGATGATGCTCGCTTCTCTCGCGTGGTTCTTGGCGTTAAGCACTTCGTGGCGGATGCCGCGCTTAGCGAGCATGCCAGAGAGCTTCTCGCTCTTTTCAACGCTGGTGGTTCCCACCAGGACAGGCTGGCCTTTTTTGTGGCGGGCGACAATATCGTAAACAACCTGGCGGTATTTGGCGTCTTCGTCCAGGTAAATCAAATCCGGCTGGTCGATGCGAACCATCGGCTTGTTCGTGGGGATAGGCACAACACCGAGCTTGTAGGTGCCCATGAACTCGGACGCTTCCGTCTCCGCCGTACCGGTCATGCCGGCAATCTTTCGATACAAACGGAAATAGTTTTGCAGCGTGATGGTCGCGAGAGTCTGGTTCTCTGCCTTAATCTCAACGCCTTCTTTGGCCTCGATGGCCTGGTGAATTCCCTCGTTATAGCGACGACCAGCCAAAATACGGCCGGTGTGCTCATCCACGATGAGCACTTCGCCGTTCATGACGACATAGTCCTTGTCGCGCTTGAACAACGCCTTTGCCTTCAGGGCGTTGTTCAAGAAGGAAATCAACGGGGTGTTGGCTGACTCGTAGAGGTTGCCGATCCCGAGGTAGTCCTCCACCTTCTCGATACCAAGCTCCGAGACACCCACGGTGCGCTTTTTGATGTCGACTTCGTAGTCTTCATCGAGCTTCAAGCGATCAGCGATCCTGGCGAACTCACCAAACCACCGATTGGCCTCGCCGGAGGCTGGGCCAGAAATAATCAGTGGGGTCCTGGCCTCATCGATGAGAATCGAGTCGACCTCGTCGACGATGGCGAAGAAGTGACCGCGCTGAACCAAGTCCGACTTCTGCAAAGCCATGTTGTCGCGGAGGTAGTCGAAGCCAAACTCGTTGTTCGTGCCGTAGGTGATGTCAGCCTGGTAGTGAAACCGGCGCTCGTCGGGGGTCTGGCCAGAGAGAATGCAGCCGGTAGTCATGCCGAGCGCACGGAAAATGCGGCCCATCAAGTCCGACTGGTACCTCGCCAGATAATCATTGACGGTGACGATGTGGACACCTCGTGCCGGGATGGCGTTGAGATACGCAGCCAACGTGGCAACCAGGGTCTTGCCTTCACCGGTCTTCATTTCCGCGATGTTGCCCAGGTGCAGAGCCCCACCACCCATCAGCTGGACGTCAAAGTGCCGAAGTCCGAGTGTCCGCTTGGATGCCTCGCGCACCGCCGCAAAAGCTTCAGGCAGCAAGTCATCGAGTGATTCGCCAGCGCCGTAGCGAGAACGCAGTTCTTCCGTTTCGCCGCGGAGCTCATCATCGGACAGGTGAGAAAAAGCGTCCTCGAGGTGATTAACCGCCGTGGCGAGGGAAGAGAGTTTCCGGAGGGTGCGCCCTTCTCCAAGACGGAGAACACGCTCTAAAACATTGGCCACACAAAACCTCGTCTATGTGCTGGAAGTTAGCTCGATTGGGCTTCGACCATGCTACCAATGCCGCGCCTTGGGCACTTACGCGCCAAGGGCAATGACCCCGTAATTCCAGCCTTTGCGCCGATAGACGACACTCGAGAGGTTGGTCGTGGCATCGACAAACAAGAAGAAGTCGTGGCCGACCAATTCCATCTGATCAACGGCCTGCTCGGCGGTCATCACCTGGGGCTCAAAAACTTTGCGCCTAATCACCAACGGGGTTTCTTCTGGTCTCAGCGGCACAGGCTCGTGCTCATCAACGGTGGGAATACTCCCGGTTGCGACACTGCGCAGCACCTCCACACTCGCAGGCGTCACATCGATATCACTGAAGCCCTTGGAAGCGAGCTCACTCAGGCCCTCTGGGCGCTGGCGACCGTGATGCACCAGCTTCTTATCTTTTGCTCGGCGCAAGCGCTTAATGAGATGGTCCAGCGCCTCATCAAAGGCAACGTATTTGTCGCTTGATTTGGCTTCAGCTCTAATGACCGGGCCTTTGCCAATAACCGTCAGTTCGACGATGTCTTCAGATCCGTGTCCTCTACTGGAATTCTCTCTGGAGACCTTCACCTGGAAGGTCTGCGCTCGCTCGGCGAGCGCTAGAACTTTGTCAGCTTTTTCATCGACATAGTCTCGGAAACGATCGGGGATAACTACTCCGTGTGCTGCCAGCGTGATGTCCATGTGACCCTCCTTGATAGATAACTCACGTTCTTCGCGTGAGGGTTGTTCTTTCAGAGTAGACCTGTCCGCCTGCGCGAGGGACGGGAGACCGCTGGGGCTCCGGAACATGGGCCACCACATAGACCGCAAGAATGCTGTGTCCCTTCCGCCGTAGCGCCCTGGCGCACGCCTCGAGCGTTGCGCCGCTGACCATCACGTCATCGACGAGGACAACCTGGGATGCGCCTGGCATACCTCGCACCCCAACATGAGCCCACCTGCGACTAAGCCGCTTCGTCCTCGGCCGGGGTGTGTGCCGAAAACCTGCAAGAAGGTCGCCTAGGACCAGATGTCCCGGCGACAGTGAGCGGAGCACCGGGAAGCCACCAGCGCCCCGCGAGAGAGCCCGAGCAATCAGCTCCGTCGGCCAAAATCCGCGAAGGAAGAATCCCTTAGCCGAAGGCGGAACTGGGACTAGGACTAGGCCAGGGTGCCGCTGCCCGAGTTCAGCGAGCTCACGGATCATCGCTTGGCTGACAAGCGCCGCCGTAAGGCGTCTCACTCCCCCATCCTTGATGGCACTAACAACGCGCCGCCGTGCACCTCGGTATGCCCCACCGGAAATCACCGGCACGCCCCAGAGCGCCGTTGCAACGGCAATCGACGGGCGGGCCAACGGCGTGTGAAGTCGGGCTAGACACCTGGAACACAGAGCAATGTCTGGGCGAAAACACCCGGCACACGACAGGGGGGCCAACAACGACAGCAGTGGATGCAGCATCGCTGAACGTTAGGTCCTCGTGACGCTCCGTCAGCGTTGGTGCCTCCAGTTGTGAACTGGCGGATTTCACCAAGTGGGTGTGGACACTTAGCGCTGTGTTGCCAACACGCTGGCGCGCTCACCAGTGCCCTGCCAACCATTGCCTCGGGGTTGATAAATCAAGCCGTCATCAGATAGCAAGCGAAGCCCAGGAATCCCACCGATGGTGCCTACCAGGGTCGCTGGCCTTGTCGGGCGACCCAACGAGGTTGACCGTCCATTGGTGTCGAAAACAATAACCTCCCCCGCACCGGTTTGAGCGTCTTCAACCACCACAGCCACACTCGAATCATCGACCCAGGCTGCGTCGACGGCGCTTCCGGTGAGCGATCCGAGGTCGACAAAGTCGCCAACCGACTGAGGCAGGCAATCCTCATTTCGCTCGACAGCGGTCAACAAAACCCTGACCCCGGTTGCCGTCTGCACGAGCAGCAACAGCCGCGTGTTGTCCCGGGCGAGCTCGAAGGAAACCAGCTCGGCTTCGTCACCGAGTTCCATCGATAGCGAGGAAACCTGGCCGTTCTGAGAAAAAATCGCAGCCATACCCGGGGAAGACAGGGCCGTAGATGACCAGATATAGCCGCAGCTGTCGATGATCGGCCTGATCAAATCAGGACGCTCATCAATGAGCGCAGCCGACTCGCCCTCGCGAACCAACCACAGACCATCAAAACGTGTGGCCGCCACCTGATCAAAGGCCGCCGAGTAAAACAGGCTCCGAGGTATCAGGTTGGCGACCTGTGACGACAGCCCTTCCAGTTGCTCAATCCGGCCTGCTTGAGCATAACCGAAGCGACGATCCAAGAGCACCGCAATCCGACCATCGCGGCCACTTGCTAAGGATGGCCCTTCTTCATCAAGTGGTGGAATCACCAACTCGACCTGATTCACCGACAAACGGGCTGAGGAAATTCCTTGGACCTGGGACAAGCTGGCGCTGAGTTGCAACAGCATCCTGGCCCTGGCAACCTCGTTCGCGCTCAACACCGATGTCGTCAGGTCAACCTGAGCGACACCGTCGGCGACGGGAATAGGCGTCAGGGCCAGTTGACTGCCCTCCGGGAATGCCGAGACCGTCGCCCCCTGGTTGAGCCAGAAAGAGGGCTCCTCCAGGAGCGCGTGGACAATCTTGGTCGACACTTCACCGCGGCTCGCGAACCATCGGTCATCAGCTACTAAGTCGCGATACCCCGATGAGAAGTAATAGAGCCGGTAACTGGAAAACGCCTCGCCAAAGGCCAGCTCGCTCAGCACAACCCCATCCGGGGCGGCGATGATGCGCCATTCACCGTTTTCCTGGACGAGTTCGAATTCGAGGCGCTGGTCCGTTGCTGAGTTTGCACTGGAGTAGCGCCCAAACTCATCGACATTCGCGATGACGGGAACCGTGTAGACAATCGAGGTTTCCGACGACGGAGAGACCCTCGGCTCGCCTGCCCGGATGGCCGCCGAGAGGTTGGGGTTCCAGACATCGACTAGCTCCGCTGCCAGGTAACTGCGAGCCACGCGGTAGTTCTCTTGGGCCGCAGTCCCAGCGGCCACAAAACCTTGGACGATTTCCTCTTGGGTCGCACCAGCAGATGGACCAGGAGGCAAGAAATCCACGTCGGCATTACTCAACCCCGTGTCAACCTCCGCGGATTGAACTTCGCCACTACTGGGAATTGACGTGCATGAACTGAGCAGTAACGCGCCAGCGACAAGCGACATCAGGAGCTTTCTCATCGAAGCGCCCCCTCGGTGGAGTCGGCCACAATTTCACCAGGGGCCGGCGATACCTCTGGGGGTAGTGGCAACGGCGAGAGAGACCACGGCGCCAGAGGACGGCGCGGGACGGTGAGCCGGAAACAGCTACCTTCACCCAGCTTGCTCCACACGTCAATCCGTCCCCCGTGTGCAGCGGCGTCCTCGGTCGCAATGGCAAGGCCAAGGCCAGTTCCACCCGTCGTGCGCTGGCGCGAGGGGTCCGCCCGCCAGAAACGATCGAAGACGCGGTCAACTTCCTCTGGCTTCATGCCAACACCCCAGTCCCGCACGGCGATAGACACTGCCTCCTCGTTGGAGTCGATAAAGGTGACAATCGGGTTTCCCTCACCGTGGTCAATAGCATTCCCGACAAAGTTGAGCACGATTCGACGAAGGCGACGCTGGTCGACTTCGCACTCGCCGTAACCGCCACGAACCTCCAGAACAAGACGCGAGCCTTTTTGTTCGGCCAATGGCCCCAGCTGATCAAGGCAGTCTTCGATGAGGGGGACGATGTTGACCTCATCAACTTCGAGCGCGACCGCACCGGCGTCGTAGCGGCTCATTTCTAGCAAATCCGTAAGCATGCTTTCAAACCGCTCAATCTGGGTAATCAACAACTCCACAGTTCTCGCGTTCTCTTTGGTAAAGGACTCCCTCTGGCCATAGAGAACGTCCCCGGCCAATCGGATGGTCGTCAGCGGCGTACGAAGCTCGTGTGACACGTCAGACACGAAGCGTTGTTGCACTTTCGACAGGTTCGCCAGGCGGACAATCTGGCGTTGCATGCTAGCCGCCATCTTGTTGAAGGACCGGGCGAGGACGGCGATGACGTCCTCGCCTCGTTCGGTGATGCGCTCTTCCAAGAAACCTTCCGCGAGACGTTCAGCGGTCTGTGCGGCCTGGCGCACCGGGCCGATGGCCAAACGAACGACAAAGAATGTCACAACACCAATGGTCACAACCAACGCGAGCGAACCACCCACCAGAACCTGCTGGATCAGGGTTAATGTGGCCTGAACATCTGAGAGGTCATAGATCAGGTAGAGCTCGTATTGCCCAGCGCTTGGGACCTGAAGCGACGAGGCTGTAACGATGGCGGGTCGTTGTTGCCCGTCCACGGTGATGCTCACCGACTGGTAGTGGATGGGTCCGGGGTTGGTCACCACGGTCGATCGAAGCGGTGCTGAGACAACTGAGACATCCAGTCCCGCTGTTGAAGTGGACGTCATGGTTTGGGGCGTTATCTGGCCGGGTGTCCGAAGAATCGCGAAACCACTGCCTCCGGGGCTCGATTGGGCGGAGCGAATAGCAGTCTGCGCCGCGGTGTTGGCCGTCTCAACATCGATGGCGCCCGCGGCCGTCACTGAGTTATCAAAGAGTGCCTGCGCTGTGCTGGTGGCACGGGCCGTTTCGCTCAAGATTTGGTTAACGCGGCCAAAGAAAAGGCTGTCGGCGATGGTGAGGGACATATACCCGCCAATGACGGTAACCGCCAGCCCCGACAGGGTCACCGTAATGGCCACTGTTCTCGTGAGCAGCGAACTGCGCCACAGACGAAAAGGCTCCCCTAACAAGCGCAGGAAGGCCTGCCAGGCCGAATCGATCATGAACTCGCGTCAGCAGACGCTGGCGTGCCACCAGCGCGATATCCAATGCCACGAACAGTTTGAACGATGACCGGGTTGTCTGGATCCAGTTCCACCTTGGCCCGCAGGCGCTGCACGTGGACGTTCACAAGACGCGTGTCTGCCTTGTAGTGGTATCCCCACACTTGTTCAAGCAACATTTCGCGCGTGAACACCTGCTGGGGCTTGAGCGCCAAGCCCAGCAACAGATCAAACTCCAGTGGGGTGAGGCTGATGACCGTGGTGCCTCGCCGCACTTCGTGAGCTGGAACATCGATAGTGACATCCCCGACGCTGATGACACTCTGAGAGCCTCCCGTGGAAGGCCGCAGACGGGTCTTGATTCGCGCGACCAGTTCTTTGGGGTTGAACGGCTTGACCACGTAGTCATCCGCGCCGCTTTCCAAGCCACGCACCACATCGGTGGTGTCACCCTTAGCGGTGAGCATGATGATGGGGACACCGCTTGTTTCACGAATACGACTACACACCTCAATGCCATCAAGGCCCGGAAGCATCACATCGAGTAGCACGAGGTCTGGCTGCGAAGCCTCAATGGCGGCTAGCGCCTGAGCGCCGTCAAAAGCTTGAACAGGCGTGTAGCCTTCGCCGCGCAACACAATGCTAATCATTTCAGCCAGCGCAACATCGTCATCGACTACCAAAATGCGACCGGGCATTGTCACCCCCACTGCCGAAAGGCATCGAAAGGTTTCTCGATGGTGCCTAAGCCTAGCCGAGAGCGCCTGTGGTCTAGTAGCGGTAGTGCTCGACCTTGTAGGGCCCAGCCTTCGGAACACCAATGTAGGACGCCTGCTTGTCACTGAGCTCAGTGAGCTCAATCCCGAGCGCCGAGAGGTGCAGCCGCGCCACCTTCTCGTCCAGGTGCTTGGGCAACATGTGAACGCCGAGTGGATACGCGGCACCGTTCGTGAAGATTTCGATCTGGGCAAGCACCTGGTTGGTGAAGGAGTTGCTCATGACGAAGCTGGGGTGGCCAGTGGCGTTACCCAGGTTCATCAATCGACCTTCACTCAGCATCAAAATGCTGCGGCCATTGGGAAGCTGCCATTCGTGAACCTGTGGCTTGATTTCAATACGCGTCGCACCAGCGAGGCTTTCGAGTGCGGCCATGTCGATTTCATTGTCGAAGTGACCGACGTTGGCAACGATCGACTGGTGCTTCAGGGCCAAGAGGTGGTCAACCGTGACGACATCGACATTTCCCGTCGCGGTAATCAGAATGTCGACCTTGTCGATGACGCTCTCGAGTTTCGCGACCTGATACCCATCCATCGCGGCCTGGAGGGCCAAGATGGGGTCAATCTCAGAGACGATGACGCGAGCGCCCTGACCTCGCAAGGATTCGCACGAGCCTTTGCCCACATCACCATAACCGCAGACAAAGGCGACCTTGCCGCTCATGAAAGTGTCGGTGGCACGGTTCAAGCCATCAATCAGTGAGTGACGAACTCCATACTTGTTATCAAACTTCGACTTCGTGACCGAGTCGTTGACGTTGATAGCCGGGAACAGAAGCTTGCCCTCTTTGAAGAATTCATAGAGGCGGTGAACACCAGTCGTGGTCTCCTCGGTGACACCCATAATTTGCGGTGCAATCTGGGTGAAGCGAGTGGGGGTCTCTTGCAGGCTACGACGCAGGACCTCGAGAACAACTTTCCATTCGGCGGAATCCTCTGCGGTCGGCTGGGGAACAACGCCGGCCTTTTCGAACTCAACGCCCTTGTGGACGAGCATGGTGGCGTCGCCACCATCGTCAAGAATCATGTTGGGGCCCGAAGCTCCATTGGCGCTCCAGTCGAAGATCTGCTCGGTGCACCACCAGTACTCGTCGAGGGTTTCGCCCTTCCACGCAAACACAGGGGTTCCAGCGGGGCTCTCCGGGGTTCCGTGGCCAACAACAACAGCTGCGGCAGCCTCATCCTGAGTCGAAAAAATGTTGCAGCTTGCCCAACGAACCTCTGCACCGAGAGCCACCAGCGTCTCGATGAGCACCGCGGTCTGCACGGTCATGTGAAGCGACCCCGCAATGCGCGCACCCTTCAGGGGTTGGTGGGGACCAAATTCTTCACGGAGGGCCATGAGGCCTGGCATCTCGTGCTCAGCAAGGCGAAGTTGGTGGCGACCAGCCTCTGCGAGAGACAAATCGGCAACGCGGTATTGGAGTGGAGTGGCTGTCAGCATTGTTCTATTGTGACAGGATTTTGCCTGAACGCTAGCCGGGAATGGCACGTGAGTTGGCCTAGGACCGAATCAACCCCAACACAGCGTCTCGAACCTCCACCATGCGCGCTTCTGTCGACGCCTCAACGTTGAGGCGCAACAGTGGTTCCGTGTTGGATGCCCGGACATTAAGCGACCAAAATCCCTCGGCATCGTCCTGCCAGATGCTCAGTCCATCCATGAGATCGCGCTGCGCGGTGGGGTAGTGGGCGCTGGAGTAGTGTGCCTGGATGCGCCGGATTACCGAGGACTGATCAGAGACCACCGAGTTGATTTCTCCACTCTCGTAATACCGAGAAAACTCGGCCACGACCGACGACAATGGTGCAGTGCTGAGGCCCAGTTCGGCGAGCACGTGGAGGGCTGCGAGCATTCCGTTATCTGCGCCCCAGAAGTCCCGGAAGTAGTAGTGAGCGGAGTGCTCACCACCGAAGATTGCCCCACTGTCTCGCATGGTGTCCTTGATGAACGAGTGTCCGACTTGGGTGCGCACGGGAAGAGCGCCATTCTCTTGGATGACTTCGCTCACGGTCCTGGAGCAGATCAGGTTGTGGATGACCTTGATGGGACCCGCCTCACCGGACTCTCGAACACGACGAATCTCACGTTGTGCGACCAGGGCAGCAACCGCACTGGGCGTGACCGGCTGCCCGCGCTCGTCAATGACAAAACAACGGTCTGCATCGCCATCAAAAGCCAAGCCAATGTCGGCTCCGCGTTCGATCACGGCAGCCTGGAGATCAACCAGGTTGGCGGAATCGAGTGGGTTGGCTTCGTGGTTGGGGAAGGTCCCATCCAGCTCGAAATACAGAGGGATGACCTCGAAAGGGAGCTCTGTGAGCCCGGCACTATCCCCAAGAACAGCAGGAACGCTAAGGCCCGCCATTCCATTGGCGGCATCGACGACCACGCGCAGCGGTCTCGAGTTCTCTAGTGGAACAAGAGAGCGCACATAACTGACGTAGTCGGCGAGGACGCTGTGGTGGGTGAGGGTGCCAGGCTCACCGGTGAAGGGCTCAGCCGATCCCGCCTCAAAAACTTCGGCACGGTCGCGGATCTCGGCAAGTCCGGTATCAATACTGATGCCCTGTGCCAATCGCCTGGAGAACTTGATCCCGTTGTAACTGGCTGGGTTGTGACTTGCGGTGAACATGACCGATGGCATATCGAACGACCCAGAGGCGAAATACACCATGTCGGTGGAACACAAACCGATGTTTCGCACATGTGCGCCCCGAGAGAGAGCGCCCTCGATGAAAGCGTCTGCTAACACCGGTGAAGAATCACGCATGTCGTGACCGAGCACCAGAGTCTCACCGGCGCCAACAATCACATCGACAAAAGCAGCGCCAAGCGCCCTGGCCACCTCTGGAGTCAGTTGGGAGGCGACTAAACCACGAACGTCATAGGACTTGACGATGTCACGCAATACAGAAGGCGCCATACCACCAGCCTAGAGCCCCCTACATCGCTTCTGGATAAGGGTGATAGCGAACAATGTGCCAGCCCACCGGGACCGAGAGCCGCCCGGAATGATCCGCGCACAGGTCATAACTGTGGGGTTCTTTGTGCTGGGCTAATGGCCCAACTACCGCCTGCGAATCTGCGTAGACATAGGTCAATGTCGCAGTGGCGTTCTTCGAACAGGAGGTTTTCGAGCACGGTCTCGGAACTGGTGGGCGGTCGTGCATAGCCCAACCAGACTACGACCGCCCCTCGAGCATTACGCTTGCGACATGGGAATGCACCGCGTGAATCGACACAAAGCGCCCTCAAACGCGGCGCTTGGGCCTATCGCTGGACCCCGGCTTCGCCGAGGCGACGAATTCACCCACATTGTCGGAGCCACGCTCGATTATTTGAAAGCCCAGTGGCCCGACGAATTAGCCACCGTGCGGATTGAAGTTCATTCCATGCCGCATGTGGGGATTGCCACAACCTCACTCCCCCGCTGGACAATCTTTCGCGACAGGCGCGCTATCTGGCTCTACCGGGTGCCTATTGAACGCCTCAGCCGCCTCCACAGAAATGACGCCTGGCATCGGCGGGTTCTGATTGAAAGCTTCGTTTTCTCCGCAGTGGCAGAGCTGCTCGGGACCGACCCGTGGCAACTGGCGCCGGAGCGGTTTCACCCGCACTAGCGGACGGTCATCGCCACCGGGTCTTGCGGCTTAGGAGCTGGAAGCGCCTGCAGGTTCCCAATCACGCTGTCACCACGGAATGACAGGACTGCATAGACAGGACCATCCGAAGAGAGGCTGGAAGTGCCCCCGCTCAGCGGCCGGGCCAGTATTCCCCCGGCAGGAACAGTCGATGAACTGCCATCAAGGGAAATCTGAACATCGGTCTGCCCCGGGTTCACCACACTCAAGCGAATTTCGCCAATGGCGGGAACGGCAATCACTGTGTCGCCTTCGATGGCGTAAGAACTGCCCACCCAACTGGTGTCGGTTCGAGCATCAGTGCCGACACTGTTTCTGACTCCCGCAACAATCGGCGCGCTCGATTCCAACACGAGCCCGTAGTCGCCAGAGCCCAGTTCGTCCAGGGACAGATCTCCGACCTGGCCGCCTTCCAGCTCCAACGTGGTGGTGATGTCGCTTTGGCCAGGACGAACTACGGTGATGGTCACCGATGCCGGACCATCGGGGGAGAGCACTCGGAGCGCCCCGCCAACATCGGTGAATCCCTCTTTGCCTCGAATGGGGCCGATGATTTCCGATGGGGGGCCATAGAGACCAGGAATCACCCGGACTTCACTGGGTGGCGCCTGCCCGGTAATGACGGACAAACCATCCGCATCAAGGCCTCGAACAATTGACGTGTGAAGTGCCGCCACAATTCCCGTACCAGAGCTCGTAACACGAAGAACAGGTCGTGCTTCGTTGGGAGCCAACCCCGCCAAAGTAATGACTCGTTGCGCACCCGGTTGAACGAGGATGCCCTGGCCCAAGGGGGACGAAATCGGCCCGCTCTGGCCCCATACATCAACATTCACGGTGGCGGGAACAGCGCCGGGGTTAGAAAGACTCAGCACACCCTGGCGACCAGTGGTGGTGTCGCCGCCCACCAACCAGGTCTCAGCTCTGGCTTCCTGGCACTCCTGCAGGGCCAAGCCACGAACGTTGATGTTGTCCAACTGCTGGTAGCTCGCTCCTGCCAATAAACCTGCCTCGGCGGGTTGGGTCAAAATTGTTGGCGGTGTGGGCACAACAGCGTTGTCCAACGAGAACGCGTCTTGAAGATCTGATTGCGCAATCCGTGAAGTCTCCACCGCGGACCCCACCGCAACATCCGTGGGCTCGCCATAGCCCACGGGAGAGGAATCTTGGCCGCTAAAGGCAATCGCAGGCCCCATGCAGACCAGTACCCGATCA
>WLEA01000003.1 GCA_009704535.1 Actinomycetota bacterium
AGCCGGCACCGCTGAACCTTCACATCGAAGCAGCAAGTCTGTTGGAGAACTATCAGGACCTTGCGGCGCCGGTGCAGCAATTCCTCTTCAAGACTGCTCCGGAGGAGGCGTCGGCCTTTGTTGACGGGGTTCCTGCTGAAGAAATCCGTGTGGTCTTTAGCAATCGCATCCAGTCCAACTGGGAGTGGGATGCCGCTACGGGCACCTATCTCAAGTTTCTTCTGAATGGCTCCCCGGATCTTGACGCCAACGGGACTCAAATCTCTGCTACCAACCTCCTGATTTTTGCCCCCAACTATTTCGATGTGGAGGGGTTGCCCTCCGCCAAGGTTGGCCAGTCGCGTGAGGACGCAATCATTGCTACCGGTGGGAAGCTGATCTACGGGCTTTTTGATACGAAGGAGTTGGGAGCACCAATCAAGCTGTTCTATGGCGCCGATCAGTCGGTTTTCTTGTCGCCTGGCAAGACGTTCATTCTGCTTCCTCCGGGTGTTGGATCGCTTGCCTCTGGCGTAACCCCGGGGAGCATAACCTACGTCTCCAACGGTGAGGAAATCGCCAGAGGTTTCTAGGACGTCTGCTCCTCAATTTGCGAGAGTTTGCGCTCACGCATGGCTAGGAATAGTGGGAACGTGAAGGCAAAAGCCGTCACGCCTGAAGCAACGATGTAGAGCCACACCCTTTTCATTCCAAGCTTTTTGGCCTCCATAATCATGAGGGCTGATCCGGCGATGGCCACAATCAAGATGTCCAGCGAGAGCACCCAGTCAACGGCACTTCCAAACCAGGCATTCAGGTAGTTTTGGCCCTGCACGCTGGCAATGCCATTGAAGACCATGGCAGTCACTAGGCCAAAGATGGCGAGAATAAGGAAAAAGACGAAGCGGGCTTGCCGATTGGGTTTCGTTGTCATGGCCACATGTTAGGCCTCACTGCCCTGTGAGAGGTTGCCGGTGGCGTCCCCTAGCGTAGACAGCGATGAATCAGAACTTTCACCGACCGGTTCGAATGACCACCGAGCGCCTTGAAGCATCCCTCTCGGGTGACCCCGCAGACTTTGTCATCGACCCCGCGGAAGCCTCCGCCATCGCTCACCACACGGCCCGAGCGCTCCTAGCCAGGGGACGAGATTTCGACAGTGACGAGTTGGTGCAACGCCTTGTCGCATTTGCTGATGAACACGGTCTCGACACCCTGGCCGAGCTTTGGGCCCGCTCCTCTCCAACCAGCCTGCCAGGCGCCCTTTGGCGGCTCTATCTGGTGCGTGCGATTCTGCAACACAACCCAGAGGATGCCAGCGAGTTGTTCCAGCGGGGAATTGACGAGCTCAGCACCATTGACCAGGTTGTCGCCGGAGCGCCGAATCCCCTGAGCGCTGAGGGGTTCTCTGGCCTCCTCGATGACATACTCCACGGGGCTTTTGTCGGCGAGCTCTCCGAGGCGCTCAGCCGGGCTGCTGCCGTTGCCAGGGCCGTCTCGGCTGGGGCGATCTCGCTGGCCTGGCTGTCTGAAAAGCAAGCTCACTATTTGACAGGTCGATCGCTCAATTGGAGCGTCATCGCAGGCGAGCTGGCGCAGGCTGCTTCGGTGGCACGATCTGGAAAACTGGACTGAAAGAACCGCCAGGTCAGAGAGCTAGAATTTCTCTGCCGAACCGCAGTAACCCCGGGCTCCATCATTAGCCGCCTAGAGCGGCCTCGCGCCGAGAGGCGTTTCTGCGGTTCGGCGCTTCTTTAGGGCACTGCGGGTGGTTCGTGGGTCTCCACGGCAACGATCTGGGGGGTTGGTGTGGTGAGCGAGAAGTGAATCACGCTGAAGCTTCCAACATTCAAGCTCGCTGCCCTCTGGAGGCTCTTGCTAGAGCCCCCGTTACCAATTTCTGCCGCAGCAGAAACCAACTGAGGCAGAACGGGGCCGTGTGAACAGATGACGGTGCCTTGGCGCTTAGACACCCTCTTCTGCACGGCGGAAAAGGGTTTAGTGCCCTTGGACTGATAGGCATCCTGGCTGATTCCCGCCGAGGTCTTGAGCTCGAGCTGACCCTTAGCCAGGAGTGGTTCGACGGTGCCGATGCAGCGAGCAGCGGTGCTGCTGATCACCCGCTCTGGGCCAAAAGCGAGAATGCCACCGGCGACCATCCGTGCTTGGGTAAGACCTTTGTGAAGGAGCGGCCTGCTGTGGTCTGGCCCATCCCAGGCTTCAGCGGGCATCGCTTTGGCATGGCGCAGAAGAATCAGCGGAAAGGTTTTGGCTCGGCCGCTCTCATAGAGAGAGTTGAAATTCTCCAGGATGTCGGCATCATGCTCGTAGGTGAGCTTCTTCATTGCTTTCTTGAGGGGCATCCATTCCAAGGCAAAAATCTCGTCGTTGGATTCAAACGGTGATCGTTCCGCTTCACCGGGATCTACTTCGGCCGCCCAGTAGTGGACCTCTTTAGGTTTTTTGCTGGGAAGAAGGTAGTCAACACGACCCAGATAAGCGCCGAGAGTGATGTGGAGGCCGGTTTCTTCCAGGATTTCCCTTTGGGCGGTTTCTGGCACTGTCTCACCTGGGTCACATTTGCCTTTCGGCAAAGAAACATCCTTGTGCTGGGTTCTATAAACCAGGAGAACCCGCACTTCGTTATCGACGACCTTCCAACAGACTGCTCCGCCGGCCACCACCGTCTCCGGGGTAGAACTCATCGGGGGGCGGCTCCGCGTTTTCTCGTCATGATTTCGGTCATCGTCTCATTCTGGACATCGAGGAGAGGATTACCGTCCTTTGTTGTGGAGTGTCGAACCCATTGACCTGAGGGTTCCAGCGACCAGGCCTGCACGTCATCGCTCATTCCCCGGGTAAGTTGCGCATCGATTTGGGCTATGTGAACAGGATCGGTGATTTGCAGTAGCGCTTCGATGCGGCGATCCAGATTGCGGTGCATCATGTCGGCACTGCCGATGTAGACCGTCGGCTCACCGGCGTTGTCGAACCAGAACACCCGAGAGTGCTCCAGGTATCGACCGAGCACGCTTTTGACGGTGATGTTTTCGCTGAGTCCTGGCTCTCCAGGAATGAGCGCACAAATTCCCCTCACCCAAATCTCTACTGGAACACCGGCTATTCCCGCCCGATAGAGCGCGTCGATGATGATTTCATCGACCAGTGAGTTGAGCTTCAGCCGAATCCTGGCCGGCTTACCGGCCAGGTGATTCCTGATTTCTGCGGCGATGTGACGGAGGAGGCCCTGCCGGAGATAGCGGGGGGCGACCAACATGCGCTTGTATTTCTTCTCAATCGCATAGCCCGAGAGCTCATTGAAAAGCCGGGTGAGTTCTTTTCCGACCTGCTTATCGGCGCTGAAATAGCCGTAGTCCTCGTAGATGCGACTGGTCTTGGGGTTGTAGTTTCCGGTTCCCACGTGGGAGTAGTGGCCAAGCGTTCCATCGTCTTCTTGACGAATGACCAGGGCGAGCTTGCAGTGGGTTTTTAGGCCCACCAGTCCATAGACGACGTGCACACCAGCCTTCTCGAGCTTCCTCGCCCACGAGATGTTGGCCTGTTCATCAAAGCGGGCCTTGATTTCGACCAGCGCCAACACAGACTTCCCGGATTCAGCGGCCCGAATCAAGGCCTCGATGACAGGGCTGTCACCGCTTGTTCGATAGAGAGTCTGCTTGATGGCGAGCACTTTGGGATCCAGAGCTGCCTGCTCAAGGAAAGCCTGCACGCTGGTGGCAAAAGATTCATATGGGTGATGCACAAGAACATCACCGGCCCTAATCGAGCGGAATATGTCCGGCTCTTCGGTGGGCTCTGAGGGCTGCAATTGTCGTGCCGTCACCGGCAAGTGCGGTGGGTATTTGAGGTCGGGTCGATTGAGACCCGCGATGTCAAACAGCCCGGTGAGCCCCAGTGGTGCGGGAAGCCTAAAGACCTCGTGACGGGTGATGCCGAGCTCGGTAATCAACAGCTCGAGCGTGACCGGGTCCATATCGTCGGTAATCTCCAAGCGAATCGGCGGACCAAACCGTCTGCGTAGTAGCTCACGCTCGAGTGCCTGAATTAGATTCTCCGATTCGTCTTCGTCGACTTCGACGTCCTCGTTGCGGGTGACCCGGAATTCGTGGTGCTCGAGGACCTCCATACCGGGGAAGAGCTCACCGACGTGCTGGGAAATAAGGTCTTCAATGGCGATGAATCTCAGGCGACCCGACCCATCATCTGGCAGCGGAGCGAAACGCGAGAGGATCGGTGGAACCTTGAGCCTTGCGAAATCTACGCTGTCGGTTTTGGGGTTTCTAATCCGCACCGACAGGTTCAGGGAGAGACCCGAGATGTACGGAAAGGGATGTGCTGGGTCTACAGCGAGTGGCATCAACACCGGGAAAATTTGCTCGGTAAAGAACTCGTCGAGGCCTTCTCGGTCACTCTCTGCAAGATCGGCCCAGGTCTCAATGTGAATGTTCTCTTCATCGAGGGCTGGTTTCACAAGCTCCCGGAACGCTGATGCGTGCCGCTGCTGGAGCGCCTCCGCCGTGGCGAAAATGTCATCGAGTACCGCTTGCGGAGAGCGACCGGTGTTTGTCGGCACAGCAATCCCTGTGACAATGCGCCTCTTGAGGCCGGCAACACGGACCATGAAGAATTCGTCGAGATTGCTGGCAAAGATTGCCAAAAAGTTCACCCGCTCGAGCAGTGGAATCGTCGGGTCCTCGGCGAGCTCAAGAACGCGCTGATTAAAGGCCAGCCAACTGATCTCTCGATCGAGGAACCGTTGAACCGGTAGATCCTCGCTAGGTGGGGCTTCCCCCTCATCGAAATCGTCGGCAAAATCGCCACCAACGCCGGTGGCGACGTCATAGCCGGGCCGCAACTCGTTCACGCCAGTCATTGTGCCACCCTGGGGCGCCCGGGCACTAGGGAAAAGGTAAACAGGAGGTTACGCGCCGGAAGTGGACGTGGTCGCATCCGAGGCTGACTGTTGCTTTTCCTTGACCTCGTCTGACGCCTCAGCAACAGTGAAGCGGTAACCCACGTTGCGCACAGTACCAATGAGGGACTCCATGTCACCGAGCTTGGCCCTGAGGCGTCTCACGTGAACGTCGACTGTTCTTGTGCCACCGAAGTAGTCGTATCCCCACACTTCACTGAGCAGTTGCTCTCTGGTGAAGACGCGTTGTGGGTGGCCTGCGAGGAATCTCAGGAGTTCAAACTCCTTGTAGGTGAGGTCAAGGGCTTTGCCATTGACCTTCGCTTGATAGCTTGCCTCATCAATGGTGACGCCGGAGGCAGAAATCATCTGCTCCTCGGGGCCTGCCTGGCTCTTGGTGGTGACTAGGCGCAGTCTGGCATCGACCTCGCCGGGACCGGCGGAGGCAAGAACAATGTCGTCAAAGCCCCACTCGTAGTTGAGCGCTGGCATTGCTGCTTCGGTCACCACAACGATTAAGGCTGCAGATATACCCGTGGTCGTCAGGATGCGACACAGAGCCTTCGCTTGAACCAGGTCGCCCCTTGCGTCCACCATCACCACGTCTGAGCGCGGCGCGTTCACGAGAGCTGCCGGCTCAGCAGGAATAGTCCGAACGCGGTGGTTGAGGAGGCTCAGGGAAGGCAACACCTGCGAGGCGTCCTCGGGGCTCAACACAAGAATGCTTGCCACTGTGGCACCCCCCTGGTTGATTTGCTTTCAGACTCCAGTCTAACCGCGCCCTAGCATGGTGGTGTGGCCAAGTTATTGATTAACGTCGTCCCCGTCTGGGCAATCACCGCTATTGGTGTGGGCTTGGTGGGTTTTCTGGTCAGTGAAGACAATCGTGTCGCCAGCATGGTTGCCGTGCTGGCGGGGTCACTACTGATGGCCTTCATCCTTCAGGTTGGGGCCTATCAGTCCGAGGGGCTTGTGCGCAGACTGTCCTGGGCAACAACCGGGAGTGCGCTGTTAACTGCGCTTGCCGCCGTGGTGTTTCAGGTGCTCTCCGTCGTAGACTAAAGCCATGCTTCTAGCGCTCGAAATCTTTTTCCTCGGACTCCTGGTACTTGCTGGGCTTGCGATCGCCTGGGTCTCGGGAATTGTTGTGCTGAACCTCTTCCGGGGTCAGCGCTAATCACTGACCAAGCGCTCGGGGTGATCACCACATGACGGGCGAACACTTTGGCGACATTCTTGGTGAGATGAGAGCGCTCGCCAGGGGTGGGGCATACGTCGACGCGTCTGACCGCCAAATCGTTCAGGTCGCAGGCTCCGACCGCTTGATCTGGCTGAACAGTCTCATTACACAGCTCGTGCTGGACTTGGCGCCGGGTGTCACGAAAGAAAGCCTGATTCTTGACCCTCACGGTCACATCGAGCACGCGTTCCTTGTCCAGGATGATGGCGAATGTTCGTGGCTCTTGAGCCCTCCTGGCCGGGCAGCGGCTTTGGCTTCCTGGCTTGAGTCGATGAAGTTTCGTATGCAGGTGACGATCAGCCATGAGCCGGGAGCCTGGTTTATTGCAGCGTCGGCGAATACTCAGCTACTCGGAGCCGAAGCACCCCGCGTTCGCCTTGTAGACCCCTGGCCCGCCGCGCAGGAAGGATCCGTCGGTTACGCACCAGAACCGCACCTTGGCGCCGATTTTGCTATGACCTACAGCGTCTATTCGAACCACACGGCGCCCAAGCTCCAGGGAGTGCCTAAGGCCGGAACCCTCGCCCTGACCGGCCTCGAAATCGCAGCGGGACGACCATCCCTGCACGAAGTCGATGACAAGACGCTGCCGCACGAGTGCGACTGGTTGAGGACTGCTGTGCACCTGAACAAGGGCTGCTACCGAGGACAAGAGACGGTGGCGAAAGTCCACAATCTGGGTCACCCACCGAGGCGCTTGGTCCTTCTGCACCTCGATGGCTCGGAATCCGTGATTCCGATTGCTGGAGATCGGGTCATGGCGGGTGAGCGAGACATTGGGTCCATCACCCGCGCGGCTTGGCACTACGAGCTTGGCCCGATTGCGCTGGCCCTGATCAAGCGCTCGGTTGACTCGAGAATCGAACTGGAGGTTGTCACTGGCAACACGCGCATACCGGCAAACCAGGAATTGCTTGTGCCAGTTGATGCGGGTGCCACCAGAGCCGTGCCGAGGCTACCTCGGTTGGGTCGCCGGGGCTAGTCGGTAGGCTTGGACTATGGCTAACACGCTCATTCTTCTTCGCCACGGTCAATCCGAGTGGAACGAAAAGAACTTGTTCACGGGCTGGGTGGATGTTCGACTCACGGAGCGCGGCCACGAGGAGGCAAAGACAGCCGGTGAGCTGCTGGTCCGTCACAAACTGCTCCCGGACGTCGTCCACACGTCGTTGCTCTCGCGTGCTATCCAGACAGCCCATGGTGCTTTGGATGCAGCAGATCGACTCTGGATTCCCGTCAAGCGCTCGTGGCGCCTCAACGAGCGCCACTATGGGGCCCTTCAGGGGAAGGACAAAGCTGCGACGCTTGCGGAATACGGTGAGGAGCAATTCCAACTCTGGCGCCGAAGTTTTGATGTTCCCCCGCCTCCCATTGACCCCAAAAACCCCTACGCCCAACAGGGCGACCCTCGCTATGCAGATATTGAGGAGTTTGTGCCAAAAACTGAGTCGTTGAAGCTGGTGATTAATCGGATGCTTCCGTACTGGAAGTCAGACATCGCCTCGGATGTTGCGGTGGGAAAAGTAACCCTGGTAGTCGCCCACGGCAACAGCCTGCGGGGACTAGTGAAGCACTTGGAGGGCATTACTGACGAAGAAATCGCCGAGTTGAACATCCCCACGGGAATCCCGCTGGTCTATCAGCTTGACAAGAACTTGAAGCCCACTAAACCCGGCGTATATCTCGATCCAGCGGCTGCGGAGGCTGGAGCTGCCGCAGTGGCTAAACAGGGAGCAAAGAAGGCCTAGTGCTTGGGTGGGTTCCACTCACCAGTAGCGAGATACATCATCTTCTTGGCAATTGAGACCGCGTGGTCTGCGAAGCGTTCAAGGTAACGAGATGCGAGGGTGGCATCCACTGTCGTCTCCGTGCCCTGACTCCATGAGTCGCTGAGCACCGTCTCGAATACCGAGAGGTGCAGAGCATCGACTTTGTCGTCTTCGTCGCGAATCTTCTCTGCGATCTCGACATCTTCGGTCTTCAGGAGAACCACCAGCATCTTCGCAAGCTCGATGTCGAGCACGCCCATCTCCTTGAAGATGGGACGAATGGTCTTGGGAACAACTTTTTCTGGGAAACGGTAGCGGGCAAGCTGGGCAAGGTGCTCTGCCATGTCACCCATGCGCTCGAGAGAGGCACTGATGCGCAACGCGCTGACGACGATGCGCAAGTCTTTGGCCACTGGTGCCTGCCTCGCCATGATGGCGATGGCAAGCTCGTCGAGCGCGACAACAGCGTCATCAATCTTGTTGTCGCGGACGATGACCGATTCCGCAAGGGTCACATCTGATTTGTTGAAGGCTTCAACAGCGTCGGTGATGGCATCAACGACCAGTTGTGCAATCTCAACAAGGCGGTCTTGAACTTCGTGGAGTTCTTGTTGGAAAAGCTCGCGCATGGTGCTCCTCAATCGAGCGGTATTCGGGTGTTCACAACCTCTCGTAGTTGGGTTAACAAACAGTGAGATTTCGCTTAACACTCGCTTCGTGTGGTCCAGTTTAGCGCTGGGGACGCCCCTTTGGTTGGAGTGCGCACCGTAGGCTTGGGGTATGGAGCCTTTCTGGTCGCCCGCCTGGATGCTGCTTCTTGGCATGGCGCTGGGGGTCGGTATCGCTGCGCTTGTCTGGGCGGGCGCCGGGTGGCATCGGCGTGCGGAGCAAGTTCTTGAGCCCCCTGTTCCTGACGGCGTGGATACCGCCCTCGAGGTCATTGGTGCCACGGGCGTGGTGCTGGACGCTGACAATCGAGTGTTGAGGGCCTCGAAGTCTGCTGTGGCGCTCGGGATCGTGGATAACCGAGACATCGTCTACCAACCCATTCTCGACCTGGTGAAACAGGCCCGCCGCGAAGGGGTGCCCGCAGCGCGGGAGTTTGAACTTGCCGGAACTGGGCGCGACGCTCCGCCAGTCCACCTGCTCGTCAGGGTCGCCCCGTTGGGCCTGCGGCTTATGTTGGTGGTTGCCGATGACCGGTCTGAGATGTATCGGCTCGACGCTGTTCGCCGCGATTTTGTGGCCAATATCTCCCATGAGTTGAAAACCCCAATTGGTGCAGTGTCTCTGTTGGCTGAGGCGCTTCACTATTCAGCGGATGACCCTGAACAGGTTCGCGCGTTTGCCGAGACACTCGAGCGCGAAGGTCACCGACTTGCCGAGATGACCAATGACATCATTGAGCTCACAAGACTTCAATCGGTGGGAACCATTCAAGACCCCGATATTGTGTCCATTGACTCGGTGGTAGAGCAGGCGATTGCCTCCAACTCCGTCTTGTCCAAGAAGTCAGGAATCACCGTCGCGGTGTCCGCGAGCACAGGCGCTTACGTTCTGGGCGACGCCACGTCACTGGTGACAGCGCTGCATAATCTTGTGCGTAATGCGATTACCTATTCGCGAGGGCCCTCGCGCGTCGGGGTCGGGGCTGTGGTCAAGAGTGGAATCGTGGAAATCTCCGTGACTGACCAAGGCCAAGGAATTGCGAACAATGACCTCGAGAGAATTTTTGAGCGCTTCTATCGAAGCGATCCAGCCAGGTCCCGAGAGACCGGCGGGACTGGTCTTGGCCTCGCGATCGTGAAGCACGTGGTGAACAACCACCAGGGAGACGTTCGAGTCTGGTCGCAGCTGGGCAAAGGATCCACCTTCACTATTCGACTGCGCGAGGCCCCCGCCGACGTCGTGACACGCCACCTCAGCCAGACTGGGCCGATGGCTGAACTCAAGCCCAAGAAACTTCCTCGACCGGCCGAGTACCTCGCAACGGATGAGATACCGATGCTTCGCGTGGATGACGATGAGACATCACTGAGAGGCAGCGCATGACGAAGATCCTGCTAGTCGAAGACGAGAAATCACTCAGTGAGCCACTGTCCTATCTGTTGCGGCGAGAGGGTTATGAGGTCCAGGTCGTGGATAACGGTCTGGCGGCGGTGAGTGCGGTCGAGGCAACTCCGCCTGATCTGATGCTTCTCGATTTGATGTTGCCGGGTTTGCCAGGCACCGAGGTCTGTCGCGAAGTGCGGCAGCGCTCATCGCTGCCGATCATTATGTTGACCGCCAAAGATTCCGAAGTGGACATTGTGGTGGGCTTGGAGCTCGGGGCTGATGATTACGTCACTAAGCCCTATTCCTCAAGGGAATTGTTGGCAAGGATTAGGGCTGTGCTTCGACGCAGGGCCGAAGACCCGCATGCCTCGCAGAGCATCTTGGAATACCACGGCATCGTGTTGGATAGCGATCGGCACCAGTTGGTGGTGCGGGGCACTCCCGTATCGCTGCCGCTCAAAGAGTTCGAGCTTCTTGAGCTCTTGATGCTAAACGCCGGCCGTGTTCTCACGAGAGGCCAGATTATTGACCGTGTCTGGGGATCGGATTACTTCGGAGACACCAAGACGCTCGATGTTCACATCAAGCGTCTGCGATCGAAGATTGAGGACAATCCGTCTGAACCGACGATAATCCTCACGGTTCGAGGGCTTGGATACAGGTTCGAAGCCTAGGGAACGAGGAGTTCGTACTCGGGCAGAGTGCCATCGAGGACGGGGACATACACGAGCTCGCCGGGGACGCTACCGTACTCGAAGTAGACGGGGAACAAGCCTCCAACTAACAGGTCGCGCCCCGACATCACGATGCCAGCGCTCGGATCGTCGCCGATACGGGTGCGCTCGGGCACGGCCGAAAGTTTGAGAGGCTCGGTAACTCGAGTGGAACCGCTGTCGAATTGAACATTCAGGGTGATGTCTTCGCCGCTGGTGTTCACGACTGTCATCACCAGGTTGGCTTCGCCAGCATCGTTGCTGATTAGCAGGATGTTGCGCAGTGCTACATCACCAAGGTCGGCACCGACACCGTCAGAAGGGTTGTATTCCTTCATCGTCGCAATATCAGCTGACAGCGTGCACCCCGTGGTTCCGGTGAAGATGGCAACTACTACAACAAGTGGAGCAAAGAAACGGCGTCGCACGACACATCCTTCCGATGGCTGGTGAGGCTTACCGCCTTCAGTGTCCACTGCGATGGTGAACAACTCCAGCCTACTGGAATGGGGGCCTGGGCCCGCGCCACCGGGCCCTTTCAGCCGGCAAGACCGGGGGTTAGCGTGGGTAGCTCGCTGTGCTAAAATGGAAAGTTGGGAAAGGTTGGCAAGCATGCTGTTTGAAGTTGGCGAAACAGTCGTATATCCCCACCACGGAGCGGCTACCATCACCGAAGTTAAGACTCGCACGATTCGGGGCGAGAAAAAGATGTATCTCAAGCTCAATGTGAAGCAGGGGGATCTCACTATCGAGGTTCCCGCTGAGAACGTTGACCTCGTCGGCGTCCGTGACGTTATCGGCAAAGAGGGCCTCGACAAGGTGTTTGAAGTGTTGCGTGCCCCCTTCACAGAAGAGCCCACCAACTGGTCCAGGCGTTACAAGGCAAACCTTGAGAAGCTCGCGTCCGGCGATGTCATCAAAGTGTCCGAGGTTGTCCGTGACCTGTGGCGTCGCGATCAAGATCGCGGGTTGAGTGCGGGCGAGAAGAGAATGCTTGCCAAGGCACGTCAGATTTTGATTTCTGAGCTGGCACTGGCCGAAAAAACGGATGAAGAGAAGGCTTCGACGGTTCTCGACGAAGTTCTCGCCTCCTAGGTAGAATTCCCAGGCCACGACCAGTGACCACTGTAGTAGTCATTGTCGCGGCCGGTAGCGGCACAAGACTTGGCTCCAACCAGCCGAAAGCCTTTGTGGCACTTGCCGGTGCGACCCTGCTCGAGCAGTGCGTGAGAGGTGTTCGGTCCTGGTCTAGACCCTTTTCGTTGGTGGTCGTTGTCCCTCCGGGTTGGGAAACGCCAGCCCGTCAATTGTTAGCTGTCTACGGTGATGTCACAGTCGTTACTGGCGGTGAAACCCGCACCGATAGTGTTCGAGCGGGCCTTGGTGCATTGCCGGGTGGGACGACGGCCGTCCTCATTCACGACGCGGCACGCGCACTGACCCCCGTCGCCGTGTTTGATCGAGTACTGGATGCGCTGAAGAGCGGAGCAGAGGGTGTCGTCCCGCAGATTGCGGTGGTGGATACCCTCATCAGTGTTGACAGGTCATCCATGGCCACGGGTGATGCAATGGACCGTTCCGCGCTTGGCGCCGTCCAGACGCCTCAGGGTTTTCACGCTGCGTCACTGATTGCCGCCTACGAGGCCATCGAGGGTGATTTCACCGACGATGCAGCAGTTCTTCGGGCAGCAGGCCATGAAGTGGTCGCTGTTGATGGTGACGCCATGAGTTTCAAAATCACCTACCCGGCTGATCTTCAGCGGGCGGTATCCGTGCTGGGCGGGACTGGGGGCCACCGGGTCGGGACCGCGGTGGATGTTCACCAGTTCGACCCAGGTGTTCCGCTCACGCTAGCCGGCCTGGCCTGGCCTGGCGAAGACGGACTGGCCGGTCACAGCGATGGTGACGTCGTCATTCACGCCATCGTTGATGCACTTCTGCAAGCTGCCGGCATGGGCGATCTTGGCACCCACTTTGGAGCCAATCGCCCAGAGTTCGAGGGCGCGAATAGTCGTGTGTTCCTTGCGCACGCGCTGAATCTGATCAGAGATGCGGGCTATGCGGTGAGTTCTGTGGGGGTGCAGGTTATTGCTCAGAAGCCAAAGATTGGCCCACGCCGCCTCGAAGCTGAGACTGTTTTGACTGAACTCGTTGGGTGCCCGGTAGCGCTCAGTGCTACCACCAGTGACGGGCTTGGTTTCACCGGTCGCGGCGAAGGCGCTGCCGCCCTGGCAACAGCGGTATTGGTCGTTATTTAGGCTCAATCCATCCTCGGCCGGCCGACCGAGATAGTGAGCACTCTCTCGCTACCATGAAGCGGTGGCCATCAGACTCTATGACTCGAAACGCCAGGAGGTGGTGGACTTTGTTCCCCTCCTGCCCCGTCACGTGTCGATCTATGTGTGTGGTCCGACGGTTCAGTCCGCCCCCCACGTCGGTCACCTGAGAAGCGCGCTCGTTTATGACCTCTGGTCGCGTTGGTTCAGCTATCGGGGCTTTGAGGTGACTCTGGTGCGTAACGTCACGGACATAGACGACAAAATCTTGGAAAAATCCGGTGAAACAGGCGAAGCATGGTGGGCGCTTGCCGCGAGAGTAGAACAAGAGTTTCAGGAAACCGCCAGCTCCCTGCGCATTCTCCCGCCCACCCGTGAGCCACGGGCAACCGGAGACATCCCCGCCATGATCCAGCTGATTAGTCAGCTTCTTGCGACCGGTCACGCTTATGCCTCCGAAGAGGGCTCCGGAGATGTCTATTTCGACGTCAGCCGCTGGGCCCGCTACGGGGAGCTCACCCGCCAAAGCATCGACAGTCTTCGGCAGGGCGAGGACGCCTCAGGCGCCAAGCGCAACCCAGAAGACTTTGCTCTTTGGAAGGGTCACAAGGCTGGTGAGCCAGCCACCGCTTCGTGGTCGGCGCCGTGGGGCGCTGGGCGGCCAGGCTGGCACATCGAGTGCTCAGCGATGGCAATGCGCTACCTCGGTGGAGAATTTGACATTCACGGTGGTGGCGTTGATTTGCGCTTCCCGCACCACGAAAACGAACTAGCCCAGTCCGCTGCCGCTGGACATGGATACGCCAGACACTGGTTACACAACGCCCTGGTCGTGGTGGGCGGGCAGAAAATGTCGAAGTCGCTTGATAACAGTGTCTACGCGAGGGATCTCCTGGATAGGGCGCCAGCAATCGTCGTCCGCTACGCGCTTGCCTCTGCGCACTATCGATCTGAGCTCGATCTTCACGAGGGTTTCCTGGATGAAGCGACCGCTGCTTTTTCGCGGATTGACGGTTTCTTGTCTAGAGCTCGCCAGGAAGGCTTCGATGTTGAGGGGACTGTGGTCCCCTCGGCTTTCGCCTTGGCGATGGACGAAGACCTCTCAGTGCCGGCGGCGCTCGCCGTTGTTCACGAGACGGTGAGGGCTGGAAACAACGCTCTGGACTCGGGGGATCGTCCACTGGCCGCGTCCTCGGCAATCGAAGTCCGTGCAATGGTGAGAGTCTTAGGCATTGACCCGCTTGATCCCGAGTGGGCACGAGCATCATCGAGAGGCGATGGGGCATTGGCATCCTTAGTGGAATCGGTCATCGAATTGCGGTGGCACGCAAAAGCGGAGAAGAACTTCGAGCTCTCCGATGCCTTGCGCGATGTTTTGGACCGCGCGGGCATTGATGTGAACGATGGCGCTGCTGGAAGCACCTGGAGTATTCGTGGCTAAGAAAGGTCACCCAGCAGCCCGCAAAACCAAGAAGACCCCGACCGTGGGAACAGGTGGCCATGGTCGCCAAGCGTTAGAAGGTAAAGGCCCCACACCAAAAGCCGAAGACAGATCGTGGCACCCCGCTGGCAAGCGCAAGGCCGCCAAAGAGCGCTTAGCGAGCGCTCAGGCCCGACATGGAGCCTCATCGAGCCCAGCACCCGCCAGGCGGACTGTCCGACCACTGAGTGCCGACACCGAGTTGGTGACTGGTCGGAACTCAGTCCTTGAGGCTCTGCGCGCAAAGATTCCCGCGGTTAGCCTGCATGTTGCGACCAAGATCGACATGGACGATCGAGTTCGTGAAACCTTGGCGCTGGCCAACAAGCGTGGCTTGCCTCTCCTGGAGATTCCGAGGCCCGAGCTTGATCGGATGACCGGTCCCGATACCGTGCACCAGGGCATTGCCCTGAGCGTGCCGCCCTACAACTACGTGCATCCGATGGAACTTGCCGATAAGGCGGAGAAGCACACAGCAACGCCGATTTTTGTGGCCCTCGATGGGGTGACAGACCCTAGGAACCTCGGTGCGATTGTTCGCTCTGTTGCCGCCTTTGGGGGCAACGGTGTGATTCTTCCCAAGCGTCGATCCGTTGGTGTGAACGCAGCCGCGTGGAAAACCTCAGCCGGGGCCATTGCCCGCACCCCCGTGGCAATGGCAGCGAACCTGACCCAAACGCTCAAGGCGTTTCAAGAGCGCGGATACATGGTGGTGGGCCTCGATGGAGGCGGCGATGTTCCCACTCCCGGCATGGATTTTGGCACAGCACCCGTTGTCCTGGTTGTTGGCAGCGAGGGGAAGGGCCTCTCGAGGCTCATCACAGAGACCTGTGATGCCATCGTGACGATCCCGATTAGCTCCAATGCTGAATCCTTGAACGCGGGAATCGCCGCGAGCGTTGTTCTTTACGAGATCACGAGAGGACGTTTTCTCGCCGGCAAGAGCCTCTAAACCCGATCCCGCCAATTGAGCTCAATCGTGGGGTTTGGCATCGTGATGGCCTCTGTCGGCGGCCCTGTCACCATCGCTTCGTCTCTTCGGTGTTGCAGAACTTCATCGATGTAGGAGGCCACACTTTCCTCACGGGTGATGTCGCGGTCCTCCCTCTGAGACCTGGATGCACGGTGCTCCAACCACTGGTGGAAGATTTCCGCAGGTTCAAGTTTTACCCGGTATTCCTTCGGAATTGAGCGAATAACCGGGTCATAAACTTCGCTCAGCCATTCGTGGGCCACCATTTCTTCGTCGACGTCTTCTTGCGGGTAGTGGAAGGCCCGATAGGCGTCAAGATCGTTGAGGAGCCGCCTGGCTTGGTTCTCACCGGCATCAATGCCGGTGAGACGCAGCAGGCGCCTGGTGTGGTGTCCTGCGTCAACGACTTTTGGCTGAATTTGAAGCTTGGTCCCGGCGTCATTGCTCGAGATGGTGAGGTTCTCAATGTCGAACCCCAATTCGTTGAGGCGGTGCACGCGTTCTGAAATCCGCCAGCGCTCAGATTGGTCAAAGCTTTCCCAGCCGGTGAGTTCCGTCCACAACAGCCGATAGGAATCAATGATCGACTGCGCGACTGCAACGGGATCGATGTCGTCGTCCAGGCGGCCGCCCGCCTGGAGGTCAAGAAGTTCGCCTGCCACATTGACCCTTGCAATCTCAAGGTCGTTTTCCCGCTGGCCATCGGAAAGACTCCCTGGCATTAACTCGCCTGTCTCAGCATCGACAAGGTAGGCGGCAAAAGCTCCTGCATCGCGCCGGAAAAGAGTGTTCGAGAGGGAAACATCTCCCCAAAAGAATCCGACGATGTGAAGGCGAACCAACAACACAGCCAGAGCGTCAGCAAGCCTTGTCGCGGTGTCAGGGCGGAGCGTTTGTGAATAGAGCGCTCTATAGGGCAGCGAGAAACGAAGGTGTCTGGTGACGAGTGCAGTCGGAAGGGACGCACCGTGGCGATCGGTTCGGCCAGAGACGATAGCGACGGGCTTTACACAGGGCACTGCGAGCTTGGCTAGTTTTTTCAGCATCTTGTATTCGCGCACCGCGAGTGCTTCGGTTGTTTCCTTGACCGCCACGATGTGAGCACCCATGTGAATGAAGCGCACAATGTGCCGGGAAATACCCTTGGGCAGTGCGGCGACTGTTTTGTCCGGCCATTGCTCAAGCGGCAATTCCCATGGCAGCTCGAGAAGCTCGGGGCCCGCCACAGACGCGGTGATCGAGAGTGACCCGCTCATTACTGCGCCGTTGCTGGGTGGCGTGGGGAGGGGGTTGCCCCCCTCACACCACCCACAGTTCTAGGAACCAGCGGAGATGGCTTCTTTGGTGAGCCGCACTCCGGTTGCCGTGTCGAACACGTGCATGTGGTCTTCGATGGGCAACAGGGAGATCTTGTCTCCTGCAACAGGGTGGTTTCTGCCATCGACTCGCACGACGACATCGATGTTCTGGCCATTCACCTGCGTGCTGCCATAGAGGTATCCATCAGCACCGAGCTCCTCGACGAGCTCGACGGTGGTCTGCAGGCCCTTGCCGGTCTTTGAGACGGTCAAGTCCTCGGGACGAATTCCCACGGTGACGCGGCTCCCCGAGGCACCGGCGAGGGTTTTGCGGTCAACCTTGACGGTTGCGGTGCCAAACTGCACACCGCCCTCGACCACGTCCGCGTCAAAGAGGTTCATCGCGGGGGAGCCGATAAACCCTGCAACGAAAGAGTTCGCGGGAGCTTCATAGAGATCCCGGGGGGTTCCGACCTGCTGCAGGACACCATCCTTCAACACTGCGATGCGATCACCCATGGTGAGCGCTTCGGTCTGGTCGTGGGTCACATAGACGGTTGTCACACCAAGGCGTCGCTGCAATGAAGCAATCTGTGTGCGGGTCTGGACGCGAAGCTTCGCGTCCAGGTTCGACAGCGGTTCATCCATCAAGAAGACCTGGGGTTCGCGGACGATTGCGCGCCCCATGGCGACTCTCTGACGTTGGCCACCGGAGAGTGCCTTTGGTTTGCGGTCGAGGTAGGGCTCGAGGTCCAGGAGCTTGGCGGCTTGAACGACTCGTGCAATCCGCTCGTCTTTGTTGACGCCGGCGATCTTGAGCGCGAAGCCCATGTTCTCGGCAACGCTCATGTGAGGGTAAAGGGCATAGTTCTGGAACACCATCGCGATGTCGCGGTCCTTGGGAGCAACATCGGTGACGTCCCGGTCGCCAATCAGGATGCGCCCAGAATTGATTTCTTCGAGGCCCGCCAACATGCGCAACGATGTCGACTTCCCACAACCGGAGGGGCCTACAAGGACCAGAAACTCCCCGTCATCGACGGTGAGATCGAGGGAGTCCACTGCCGGAGTGGTGGTTCCCGGGTAGATGCGACTTGCTTTGTCGAACGTCACTGACGCCATGATTTTCTCTCCTTCACCGGCAGGTACGTGCCGGACGATCCTTCGTGAATGGATGGCCCACCTATTTGCTGCGAGCTGGTTGCCATTATGCCAGGTTTTCCAGCACTCACTCTTCCCGGGTAGCCATGCGCCAGCTTCCGGGTTAGTATTGCCCCTTGGCATCTCTCAGCTCCCGCTGAGGAAATGTTTGCCAGTCTGGGATGAAGCCCCAAGACAGACACTGTTGCTGAAGAGAGAGTTTCGATGAATTCTGAATCGCGTCCGACCAAGAACGAAAAGCGCCAGGAAGCCAGAGACAAGGCTCGCACTCTTCGGGAAGCGCAGTCGAAGAAGGCCAAGCGCAATAAGGTCCTCATCCAGAGCTCACTCGCAGTGGGCATCATTGCTGTCATTGCCGTTGTCACCGTCTTCATTATTTCCTCACTCCGTCCGCCAGGACCTGGACCCCTCAACATGCAAAGCGACGGCATCAAGATCGGTGAGGGCTTCGTCGCTGTGCCCACCCCGGCGCTTGCGGCTGAAGAGGCACCAACGCCTTCTGCAGAGAACCCTGAGGGTATTCCTGCAATCGACATCTTCATTGACTACTCTTGCCCTGCGTGTGCGCAGTTCGAGTCGGTCTATGGTCCGCTTTTCCGCACCTGGTTAGACAATGGCACCGCGACCATCGAGTACCACCCCTTGGCCTTCAGGGATGCCCAGACTGCCGGCACTCGCTATGCGACTCGAGCGGCGAACAGCGTGGCGTGCGTTGCTGAACATTCTCCCAACAACTACTTTGATTACAGCGAGCTCCTGCTCGCAAGCCAGCCTGTGCCACCGGCAAAGTACGAGCTCGCCGACGACGAAATGGTCGAATTAGTTACGGCCTCTGGGGCATCCAATGTCGAGCTAATTGAAGGTTGCATTCGGGCTGAGACCTTTGCAAACTGGGTTTCCTCCGCAACGGCACGCGCGATGAGCACGGGCCCGTTGCCGGTGCGGAACTCCGAGATTCCTCTAGTGATGGGCACTCCGACCGTTCTGGTTAACGGTAAGGAGTACCAGCCTGAGGTTCATGGCGACTTGGCTAGCTTCGTTGCCTCCGTGGAGACCAGCGGTTAGTTCACTACTCCCGGTAGTGTTGTCCTTGCTCGGTGGGGAACTACGAGCGTGCCGGCTTGGCGCAATTGGTAGCGCATCCGACTTGTAATCGGAAGGTTGCGGGTTCAAGTCCCGCAGCCGGCCCAGTTCTTGACTAGGAGCGTGAGCTTTCCCGCACGCTCGCAATTGCCAGCACCAGGGAGATTAGCCAGCTTGCCCACAGCAGGCCTACCTGCCAAGTGAACGGTCCGCGAATTGTTCGCCGTAGAAGACCGATTCCGGCCGCCAGGGCGCTCAGCATTGCGCTGCTGAAAATGAAGGATCGCATAGTGTCAGCTTACTCTGGCGCCACTGAGGAGTGCGAGGCGAATCTTTCTGACGACTCTCGGGGGGCCGCATCGAGTGACTTGGGCTTGTCGATATCTTTGAACCCATGCCCCCAGCACGCGCTCTGCCGATTGCGGCACGTCGCTGGCTCACTGCGGTCGCCGCCCTGGTCGTTACTGCGCTGGCAGCGGGCGGATCTTTTGCTCTGGGTGCCCTGGTGCCAGAGGGCGAGCTTAGCGAAGGGTCATTGGCTCCAGAGCCCGAGGTTCAGGTCGCTGATAGTGGTCGCGTTGTTCCTGCGACGATGCCGGTGCCACTGAGAATCAGGACCTGCTCGGTGGCGGAGGCCTCGCTCAATGAAGCCTTGGGTGACTTCTCCGGGGTCGTCGTTGACCCCTACACCGGCGATGTTCTGTTTTCACGAGCCTCAGAGGCCCTGGTCCCGCCGGCGAGCGTCATGAAGATTGTGACCGGCGCGGCAGCACTCGCAGTCTTGGGCCCGGAGATGCGGTTTAGCACTTCGGTGCTAGCCACCGATGATCCAGCGCGCGTTGTCTTGGTAGGCGGTGGTGATTCAACGTTGAGTCGTCTCGCCACTGGCACCCCGAGCGTTTATTCCGGTGCAGCAACGCTTCAGAACTTGGCAGAAAAGACCATCGCGACCGCCCAGGCCGGGCTTCCAGAGGGCGAGAGGGTCACCATCACGGAGGTTGTGGTCGATGCAGCGCTCTGGCCCACGGAGGACGCCTTCGATGCGTCCTGGTCCAGAGACGCAGCGTCTAATGGATTCATTTCGAGGGTCACTGCTCTGCAAGTCGATGGAGACCGCGATAACCCGCAGGTCGAACTCAGCAAGCGGGGTAGCGATCCCGTTCGTCGAGCTGGTGATGAGTTTGTGAAGGCTCTCCGAGCCGCCGGTAATGCTGGGCGCTACGTGAAGGTGACTGTCGGGGATGCCCCGGTGGAGGGACCAGTTCTCGCCTCTGTAGAGTCGCCTCCGGTGTCTGATCTCGTGCGCTACATGATGAAAGAGAGTGACAACACGCTGGCAGAAATGTTGGCTCGCCATGTCTCACTAGCGCAGGGAGCTGGGGGGACCGCTGCCAGTTTGGCCACGGTGATCCCCTCCGTCATTGCCGGTTTGGGGCTTCCCCCGGAGGGCATCGTCGTTCAGGACGGTTCTGGTCTCAGCCCACTGAACCAGGTGAGCCCAGCCTTTATTGCCTTACTGCTCTCGGAAGTGGCTCGTGGAGACGGGCCCCTAGCCTCCCTGCGTCAGTCCCTGCCGATTGCTGGTGTTGACGGGTCCCTGGACGACCGCTTTATCGGGACTAACACGATTGTCCATGACCGTGTCCAAGCCAAGACAGGCAGTATCACCGGCGTGCGCTCCCTCGCTGGATTTGTCACCGGAGCAGACGAAGAGCCCCTCGCCTTTGCCTTTTTCGCTCAGGGAACCGTGGGGGATGAGACCCGTTTTGCCATCGAGAGCTTGGTTACCGCTGTGTATAGGTGCGGTTCTAACCTGGCAGACTTCTAAGTAGACAAGCGAGGAAGGCTTCTGGTGCGCGGGTTATTGATTGTAGATGTGCAAAACGACTTCTGTGAGGGCGGAGCGCTCGGTGTCGATGGTGGCACAGCAGTTGCAGAGGGAATCAGCGAGTGGCTTCGGGATCATTCCGATGACTACGCCGTCATTCTTGCCTCCAGAGATTGGCACAACCCCGACGGCGACAATCAGGGGCATTTCGCACCCGCCGGAGCTGAGCCGGATTTCGTCCACACGTGGCCTGTGCACTGCGTCGCTGGCGCTCCTGGCTCTGAGTACCATCCGGGCCTCGAGCTCGGCACGGTGACCCACCACATCACCAAAGGGCAGGGCAAGCCCGCATATTCAGTCTTTGAGGGAATTGGCCCCGATGGCCAATCGGCCGCCGATATCCTCTCCGATGCCGGTGTTGATTCCCTTGATGTGGTCGGGATTGCGACCGATTACTGTGTTCGCGCTAGCGCGCTTGATGCGAAAAAGACCGGATTCCAGGTCAGAGTGCTGACCGATCTGGTCGCGGCGGTTGCGGAATCTTCCGCGGCGACGACACTGGAGGAACTGAGGCAGGCGGGGGTGACGCTTGAGCGCTCCCGCTAGCCCCACATACACCGTGGTGTCCTGTCACTACGGGGATATCTTCTGGATTGGCCACATGTTGGAGCAGGTGGCTGAGTTTTCGGGTGGCCGTGTCACAGAGGCCGTAGTTGTCGATCAATCACGAAAATCCCAGGACGTGTTAGCCAAGCTTCCACTGGTCCGTTCAGTGCTGACCTTTGAGCCTGACAAGGCGCAGATTGCAGTGGAGGGCCATGATCACCCCTCCGCACTCGATCGGGCAATCGCGCAGACTACGTTCACTACCTCCCACATCATCGTCATGGATTCGGACGCCTTCCCCACGAAAGCCGACTGGCTAGACAAGGCTGACGACATTTCCTTGGCTTTGGTTCCAGGCAGCACGTCACAAACGCACCCGTGCCTGATGATTTTTCCAACTGAACTCAAGGCGGCGGTGAATTTTTCCGAGGACTATCTCGAACGCGCCACGCGTAAAGGAGCTCCAGACACGGGCCGTCGGGTCGGAGTCCAGCTCAAGAGCACGGGTCGCCCGGTCACTCTGCTTCCTCACGAGCCAGCCTTCAATGGCTACCGCGGCTCGTTCTACCTTGGTGGCTCCTATTACCACCACGGCCATGGTTCGTTCGTTGGAGGGGACCACGATCAATACAAGGGGTTTGTGTCTCAAGCCAGCGAGCGTCTCTATCGCAAACGCGTCTTGCAGAACCGCTTTGGTTTGACGCCACTCGATTTCGTGGGGCTGTTCATTCGCTATGTGTGGCGCCGGTTCTCCAACAGGGTTCGACTGGCCGTCTTCGGGCCAGTCGCAAAGCCCCAGTAACTAGACCAACAGCTGGTGTTCGGCCAGGTCTTTGTAGAGGTCAGAGGACAGCAGTAGTTCGTCGTGAGTGCCCACTGCTTCCACCTTGCCGTGGTTCACCACGATGATTTGGTCGCTATCCACGACGGTGGCTAAACGGTGAGCAATAACCATCACGGTTCGGTCCTTTGCGACACGGTCAATAGCGTGCTTCATCAGCACTTCGTTGGGGCCGTCCAGAGACGAGGTGGATTCGTCCATCAGCAGAATCGGAGGCGCCTGCAACAGGGCCCGTGCAATAGCGAGTCGCTGGCGCTCTCCGCCCGAGAGGAGGATTCCTGCCTCGCCAACCTCCGCATCAAGGCCACGTGCGTCGCGCTCAAGAATTTCCGTGAGGTTGACACTCTCGAGTACTGTGCGAAGCTGCTCCTCATTCGCGCTAGGGGCGCCAATGAGGAGGTTGTCTCGAATAGTTCCTGCTAGAACGGGAGCGTCTTGTTCGACATAGCCGAAGTATCCGCGGAGCTGACCGCGTTCTAGGTCTCCCACCGGGGTTCCAAAGACAGAGATGGAACCGGCCTGCGGGTCATAGAAACGCTCCATCAGAGAGAGAATGCTGCTCTTGCCAGCACCACTGGGCCCCACGATTGCTGTCTTGCTGCCGAGGGGTACCGTGAACGACACATTGTCCAGCACGCGATCGCGAGTCGGACGAAGGGCAGCAATTTCACCAGTGGCCAGGGCCTCCACCTCGTGCTCACCGAGCGTCTCGGCAACGAGCTTTTCCGCTTCGGTTTTGTGGGCTGATTCGGGATAGCTAAAGCTCACTCCAGAGAACTCGACCGCGATCTTCCCGCGGGGGGTTGGAGCCTGTGCCGGACTGACCTGCACTCGGTCATTGTCGGTTTCACCGGGCAACGAAATGATCTCTTGGATGCGGCCTAGCGCGCCAAGGGCTTGGTTGACCGAGGTGATGGCGCCAAATGCTTGGCCGAGAGGCATGATCATCATGAACAAGAACAGGATGAACGCGACCAAGTCAGCAATAGGAAGCGCCCCGCTAGCGACCCGGAAACCACCCACGCCAAGAACCACCAGGAACGCCACCTGCAGGGCGATGCCGGAGATGGGAACTACCAGAGCTGACACCTTCGCCACATCTAAACCGAGGCGCCACGCACCCTCGGCATCCTTTTCCACGCCAACAATTTCTCGCTCGGTCGCGTTCGCTGCCCGAACCGTGCGCACGGCACTAATCGCGCGCTCAACACTGGCTGTCAAGTCCCCGACCTTGTCTTGAGATTTGCGACTCGCCACGCGAATCCGCCTGGACAAGGTCACGACGGTCGTGACCGCTACCGCAACCACGATGGCGGTCAGAGAGAAGAGAACCGGGTCCAAATAGATCATGGCGATGACCGCACCGAGGAAGGTTAGCGTTCCGCCGACGGCTTCCACCAACCCTTGAGTGAGAACAGCGCGTAGCAGAGTCGTGTCACTCCCCACTCGCGAGACCAGATCGCCGGTCCGGCGTTGATCAAATTCAGAAATCGGCAAATTCAACATCCGACGAACCAACAGTTTGCGACTGGAGAGCACTACTCCTTCACCGGTTCGCTGCAGGAGGTAGTGGCGAAAGCCCGACAGGGCTGCAGAGACAACAACCAGACCTACCAAAACCCATACGAGGTTGCCCAGCGGCTCCGCCGCCTCGACCACCGTGATGACCTGGCTGACAACGAGTGGCTGGGCAAGCGTGGTGAGGGCACCCGCCATGCTCAGTGCGATGACGACTGAGAGCACCCGCTTGTGTTCCATCAAAAACGGAAGCAGCTGGCGGAACGTGGCCCTGGGGGAGCCGTCATCGTCATGCCGATAATTCGTGGAAGACCCGCGGCGACGTTGACCAAAACCCATGCTCATGACGTTGACCCTTCCACCACCGTGACCCGTTCAGTGTGCCCTACAAACCGACCCCGCACGGTGATGTTCGCTCCCCGGATAACTCACCCTGTCGATAAACTCGCTCCATGCCCTCCGCTGGACGCGTCATTGTTCCCAGGCGCTCTCGACTTGTGGGCGCGGGTCGCTATCTGCGGATGCGCCTTGGGCAGCTGTTGCGGGGGAGCCCCGAGCCTGCCCCGGTCGGTCGCCCTGATTACTACAAACGTGAGCTTCACCCTTCGTTGCTTGTGCGCTCCGCGACGTCGTTGCCGGTCAGAGATTTGCTCGAGCCCGGTCACCAGGAACGAAGCGTTCTCGATGCTGCACGCGAGTGTTTCCGTCGCGATGGTGTCTATCCGCTGAACTTTTCGTTTCCTCGTCCAGAACTCATGCCCCCAGAAATCGGTGACCGGCCACACTTTCTCTCCAGCACAATCCCTGGCGAACCTTTCTCGTTTGACTCGTGGGATGACTACCTGGCCGAATACCGCAGCGCATACTTTGCCCTCTCCACGAAGAAGGGTGGGTGGGACACCTTTCGCCACTTAGAAATTCTTTTTTCGGGCGGCATCCCGCTGATGCCAGGCCTTGGCAAAGCCCACCAGCACTCGCTCGCCCATTTTCCGAAGAGGGCTTTGGTTGGCGTGTACGACAGCCTGGTTCAGGATGGTCCAGCACTGCCCAGTGAGACAACCCAGGAGTTCTTCAGGGACTTCGCCAGATCGCACCTGAGCTCAGACGCAATGGCCCGGTATGTGCTTCGGCTCACTGGGCTTGAGTCATCATCGATTCTGTTTGTCGACGAGTCTTTGCCCCGGCGCACGGATTACTTGAGCGCCTTCACGTATATCGGTCTCAAGCAGGCGACTGCGCAGCGCACTCAGGCAGCGTTTGAGCCCCACTTCCTCTTTGATGACTTCACCGGGGACACCAGCACGCTCTATGGCAGAGGGTTCGGCTATTCGCGGAGCCTTCCCTCAACCCTGCGGGGTTCTCTCGCCACTACTGGCCACGCTGGTGCACACCAGCTCGCTGAACTCAGCGCGTCCTTCGACGCAATCGTGGTTGGCAACTATGACGCAAACCGCGGGCTTGTTGACCAACTGCGGCAACGCGGTGTTCCTGCCAACAAGTTTGTCTGCATCGTCGGCTCAGATTTACCCACTGACTTCAGGCTCCGGCACGACATGGCCAGGAGCGGCATGACCTTCTTTGTCCGCGAGTTTGTGAAGCTCTAAAGACCGCGCAGCACCAGAGCGGTGTGAAGTGCCGCTTCGGCAGCCTCAGCACCTTTGTCTTCGTTAGAGCTCTCGAAACCAGCGCGATCAATGCCCTGTGCCTCGTCATCCAGGGTCAAGACACCAAAGCCAACCGGTTTACCCGTGGCCAGTGCAACATTGGTCAGGCCTGTGGTGGCAGCAGAGGATACGTAGTCAAAGTGAGGTGTTCCACCACGAATAATGACCCCGAGTGCCACGACCGCATCGGCGCCCTTCTGAAGGGCCGCCTGGGCCACTACCGGAAGTTCAAAGGAACCGGGAACTCGGATGAGCGAGTGATCGCAACCAGCCGCATCAAGCACGCGGATGGCACCAGCGATGAGGCCTTCTGCGATCGTCTCGTGCCACATCCCGGCAACAATGACGACTCGAAGAGCGCTAGCGCCATTCAAGTCGATGCGTGGTGCTCCGTGGCCGCTCATAGGTTTTCTCCGTTCTCGGGGAGCGTGATGGCTCCAGTGGCAAGTTCTCCCGGAATGTGGTGTCCCATGCGGTCGCGCTTGGCCTCCAGGTATGCGGTGTTGACAGCGCCCACGCCCACAAGAAGGGGGACCAACTCGGTCACCGTGATGCCGTGTTGTTCCAGCTGGCGTCGTTTTTCAGGGTTGTTGCTCAGTAGCCGGACGGAAGAAATGCCCATGTCTGTAAGGATTGCGGCTGCTGCCCCGTAGTCTCTGGCATCCGCGGGGAGGCCTAATGCCAAGTTTGCATCCAGGGTGTCGAGACCGGCTTCTTGAAGGCGGTAAGCACGCAGTTTGTTCACAAGTCCAATACCGCGGCCTTCATGGCCTCGCAGGTAGATCACGACGCCGCCGTCGGCGTTGATTTGTTCCATGGCTGCGTCCAACTGCGGGCCACACTCACACTTCAGGGAGCCCATTGCTTCACCGGTTAGGCACTCTGAGTGCAGGCGCACCAGCATGCCATCTCGGGGTTCCCCGGAGACGATAGCGATGTGATCAGCACCAGTAGCGCGGTCACGATAGGCGTGAAGGTCGAAGATGCCGTGTTCGGTGGGAACACGGGTCTTGACCTCAAAAATGACGCGCTGGTCGGCGACAGCCCTGTGGCGGGGTGTCCGAGCGTCGCTACCGGAATCGGTCTCATCGAGTTCCTTGAGTAGCTGGGCAATGGTCACCACCGGAATCTTTTCCCGTTCACCCAGATCCAGCAGTTGTGGCAACCGCAAGAGCTCGCCGTCATCACCGACAACCTCGCCGATGACGGCGACTGGTTCCAGCCCAGCCAACTGCATCAGCTCGACTGCCGCTTCGGTGTGTCCAGCGCGCTCCTTGACTCCACCGGGGGCTGCCTTCAACGGCACGATGTGGCCGGGGCGAATCACTGACTCCGGCGTGGAGAGGGGATCTGCCAACACACGCAGGGTGCGCGTGCGATCAGACGCGCTAATTCCTGTGGTGATGCCAGACGCTGCATCCACGCTCACCGTGTAGGCGGTTTTGCGGGGGTCTTCGTTGTCTTCGACCATCGGTGGCAACCTAAGGGCCACTGCTCGCCAAGCGGGCATTGGCGCACACAGGTATCCGGAGGAGTGACGAATCGTCCAACCCACCCATTCCGGGGTTGCCAGCTGAGCACTCAGGATGATGTCGCCCTCGTTCTCGCGCGCTTCGTCATCAACCACAATGATGGGACGACCGAGCCTCAGGTGCTCGAGCGCCTCTGCGATTGTCCCGATACTCATGCGAGAGTCTCCTGAACAATGAATTCCTTGAGGCGAAGTACCTGACGAGCCAGGATATCGGTCTCGATGTTGACCACGTCGCCCACCGCGGCGCGGCCGAGCGTTGTTGCACTCAGTGTTTCAGGAATCAACGAGACTTCAGCCCAGTCTCGTCCCACCGCAGACACGGTGAGTGAGACACCATCGATTGTGATCGAACCCTTGTGAGCAACCAGGGGGGCGACCTCTGGAGACAAGGACACTTTCACCACTTGCCACTGGTCACCAGGGCGCACGTCTAATACCTGAGCGGTCGCATCAACATGCCCCTGGACTATGTGACCGCCGAGGCGGTCGCCCACACGGGCTGCTCTCTCCAGGTTGACGGGCACCCCTGGTGCCCACTTCGCAGCGGCAGATTGATTGAGGGTTTCTTTCATCACATCGGCAACAAAGTGTTCTGAATCGAACTGGGTCACCGTCAAGCACACACCACTTACAGAAATCGAGTCACCGAGTGACACGTCACTGAGCACGAGGGACGCGGCCACGCTCACTTCGGCGCCATCACCCTTCTCGCTGATTGCCCGGATGGTGCCAATTTCCTCAATCAGTCCTGTGAACATTGCCGCCTACTTTCCACTGCGGGGTCTGGCGGTGACGACTACGTCGTCACCGAGTCTGGTGATGTCTCGAATATCGAGGCCGATGACCTCTGGCATCGTGTTCACGCCAAGGTCGCGAACGGCCATCATGGGGCCGCCAATGAGCATTGGCCCTACCGTGATGTGGATTTCGTCGACAATTCCGGCTTTGATGAAGGCACTCGCGAGGGTGGGGCCACCCTCAACATAAACGCTGCGAATGCCCTCGGAAAATAGTTGGGCCAGTACTGCGTGGGGATCGTGGCCGGGGACGCGACGAAAACCGCCAGGGTGAGAGCGAATCTTGGCACCCTGTGGCACCTCCGTGTTGCCTGCCACCACCGCGAGAGGCTGGTGATTGTGCAGATCACCGCTGGAGGTTCTGGCGGTCAAACTCGGGTCATCAACGAGCACGGTGTTGGTTCCGACCACGATTGCATCGTGTTCTGAGCGATCCTGGTGAACCTTCTCCCTGGTTGCAGGGCCGGTAATCCACTGGCTTGTGCCGTCAGCAGCTGCTGCGCGGCCGTCCCAGGACATTGCCCACTTGAGTGTCACCCAAGGGCGCCCCGACGATACAGAATGGTGCCAACGCTCGATGAGCGCTACACCTTCCTGGTTCATAAAGCCTCGAACAACCTCGATGCCGGCACCCTCGAGCACCTGGGCACCACCGCTCGAGTCGACGCCAGGGTCATCGACACTAAAGACAACCCGTGCTATTCCGGCTTCCACGAGGGCCTCCGCGCACGGGCCAGTCTTGCCGGTGTGTGCGCAGGGCTCGAGTGTCACAACAGCTGTGAGGCCCTCTGTAGAAATACCGGCAGCTCGAGCAGTGGCCATGGCCATGATTTCTGCGTGCGGTGTCCCAGATCCTTCGTGCCAGCCCTCAGCGCAGATGGCGTCAGTGCCGTCGAGAAGAACGCAGCCAACACGAGGATTACCGCCTGCCATGGGCCCCTTGGTCGCAAGTTCCAACGCGCGAGCCATCCCCGCTGCCAGGGCAACTCTCGGGGTGTTCGTGGCGTTCATCCGGTTCTCTACTCCACTAGGGGGGAGTCTCCGGGGAAGGCAACGCGAAATTGGGCCGGAAAATTTCCAGCCTGGCGTTCACGCCTCCTCTCATCCGGACTATTACCGTCGGTCTGGGAGTTCCACCCAGTCAACCGCCGACAAATTTCTTTGCAGTCGGGTCGCGGACTATCACCGCCGGTTCAGATTTTCACTGACCCCGGAGCACGTTTACTATGCTTCACTATACGGTTTATGGCCTGGAAATGGGCAGCCAATAATGACGATGAGGTTACCCGTGGTTCCCTACATACTCTCCATTGACCAGGGAACGACGAGCTCCAGGGCCATTATTTTTGACCACGACGGCAAGATTGTGTCCCAGAGTCAGCGGGAACACCAGCAAATCTTGCCTCAGGCTGGGTGGGTCGAGCACGATCCGATGGAAATCTGGGTCAACGTTCGTGGAGTTTCTGGTGAAGCGCTCTCCAGAGCACAGCTGACCCGGCACGACATCGCGGGCATTGGCATTACTAACCAGCGAGAGACCGCCATCATCTGGAACAGAAAGACGGGCCTCCCCGTCTATAACGGGCTGGTCTGGCAGGACACGAGAACTCAGGATCTCATTGACGCTGTGGAAGCCTCTCACGGCAGCGATTTCTTCCGAAAGAAAACCGGTCTGCCCCTTGCCACCTACTTCTCTGCCAGCAAGATCGTCTGGATTCTTGACAACGTCGAGGGAGCGAGGGCAGCTGCCGAGGCTGGGGAACTAGCCTTTGGCACGCCCGACACCTGGGTTTTATGGAACTTGACTGGTGGGGTTGACGGTGGCGTTCACGCCACCGATGTCACCAATGCCAGTCGAACTCTTCTCATGGACCTAGTAACTTGCGCCTGGGACAAGGATTTGATTGGCGCGTGGGGGATTCCTGCTTCGTTGCTTCCTGAAATCCGATCATCCTCTGAGATTTATGGCCACGCGCACTCCTCAAGCCTTCTTCGTGAGGTGCCTATCTCTGGAATCTTGGGCGACCAACAAGCAGCAACCTTCGGTCAGGTGGCATTCGACGTGGGAGAGTCAAAGAACACCTATGGAACAGGGAACTTCCTCATCGCTAACACGGGAACGACGCCTGTGCATTCAAAGAACGGCTTGCTAACTACCGTTGCCTATCAACTAGGAGATGAGGCCCCTCGCTATGCGCTAGAGGGGTCCATCGCGGTGACCGGTTCTCTCATCCAGTGGTTGCGCGACAACTTGGGCCTGATTTCGGAAGCGTCCGAGGTTGAGGCGCTCGCCGCGACTGTCCCTGACAACGGTGGCTGCTATGTCGTCCCCGCGTTCTCTGGCCTTTTCGCCCCTTATTGGCGCTCAGACGCCAGAGGCGTCATCGTTGGGCTCACTCGTTTCATCAACAAAGGTCACATCGCACGAGCGGCCTTGGAAGCAACCGCGTTCCAGACTCGGGAGGTGCTCGATGCCGTCAACGCCGATGCCGGCGTTGACCTCACTGAGCTCAAGGTCGACGGCGGGATGGTCAAGAACGAGACCCTTATGCAATTCCAGGCAGACATTTTGGGCGTTCCCGTGATCAGGCCTCAAGTCGCTGAAACAACAGCGCTCGGGGCCGCCTATGTGGCGGGTCTTGCTGTTGGCTACTGGAGTAGCCGGGAGGAGTTGCGCGGAAAATGGGCAGAAGACAAGCGATTTGTGCCTGGCATGTCTGCTGACACGAGCGCGAAGCTACTGGCCGACTGGAAGAAGGCGGTCACCCGGACGTTTGATTGGGTGGACTAGGAACGTCCCATTCCGCGATAGCGGAAGCCTGCCTTTTTCCACGCGTCGCTATCGAGGCAGTTGCGACCGTCAATCACGAGCGCGGTTGCTAGCAACCCGGCGACCACGACAGGGTCTGCGGTGGAGAACTGTTTCCATTCGGTGGCAATGACGAGCGCATCTGCGTTGCGGGCAGCCACTAGGTGGTCGTCGGTGAGTGAAATCGAATCCGATAACCCAGACTGTGCGAGCCGCCTCTGCGCTGGCAGTAGGGCCGCAGGATCAGCGGCGACAACCTTCGCACCGGCTCGCGCCAAGGACTCAGTGATGTCTAGGGCGGGGGAGTCACGAATGTCATCGCTGTCGGGCTTGAACGCCATTCCCCACACAGCGATTGTCTTTCCGGTGAGGTCTCCGAGCTCTTCCACCAACATCTCGAGCACACGTCCGCGCCTGCGCAGATTGATGGCATCAACATCGCGCAGGAACGACAGCGACTGGCCCACTCCTAGTTCTTCCGCGCGGGCCACGAATCCACGGATGTCCTTGGGGAGGCAGCCTCCACCGAAACCAACACCGGCGTTCAAAAACCTCCGGCCGATGCGAGCATCGTGACCAATCGCATCAGCCAACTGCGTCACATTCGCTCCGGTCACCTCGGCGATCTCGGCCATCGCGTTGATAAAGGAAATCTTGGTGGCAAGGAAAGCGTTTGCCGAGACCTTGACCAACTCCGCTGTGGCAAAGTTCATGAGCAGCCGAGGTGTCCCCGTGGCAAGGATCTGCTCGTAGAGTGCATCGAGCGTCGCTCTTGCCCACTCGCCCGAGTCCCCTTCCGGGATGCCATAGACCAGGCGATCTGGGGAAAGGGTGTCCTGGACAGCAAAGCCTTCCCTCAAAAACTCTGGGTTCCACATCAACACCGCTCCAGTGGAGGTGACCTGTTCTGACAGACGCTCGGCAGTGCCGACTGGCACCGTGGATTTGCCGACGACCAGATGGCCTTCACTGATGAAAGGCAGCAGCCCTTCGATTGCTGAGTTCACATAGGTCATGTCGGCCGAGCCGTCACTGGCTTGAGGTGTTCCAACAGCCACAAAGTGGACCTTGGCCTCCTTCACGACCGACATGTCGGTCGTGAAGGTAAGCCGGGTGGCATTCTTCTGAAGAATGTCGTCAAAGCCTGGCTCGTGAAATGGGGCTTTTCCGCGGGCGAGTGTGTCGATGCGTACCTCGTCAACATCGATGCCAATAACGTCGTGACCCAGTTCTGCCATTGAGGCGGCGTGGACTGCACCCAAGTAACCACACCCGATGACAGAAATCTTCATAAAGAAAACCCTAGGGGATGGGCTAGCGCAGGGGCTTGATAAAGCCCACGGCATCGTGGACGCGAGCAAGGGTTGCTTCAGCGATGACCGATGCCTTGGCGGCCCCAGCGCCAAGAATCCGATCGAGCTCAGCGACATCGCTCAAAAGCTCGTGGGTTCGCACCCTAATGGGCTCCAATAGTGCGACCAGCGCGTCTGCCGTCTGGGTCTTGAGAGCCCCATAACCGCCGCCTGCCAGCTGGTCTTGCCACGACTCAACGCTCTGCTCGGTGGCTAGAGACAGAAGTGTCAGCAGGTTGGACACCCCGGGCTTGCCCTCGGAGTCAAAGCGAATCTCCGAGTCAGTGTCGGTGACAGCCGACTTCACTTTCTTTGCAATCACCGAGGGCTCGTCCATAAGCCAGATGATGCCGGCCGGGGAATCGCCGGACTTAGACATCTTGGCGCCTGGGCTCTGCAGGTCATAAATCTTCGCGGCAGCCTCCAGGATCCGCACCTCTGGGACGCTGAGGGTCTTGCCAAAGCGCTGGTTGAAACGCTCTGCGATATCGCGGGTGAGCTCGATGTGTTGACGCTGATCTTCGCCAACGGGCACCACCGCGGAGTCATAGAGCAGGATGTCGGCAGCCTGCAGGATGGGGTAAGTGAAGAGGCCAACGGTCGCGTTGTCGGAGCCCTGTTTCTGGGATTTGTCCTTGAACTGGGTCATCCGGCTGGCCTCACCAAAGCCGGTGAGGGTGTTCAAAATCCAGGCCAGTTCGCTGTGGGCGGGGACGTGGGATTGGACAAACAGTGTTGAAACTTCGGGGTCAATACCGGAAGCGATGTATTGGGCCGCAGTGCGCCTGGTGTTGGCAGCCAGTTGTTTCGGGTCTTGGGGGACCGTGATTGCGTGCAAGTCAACAACGCAGTAGACGGCATCGTGGTTCTTTTGCATGTCTATCCACTGCACAAGCGCACCCGCGTAATTGCCGAGGTGCAGGGAGTCGGCCGATGGCTGCATGCCAGAAAACAGCCGGGGTCTGCTCATACAGGTAGCGTAACGGACTAGATGTCGTAGTCGGCGATGACCGGAGCGTGGTCGCTCCACCGGGTGTCATAGCTTGGAGCCCGGTCGACCCGGTAGTTCAGCAGAGCGCCGGCGAGGCGGGTATTGGCCAGGTGGTAATCAATTCGCCACCCTGCGTCGTTGTCGAAGGCTTTGCCTCGCCAACTCCACCAGCTGTAGGGGCCCTCGACTTCGCCGTGGAATGCTCGGCCGATGTCGACGAATCGGCCAGCAGCACCCTTGTTGTACTGCTCAGATTCCTCGTGACCAATCCACGCATCGAAATACGCGCGCTCTTCTGGCAAGAAGCCAGCGTTCTTGAGGTTGCCCTTCCAGTTCTTGATATCAAGCGTTCGGTGACCAACGTTCAGGTCCCCCATCACGAGCGCGCCAGAGGCTTGGCCACCGAGCTGGCCCATACGAGTGTCCATGTGCTTCAAGAATTCATATTTCGCATCCTGCTTGGGCGTTCCAGCCTCGCCTGAGTGGACATAGCAACTCACGATCGTGAGGGGGTTTCCTGAGGGCGTGGTGATGTCCACTTCAATCCAGCGGCCTGCCGTGTCGAGGGCCTTCGGGCCAAGCTCAACACTGACCTCGCGGTGCGCCTGCCGTGTGGCCACGGCAACGCCAGCTCTGCCTTTGGCGGTGGCCGGGTCGTGGGCGATGACCCAGTCGTCACCGAGAAGGGCTTCTAAGTCCTCGCGCTCGGCTCGGACTTCTTGAAGCGCCAGAACATCAACCTCGGCTTGATCAAGCCAGGGTTGCATTCCCTTGCGAAAGGCAGCGCGAACGCCATTGACGTTAACGCTCGCAACCCGAAGCATCGGACTACTTAGGGCTTACCGCGAAGAATCGCCTGCTTGACCTCAGAGATGGCCTTGGTCACTTCGATTCCACGGGGGCATGCCTCACTGCAGTTGAAGGTGGTGCGGCAACGCCACACACCCTCTTTATCGTTGAGAATGTCCAGGCGAACCTGCGAGCCTTCGTCTCTGGAGTCAAAGATGAAGCGGTGGGCGTTGACGATGGCTGCTGGGCCAAAGTATTGGCCATCCGTCCAGAACACGGGGCAGCTTGAGGTGCAGGCTGCACACAAGATGCACTTAGTGGTGTCGTCAAAGCGGGCGCGGTCTTCGGGAGACTGCAGGCGTTCCTTGTCTGGCTTCGAGGAAGCAATGAGGAAGGGCTGGACCTGACGATAGGACTCAAAGAAGGGCTCCATGTCGACAATCAAGTCTTTTTCCAAGGGCAGACCCTTGATTGCCTCGATGTAAATCGGCTGGGTGATGTCGAGGTCCTTGATGAGCGTCTTGCACGCAAGGCGGTTACGACCGTTGATGCGCATCGCATCCGAGCCACAAATGCCGTGGGCGCAGCTTCTACGGAAGCTCAGCGTGCCATCAATTTCCCACTTTATTTTGTGAAGACCATCGAGCACCCGGTCGGTAGCGAACATCTGGACGTCATAGTCTTCCCAGTGGGGCTCGGCGTCGCTCTCGGGGTCAAACCGACGAACAATAAACGTCACTGTGAACGAGGGCACCTCCGCCACAACAGCAGGAGCGTTAGCAACAGTGGTAGCCATTAGTACTTCCTCTCCATCGGTGGGTAGTTGGTGATGACGACGGGTTTCCAATCAATGGCAATGTGGTCTTCGACGTTTGCCGACTTCGGGTCACCGGTCAAATACGCCATGGTGTGAACCAGGAAGTTCTCGTCGTCGCGCTCGGGGTAGTCATCCCGCATGTGACCACCGCGGCTCTCATGCCGATTCAAGGCTGAGGCCACGACAACCTCGGCGATGTCCAGGAGGAACCCGAGCTCAATAGCCTCGAGTAAGTCAGTGTTGTAGCGCTTGCCGCGGTCGTGAATTCCAATGTTCTTGTAGCGCTCGCGCAGCGAGTGGATGGTCTTCGCAACGCTGCGCAAAGACTTGTCCGTCCGGAACACCTGGGCGTTGCGATCCATTTCTTCTTGCAGCTCTTTCCGAAGCGCTGCAAGACGTTCGTTTCCATCCGCCGAGCGGGCCCGCTCGATCATCTCTCGGACCTCTTTGGCGGGATCCTCGGGAAGTGCAACAAACTTGGCCGAATTCGCGTACTCCACTGAGTAACGGCCAGCGCGCTTGCCGAACACATTGATGTCGAGAAGAGAGTTTGTGCCAAGCCGATTGGAGCCGTGCACGGACACACAGGCGCATTCACCAGCCGCATAGAGACCCTTGACGACGGTGTCGTTGTCGGAGAGCACTTCAGCCTTGATGTTGGTGGGAATGCCCCCCATGGCGTAGTGAGCAGTCGGCATCACGGGGACCGGCTCGTGAACCGGGTCAACACCCAGGTATGTTCTCGCGAACTCGGTGATGTCGGGAAGCTTGGTTTCTAGAACCTCTGCGCCGAGGTGGGTGCAGTCCAAGAGCACGTAATCCTTGTTGGGACCAGCGCCGCGACCTTCTGCCACCTCTTGGACCATATGGCGCGCAATGATGTCTCGGGGTGCTAAGTCCTTGATGGTGGGCGCGTAGCGCTCCATGAACCGCTCACCGGAGGCGTTGCGAAGAATCGCTCCTTCACCACGAGCACCCTCGGTGAGCAAGATTCCAAGGCCAGCAAGCCCGGTCGGGTGGAACTGGAAGAACTCCATGTCCTCGAGAGGAATGCCCTTGCGCCAGATGATTCCTACGCCATCACCGGTCAAGGTGTGGGCGTTGGAGGTGGTCTTGTAGATTTTCCCAAAACCACCGGTGGCGAAGACAACTGACTTGGCGTGGAAGACGTGGATATCCCCGGTAGCTAGCTCATATGCCACAACACCAGCAGCGATGCGGGGCTTCGACTTGCCGCGGGGTTTTTTGGCGTCAGGGTCATCGACCAAGAGAAGGTCAAGAACGTAGAACTCGTTGTAGAACTCTATGCCAAGCTTCACGCAGTTCTGGAACAGGGTCTGCAGAATCATGTGTCCGGTGCGGTCAGCGGCATAACAGGACCGGCGAACCGGGGCTTTACCGTGGTCGCGAGTGTGACCACCGAATCGACGTTGGTCAATCTTGCCATCGGGGGTCCTGTTGAACGGAAGTCCCATATTCTCGAGGTCGATGACCGCATCGATTGCTTCTTTTGCAAGGATTTCTGCGGCGTCCTGGTCGACGAGGTAATCGCCACCCTTAACGGTGTCGAAGGTGTGCCACTCCCAGCTGTCCTCTTCGATATTGGCCAGTGCCGCCGCCATACCGCCCTGTGCTGCTCCGGTGTGAGAACGGGTCGGGTAGAGCTTGGAGATTACAGCGGTCTTCGCGTGTGGGCCTGCCTCGATAGCGGCACGCATTCCGGCGCCTCCGGCGCCGACAATCACCACGTCGTATTGGTGGTGGTGGGTTGTGATGTCGGAGGAGTTGGTTGTGCTTGGTGCGGTGGGTGTCATCTCTCCTACTTCACGGACGCACAGAACGAGGGCAACAATTCGGCGGGTGAGCCAGCCGGGCACGGGTCAAACGCGTAGATGGTCAACGTTCCCAGAGCCAAGAGAGCAATGGTTGAAATTAGTAGCGATCCATGGAGCAGTCGACGCATGCGCGGCGTCGATGCGTAGTCGTTGACGAGCGTCCGCATACCGTTGGCGCCGTGGATTAGGGCGAGCCACAGCATGGCCGTGTCCCACACCACCCAGAAGGGGTCAGTGAACTTTCCGGCGACAAAGGCGAAGTCGATGGCTTTCACTCCTTCACCGACCATCAGGTTAACGAAGAGGTGGCCGAGAATGAGAACGACCAGAATGATTCCAGAGGCCCTCATATAGATCCACCCCCATTTTTCCCAGTTGATGCCCCGCTTTTCTGGGCGGATAGGGGAACGGGGGGTGTCGATTGTCACGCTCATGTCGCTCACCACCCAAACACATTCATCAGGTGACGAGGCGTGAACGCCAGCATCGTCACGACCCACAAACCGATTACGACATAGAAGAGCGCCACGTGGTGCTTGGTGCCGATGTTCCAGAAGTCCACCAGGATGATGCGCAGTCCATTGAAGGCGTGGAAGACAATGGCGGCAACCAACGCAATTTCGGCGACACCCATTAGTGGTGTTTGGTAGGCGCCAATCACAGCGTTGTAAGCCTCAGGGCTTACCCGCACTAGCGCGGTGTCGAGAATATGAACGAGCAAGAAGAAATAGATGCCAATGCCGGTAATCCGATGGAGTACCCACGACCACATTCCTTCGCGGCCCCTATACAGGGTCCCTCCGGGAATCACACTCTTGCGCCTGGGAGCCGGGATTTCTAACCTGACCGACACGGTGGGCTGTTGGCTGGATGAACCTGAAGATGTCGTCACGAATATCGAATTCTTTCCATCAGTTCTGAAGTCTTCACACCATCATACGGTGTCCCCTCCGACCGGTCTCTCAGCTTGGCACTACCCTTGGCTCATGGGTGAGAGCAAGTCAGGCGGAGCCAAGACCGCAGGGTCTCAGTCGTTTTACGCGGTGATTCCTGCTGGCGGGTCAGGCACCAGACTGTGGCCACTGTCTCGGTCACAGGAGCCGAAGTTTCTCCTGGATTTGCTTGGGACGGGCAACTCGCTCTTGGTCGACACGATCAAGCGGTTGGCGCCATTCGCGAACGTTGACGAAATCATGGTCGTCACCGGGGAAGCTCATAAGAAGCTCGTGCGCACCCAGGTGCCCGCACTCCCTCTGGCGAATGTTCTTGTTGAACCATCCCCGAAGAACTCTGCAGCTGCGGTGGGCCTCGCCGCTTACGTGTTGGCCGAGTCCGTTCCAGACGCAGTTGTCGGGTTCTTCGCGGCCGACCATGTCGTGAGCGACGATGATGCCTTTCACTCGGTGTTGGCGACGGCAATTGAGGCGGCTAAGTCGGGGCACCTTGTCACAATTGGAATAAGCCCCACTGAACCCTCGAGTGCCTTTGGTTATATCAAGAAGGGTGAGCCCAACGACCTCGACGGTGTTTTCCACGTTCAAGAGTTTGTGGAGAAACCGTCGTTCAAGGATGCTGAGCGTTTTGTGGCCAGTGCGAACTACTTCTGGAATGCCGGCATCTTTGTGGGCACCGTCCAGGCCATTGTTGACTCTTTCGACAGGTTTGCACCGGTCATGGGAGCTCCGCTTCGCCAGATCGCCAAGCGCTTGCTGGCCGGTGAAGACTTCTCCGAGCTCTGGAGTGAACTCCCATCCCAGGCGTTTGACTACGCCGTGGCGGAACCAGCAGCTGCCGACGGTCGCTTCCTCGTTGTGCCGGGAAGTTTCGGCTGGCGCGACGTTGGAGATTTTGCCTCCCTGGCTCAGGCGCAGGGTGGTGCTGCAGGCTTGGAGGTGACCGTGGTGGGCGATGCCGGCAAAGTTCACCCGCGCGATTCCACCGGAATCGTGGTCGCCACCTCCGGGCGCATCATCACTCTCCTTGGTGTCCACGACATTGTTGTGGTCGACACCCCTGACGCGCTGCTGGTGACAACAAAAGAGCACGCTCAGGATGTGAAACAGGTCGTCGAGCAGATGAGGGCCGAAGGGCTCGACGGGGTTCTGTAGATCCTGGATAAACACATCGGCAGATAGCATGGTACCCATGCGAATTTTGATTACCGGTGGTGCAGGTTTCGTAGGTTCCCACCTCGCTGAACGACTGCTGGCGGCCGGCAACGAGGTCGTAGTGGTTGACAACTATTTCACGGGGTCCAAAGATAACGTTGCCCACCTGCTCGGAAACCCCAAGTTTGAGCTCCTTCGTCACGACGTGACGTTCCCGCTGTATGTCGAAGTTGACGCGATTTATAACCTGGCATCGCCTGCCTCGCCGATTCACTATCAGCACGACCCGGTGCAAACCACGAAGACCAATGTGATGGGTGCGATCAACATGTTGGGCCTGGCCAAACGCTTGAGGGTCCCCATTCTTCAGGCCTCCACGTCAGAGGTCTACGGGGACCCGGAAGTTCATCCCCAAACCGAGGACTACTGGGGCAAGGTAAATCCGATTGGGCCGAGGGCCTGTTACGACGAAGCGAAGCGCGTCGCGGAGACTTTGTTCTTTGACTACCACCGCCAGCACGGACTGGCGATTCGTGTTGCTCGTATTTTCAACACCTACGGTCCAAGGATGGCCGCCGATGACGGGCGCGTCGTCAGTAATTTCATTGTTCAGGCTCTGCGCGGTGAGCCACTGACCATCTATGGCGATGGATCGCAAACCCGATCGTTCTGTTATGTAGACGACCTTGTCGGGGGATTGATTGCCTTGATGGAGAACACGGCCGGCGAAGTGGGACCAGTAAATCTTGGCAACCCCGGCGAGTTCACGATGCTGGAGCTCGCGGAGAAGGTTCTTGAGCTCACCGGCTCGTCCTCGACTATCGAACATTTGCCTTTGCCCCAAGATGATCCGAAGCAGCGACAGCCAGACATTTCCCGCGCAAAGAAATCCTTGAGCTGGGAGCCGACTGTTCCGTTGAACGAGGGGCTTGTGAAGACCATCGAGTACTTCTCGAAAACTGTTGGCGCCAGAGCCTCCTAGGGTGAGCGTCCCGTTCATTCTTGACACGGACACAGCGCAGGACGACTGTGTCGCGATTCTGCTCGGCATCCTGGACCCAGTAGCCGATTTGCGGGCACTCACCATGGTCGCGGGAAATGTTGGCTTCGACCAGCAGGTCGCGAACGCCATGATGACCCTCAGCGTTGCGGGCGCGCTTGGTGATTTCCCGGTGTTTTTGGGATGCAGGCGCCCGATGGTTCGGCAGTGGGTCTCTGCGGAGAATGTCCATGGTGATGGTGCAGGTGGATTATCCATGGACATGGACGGGCTGGCACCAGACAACGAGCACGCTGTTGATGCGCTTCTGCGTCTCACCACAGAAAGTCCGGGTGAGCTCAATATTGTCGCGATCGGGCCACTGACGAACATTGCGATGGCAGTCGTGAAAGACCCAAGCTTCCCCTCTCGGGTCAAGCACCTGTTCATCATGGGTGGGTCAAACAATGCCCGTGGCAATATCACCGCTGCTGCCGAGTTCAACTTCTATGTCGACCCGGATGCTGCCAAAATTGTGTTCCAGGCCGGGTTTGAGATCACCGTGGTCCCCTGGGAGCCACTCAGTGTCAACGATGCACTGTTCACCAGGGAGCAGATGGCTGAGATTGGTTCGCAGCCCTCACCGGTGGCACAGTTTTTCCGCCAGGTGTGTGAAGCAACGCTCGAGTTCGATGAGAGCGTGGGCATCCACGGCTCGACCCACCCTGACTCGCTCACGGTTGCGGTAATGCTTCATCCCGAGCTTGTGACTAAGAGTGCCGCGTATGCCGTCGATATCGAGGCAGATTCTGAGCTGACCCGCGGGTATTCAGCGATGTCGTGGGGCATTCACGGCCTGCAGCCAAATGCCCGGGTTATCGAGGCCGTCGATGAGTCGGCGTTCTTCGAGTACATCAAGAGTCATATGGCGATTGCAACAAAGCCCACCAGGGCGCTGCGGGGCTTGCCCCCTAAGCCTTCAAGTCGGGCTTGAAGCGCATATGTTGACCGGCCGGGTGACTAAATTCTTTGTAAACATTTGGCCTCTAGGATGTGAACCACAGCGCCGGATTCATCTGCCTGAGAGCTTCCTTTGAGGCGAAGGACAAAGGTGGGGCCCGGTATCGAATCACAACGAGAGGAACACGTAAGTGAAATCAATCACTTCAAGGCGGGCCTTCGCAGGCTTCGCTATTTTGGGCGCATCAGCCATGGTTTTGGCTGGATGTGCTGCAGCACCTGAGGAAGAAGCACCCGCCGAAGAGACCGTAGAAGAAGCAGCGCCTGCGCTTGACTTCCTCGCTTGCGCTGTCTCCGACGAAGCAAGCTTCCAGGACAACTCCTTCAACGAGGCCGTGTATGACGGCCTTCTTCAGGCAGAGTCCGAGCTAGGCGTTCAGATCCTCGAAGCGGAGTCCAACAGCGCCGAGGACTTCGCTCCTAACCTCCAGGCCATGGTCGACGCCAGCTGTGACGTCATCGTCGCCGTGGGCTTCAACTTGGTCGCTGACGTCAACCTTGCTGCTGCCGCCAACCCTGACGTGAGTTTCGTCACCGTTGATGGCTGGAGCGAAGGCAACGACAACCTCAAGCCCGTTGGCTACAAGATGCACCAGTCCAGCTACCTCGCTGGTTACCTTGCAGCTGCCTACTCCACGACCAAGGTTGTGGGTACCTACGGTGGAATGCAGATTGACGCTGTGACCGACTTCATGTCTGGCTTCTACTACGGCGCCAAGGCCTACGAGACCGAGACCGGTACCCCGGTCACCGTTCTCGGGTGGGACCCCGTAGCTGCAACCGGTGACTTCTGGGGTGGATTCGCCCCTAACGACGCTGTCGGCAAGAGCATCGCAGCCTCGCAGCTCGAGCAGGGCGCTGACGTTCTCTTCCCCGTGGGTGGAGACCAGTTCGGTGCTGGTATCGAAGCCATCAAGGAAGCCGGCGACAAGGCAGTCATGATCGGTGTCGACAAGGACATCGCGCTGACCTCCCCCGACTACGCTGACTACATCCTGACTTCCGCTGAGAAGCGCATGGGTGCAGCAACGTTCGACATCATCAAGGAGTACGCAGTCGACGGTGTCTTCACCGGTGACTACTACCTGGGTGACCTCGCCAACGCCGGAACGGACATTTCTCCGTTCTACGCCTTCGAAGACCTGATCGACCAAGCAATCAAGGATCGCTTGGCTGAGCTGAAGGCTGGCATCATCGACGGATCGATCGACCCACTGGCCTAATCGGTCAGTCGTCATCGTGATGTAACCGACGGGGGGCCCTGGACACTGGTCTGGGGCCCCTCTTCGTTTCCCCTTATTCTTAGAGTCATCAACGGCGAAGGACGGTCAGGCAATGAAGCTTGAACTGCGGGATATGACCAAAAATTTTGGTCCGGTCGTGGCAAACGACAGCATCTCTTTGTTAGTTGAGCCCGGCCAAATCCATGCCCTCCTCGGCGAAAATGGCGCAGGCAAGTCCACCCTGATGAACCTCCTCTATGGGCTTTACAAGCCAGACTCGGGCCGCATTCTCCTGGATGGCGTAGAGGTAACGTTTTCCAATCCCGGCGATGCTATGGCTGCCGGAATCGGCATGGTCCACCAACACTTCATGTTGGTCCCCGTCTTTAGTGTGGCCGAAAACGTCGTGCTCGGTCACGAGCCCTCAACCCGTATGGGATCCCTTGACCTCGATAAGGCGCGTGAGCGGGTTCACGAGATTTCTGCCCGCTTTGGCTTTGATATTGACCCCGATGGCATCATCGAAGATTTGCCGGTGGGTATTCAACAGCGCGTGGAAATCATCAAGGCGCTAGCCCGCGACGCTGAAATTCTGATTCTTGACGAACCAACTGCGGTGCTCACGCCTCAAGAAACCGATGAATTGATGGCCATTATGCGCCAGCTGGCCGCTGAGGGTAAGTCGATTGTGTTCATTACTCACAAGCTTCGCGAGGTGAAAGCGGTCGCTGACGTGGTGACCGTTATTCGCGGGGGCAAAGTAGTCGACTCTGTCTCACCGACCACGCCCATCAACGAGCTCGCTTCGTTGATGGTCGGCCGAGAAGTAGACCTGACAGTCTCGAAGAAGGTGGCCGCGTCTGGTGCGGTGGTGCTCGCGATTGACAACCTCGTGTCCGTTGACGAGCGAGGACGCCGGGTGATCGACGGAGTGAGCCTCGAAGTCCGCGCAGGCGAAGTCTTGTGTGTGGCGGGTGTTGAGGGCAATGGCCAGACAGCCCTTGCAGAAACTATTTTGGGGCTTCGCGAAGTCCACAGCGGAAGGATAACTCTCGCTGGAAAGGACATCACACACGACCGGGTGAGGCAGGTTCTTGACGCTGGCGTTGGATACATCCCAGAAGACCGCAAGAAAGACGGTCTCGTTGGTGACTTCACCATTGAAGAGAACCTGATGCTGAACGGCTCGTTTGGCGCTCCGTGGGCAAAGGGGCTTAGCATCGATTTCGCTTCCCGCCAGCGCGAGAGCGCCAAACTGATTGAACAGTTCGATATTCGGACGCCCTCTGCCACGACGCTGGTTAAGAAGCTCTCCGGTGGGAACCAGCAGAAAGTCGTCGTGGCGCGCGAGTTGGCTAGGGAGCTGACCTTGTTTGTGGCGGCTCAGCCCACGCGAGGGGTCGATGTGGGCTCCATTGAGTTTATTCACGAGCGCATAATTCAGACGCGGGATGCTGGCATCCCCGTTGTGATCTTCTCTACAGAACTTGACGAGGTCTATGCCCTTGCTGATCGCATTGCCGTGATGTATCGAGGCAAGCTGGTGGGAATCGTCCCACCCTCTACATCGCGAGAAGCAATGGGGCAAATGATGGCGGGAATATCGCCAGCGGAGGTCGCAGCGTGACCGTGATTAAAGAGATTCTCTCTACCTCAGCGACTAAAGCATTTCTGTCGATTGTGATGGGCTTTGCCGTTGGCGCCATCTTCATGATGGTTTCTGGCGAAGAAGTATCCAAGGCCCTTGAATCGGGTGGGTTTTCAGAGGCGCTTCAGGCGGCATTGCGCACTGTGGCCGACGGTTATGGCGCGCTCTTCCGTGGTTCCATCTACAACACCAGGGCCGACGACCTAGCAACCGCCATCAGGCCGTTGACGGAGACTTTCAGGCTCGCCGCTCCTTTAATTGCGGCTGGTCTTGGCATCTCGTTGGGATTCCGCGTTGGCCTCTTCAACATTGGTGGGACCGGACAGATGCTTTTTGGCATTCTCTGGGCCACATGGATCAGCACGCGAGTTGAGATGCCCTTCATCTTGCACATGCTGGTTGCCTTGGTGGTCGCAATCCTCGGAGCAGCGCTCTGGGGCGCTCTGGTTGGCTTCTTGAAAGCCCAGACGGGCGCGCACGAAGTCATTTTGACCATCATGCTGAACTACGTGGCCATCAGTCTGTTCACGTGGTTCATCCGAGACCCCAACCTGCTTCAGCAAGCGGACGGCGGTGGAACACCGAAATCTGACGCTCCGGCGCTTACTGCCCAATTCCCTGCCCTATTCCCCGGAACCTACGCGCTTCACGCCGGATTTGTCCTTGCGCTCCTCGCTGTTCTTGTTTACTGGTGGCTGATGGAGCGCTCAGCGATTGGTTTCCGTTTCCGTATGGTTGGCCACAACCCTCACGCAGCAAGGACTGCTGGTATTTCTGTAGAGCGTACCTACGTCTTGGCGATGGCCACGTCAGCGGCATTCTTGGGCGTTGCCGGGGCCAATCAGGCACTCGGAACTCCGGTGGGGTACACCGAAACCGTCCACTCAGGCATTGGCTTTGATGGCATCACCGTCGCACTTCTGGGAGGTGGCAACGCGATAGGAATACTCTTCGCCGGCCTGCTATTCGGAGCCTTTAAGGCGGGCGGTCCCCAGATGCAGGTCATTGGAGTCTCACCCGAGGTGCTGGGAATCGTTCAGGGAGCGATTGTGCTCTTCATCGCAGCACCCCCGCTGGTTCGCGCCATCTTTAGATTGCCGATTCTTGCCTCGACCCCGAGACTCGATCGCCTCCGAGGACGTTTTGGACGAAAGGCGGTGGAATCGTGAGCATCCAAACTTCCCCTGGAATGTTCTCCCTTGCAGAAGCAAAGGTGAGCTGGAAAGCTCCCTGGTTGATGGCAGTGTTTGCCGCCATTGTCTTTGTCGGCTTTGGCCTGTTGGGTCGGCGCGAGCCTGTGGTCTATACGCTCACTCCGGACAGCGCCTCGTTCCGGCTGCCGCCGATTGAGGTCATGTCCCACATGGTGGGGCTTGTTCTTGGCGTCGTGCTGTTTGCGATTACGGTGTTGGCGTTTGTCTGGGTGAAGCTGAACAGACCAGTTCCCCTGTGGTGGTCGCTGGTATTTGGCTTCATCAGCATCGTCGCCCTCCTTGGTTGGTTGGCCGCAGGGGACCGGGTGCCCTTCGCCTTCATTCTGGGTAACGCCATCGTCTTGGCTCTCCCGATCATTTTCGGAGGCATGGCCGGGGTGATGTCCGAGCGTGTTGGTGTGGTGAACATTGCCATCGAAGGTCAGTTGTTGACTGGCGCCTTCGTGGCAGCCGTAGTCAGCACACTGACGGGAAACCTATACCTCGGCATGATGTCCGCCATGGTGGCCGCAGCGCTCATGTCGATGGTGCTCGCGGTCTTTTCTATTCGTTATCTCGTCGACCAAATCATTGTCGGTGTGGTGTTGAACGTGTTGGTGATCGGAATCACCAACTTTCTCTATTCCCAGTGGTTGACCACAGACGCAGTGAATACGAACTCGCCGGGAACGTTCGAGATTGTGGCAATCCCTCTCCTTTCAGACATTCCGATTATTGGGCCGGTGCTTTTCGAAAACCGGGTAACCGTCTATCTCGCGTTCTTGTTGATTCCACTGCTCTGGTTTGTGCTATTCCGCACTAGCCTTGGCCTCCGTGCCCGCTCGGTCGGGGAGTACCCGACCGCAGCCGACACGATGGGTATCAACGTCGCTGCGACGCGCTTCTGGTGGGTCACGATGGGCGGGGCGCTTGCGGGCCTCGGTGGGGCTGCGTTGACGATTGGAAACGTCGGCGCCTTTGGTAAAGAAATGACGGGCGGTCAGGGCTTTATCGCTCTCGCTGTCGTCATCCTCGGCCGTTGGCACCCTTTCTATATGTCGGCAGCGGCGTTGCTCTTTGGCTTCTCCATCATCCTCCGGGTATGGGCAAACCAGGTGAGCCCGGGTATTCCGACCGACTTCATCATCATGGTTCCCTACCTCGTCACCATCATTGCTGTGGTGGGCTTCGTTGGGAAGGTCCGTCCTCCGGCGGCAGTGGGTAAACCGTATGTCAAAGAGTGAGCCAGAAAGCGTCGACTGGTCCGCGCTCAAGTCCGCAGCAATTGACGCAATGAATCGCGCCTATGCGCCCTATTCTGACTTTCCGGTGGGGGCGGCAGCACTGGTCGACGATGGGCGAATTGTGTCTGGCTGCAACGTGGAGAACGCGTCCTATGGGGTCGGACTGTGCGCTGAGTGCTCTTTGGTCTCCGATTTGACTATGACCGGGGGCGGCAAAATCGTGGCCTTCACCTGCGTGGATGGGAACGAGGACGTGTTGATGCCCTGTGGCCGTTGCCGCCAGCTGCTCTATGAACACTCAGCACCAGGGATGGTGCTCGAGACGGTGAGTGGCGTGAAAACAATTGACCAAGTGTTACCCGACGCATTCGGGCCCCGGCAACTAGAGGAGTATCGTTCGTGAGCCATTACCTGATTCCTGGAACAGATGTCGATATTCAGACGCTCCCGAAGGTTTCACTCCATGACCACCTTGATGGGGGCTTGCGGCCACAGACAATTCTGGAGCTTGCGGACAAAGACGGTCTTGGTTTGCCAGGCGACCCGGACACCGGCAAGCCGATCGATAACGCCGCGCGTCTTGGCCAATGGTTTGCTGATCAGTCCGACTCGGGTTCTTTGGTGGAGTACCTGAAGACGTTTGACATCACGACGGGCGTCATGCACACCGCTGACGGCTTAGAAAGGGTTGCACGTGAGTTTGTGGAAGACCTTGCCGATGACGGTGTGATTTACGGGGAAATCCGTTGGGCGCCGGAACAGCACCTGCAGAAGGGGTTGACCCTTGATGGCGCGGTGGAGGCCGTGCAATCAGGTCTGTCGCAGGGAGTCAAAAACTGCGCCGATCGCGGCTACGAGATTCAGGTAGGGCAACTGATCAGCGCAATGCGCCACCTTGGTCGCGGGCTTGAGATAGCGCAGCTGGCGCTGCGCCACCGGGACAAGGGAGCTGTTGGTTTTGATATTGCAGGACCTGAAGCCGGGTTCCCGGCATCGCGCATGAAAGATGCGTTTGATTTGCTCGCACGGGAGATGTTCCCGGTCACGGTTCACGCCGGTGAGGCTGACGGGGTCGAGAGTATTCGAGGCGCCCTGATCGATGGACACGCACTGCGGTTGGGCCACGGTGTTCGTATCGCCGAGGACATCAAGAACCTTGCTGCTGATACGGCAGCCGAAGCCGGTCTTGGCCTGGTCGCACAGTGGGTTCTGGATCGTGAGATTGTGCTCGAAACTAGCCCTTCATCAAATCTGCAAACCGGTGCTGTTGAAGCGTGGGGCACAACGATGGCTCACCACCCACTAGACGCCCTCTATCAGCTGGGTTTCGGGGTGACCATCAACACGGACAACCGGCTGATGAGCGGAACGACGTTGACCAAGGAACTCGGTCTCGTTGCTGAAGCGTTCAACTATGAGATCGATGACCTGCTCGCGTTCCAGTTGAATGCGGCTCAGGCTAGCTTTACCCAGTGGGACGCGAAGGAAGCCCTTGTGGACCGGCTCATCGAGGCCTACAGCCGCTAAGACAGGGCGTCGAGAAGGTGCCTGACAGCGCCCTCGAGGGACGCTAGAGATGCTTCAGCGTCCGCTCTGGCGTTGCCCGCAGTGTCGAGATAGACCTTGATTTTGGGTTCGGTGCCACTGGGTCGAACAATCACTCTGGAGCCATCGGCTAGGTAGTAGCGCAGGATATTGTCCTGAGGGAAGCCCCCAACACCCTCCATGAAGTCATCTGCGGTGATGACCGCATGCTCTCCAATCTGGGTGGGCTGCTTGGCGCGCAGCAGATCGGTAATTGGCGTGGCAGCAGTCGCTGGGTCAATCTTGATCGTGATTTGCCCCGAGGCAAAGGCTCCCACCGTTTTCTCGATGGCCGTCAAATAGTCCCACAGAGTCTTTCCTTCACTGGCCATGCGGTTCGCAAGATCAATAATGGCGAGGGCTGCGGAGATACCGTCTTTGTCTCGGACTACATCTGGGTCTACTAGGTAGCCCAGTGCCTCCTCAAAGCCGAACAGGAGATTTGGGACTCGCGAGACGTATTTGAACCCGGTGAGGGTTTCTTCATGGGTCAGCCCGAAGTGCTGAGCAATCTTTCCGAGCCAGGGTGAGCTCACCAGGGAGTTGGCTAGTGCGCCCTTGCTCCCAGCCTTCTGGGCAATCTCGGCTGCACGCCAGCCGAGAATTGCGCCGACCTGGTTGCCGGTCAGTGAGGTGTATCCGGATGGCGAGGAGCTATCGAGCAGAGCAACGGCTAGCCGATCCGCATCGGGGTCATGGGCGATGATGAGCCCTGCGTTCACATCCCTGGCACGGGCGAAAGCCAGGTCAAGAGCACCCTTTTCTTCGGGGTTGGGAAAGGCGACAGTGGGGAAGCGGGGGTCAGGAGTGAACTGCTCATCAACCAGAACTGGCACCCGTAGTCCTGCTGCTTCGAGCAGCGCAAGGAACGTGTCTCCGCCAACGCCGTGCATAGGCGTGTAAACGACGGTGGGAACCGCACCAACTGCGCCTGCTGGCGTAACGGATGCAATCGTGTGCGAGATGTATGTGGCCACCAAGTCTTCTGGCGTTTCGCTGACCAACGCATCGGAGCGTGGGATGCGCTCGAAACTCAGCGTCCTGGCCGCCGTGATGATTTCTGCTTCGATGCCTGAATCGGCGGGCGGAACAATCTGAGATCCCTCATCGGCGCCGCCGAAATAGACCTTGTATCCGTTGTCCTCAGGGGGATTGTGGCTAGCCGTAATCATCACACCGGCGTCGCAGTTCAGGTGACGCACTGCGAAGGCGACAATGGGTGTTGGGACCTGATGAGGGGTCAGCAGAACCTCGATGCCATGGCCGGAGAGCACTTCTGCTGTGTCCCTCGCAAAAACGGCCGAGTTCTTCCTGGCGTCGTATCCGACGACCACACGCAGTGTCTGCGATGAGGGCTGGTGACGCCCCAGCAGGAACGCGGCAAGTCCTGCAGTCGTTTGAGACACGACCACGCGGTTCATGGCCGCTGGCCCAGAGCCAAGGGGTCCCCGGATGCCAGCCGTCCCAAAGCTCAGGCGAGTGCTGAACTTGTGCTCGAGTAGCGCCTGTGACTCTTGGTTACCCGCCTCGGCGCGCTCAATCAGCCCGGAAAGCTCACGAGCGGTCTCTGGATCAGGGTCCTGCTCTAACCAGTGTCGCGCGTGCTCCAGAGGGTTGTCGATCTGGATATTCACAGCGCAAGAACAATCTTTGCCAGCAGGGCGCTAATCACCGGCTCAGCAGCTTTACCTGAGTCCACAACTTCTTGGTGGCTCAAAGGGTGAGGGGAAATGCCTGCAGCAAGGTTGGTGATGAGTGAAAGTCCCA
>WLEA01000030.1 GCA_009704535.1 Actinomycetota bacterium
CACCTGCCCAATGAACACAAATCCCATCAAAATAACGAGCAATCCAGCAAAGCGGATGACGATGTCCATCCACCCGAGGAGAAGCAGGCCAAGGGACGCAAACGCCACAGAAAACCCGATAAACACCGCGGAAAAGCCGGTGATAAAGAGCAGCACACCCACAACAACACGAGTCTTCGGCTTGGTGGCAAATTCCGTAGTGGACGTAAACCCACTGACATATCCGAGATAGCCGGGAACCAAGGGCAGCACACAAGGCGAGGCAAAAGCAACCAACCCAGCGAGCAATGCCAGCGGCAGCGCCAGCAGCAGGGGACCGCTAAAGATCACCTCACCGATGGAATCCACTAGCTCGACTCCTCGAGAACGGACTCGATCATGCCGACAAGAACGTCTGGGTCACTCAGAAGACCCGAGATGCGCGCAGCCACCCGAGCGTCCTTATCGAGCACCAGCGTGGTGGGAACAGCGTTTGGTGCAATCTGTCCCGAAAACGCCAAGCGCACCGCGCCATCGTTGGCGTCCAACAACGTTGGATAGGTAACACCGAACTCCTTGGCAAAAGTCAGCGCAGTGGGCGCTTGATCCATGATGTTCACACCAATGAAGACCACACCCTGGTCTGCGAATTCTTGATAGACGGCCTCCAGGTCAGCCGCCTCGAGGCGGCAGGGTGGACACCCCGCATACCAAAAGTTGACCACGATCACGTGGTCCGCGTAATCTGCGCTAGTAAAGGTCCCGCCGGTGTCGGTCGAACCACCAAACTCCACCGGGGTCGCCCTCGAGTCCGGAGCGAGAATGGTCAGGGCACCATCGCCGGAAATGTAGTTCTGGCCGGTGCCGTCTCGATACTGCGCTGCCAACTCGTCGCCACTGCGAGCGCAGGCACCAAGGGTGAGAGCCAGCGCCACCGCTGTGGCAATGCGAAGGGCTCGCATCTAAACGGCACCCGCGTCGATGGCGTCCTCGAGAAGATCAGCAGCCGGCTCGCGGTAGCTCTCCTCTTTCCACTTAGTGCCGATTTTCCTGAAGCTTGTGATGCTGGAGAGAGCACAGCGCCGCTGGTGGGGCATATGGGGCAGCGGAATACCCGCTGCCGTTCTGTGAAAAATCCAGATAGCGACCTGGTGGCTCACTAACGCCACTTCGCCCTCGTCGACCGAATTCCAGGCGTGTTCGGCCATATCCAGCATGCGCTGGGATATCTCACGATAGGGCTCCCCCCAACTGGGCGTCCACGGGTTCCTCAAGTGGAACAGCACGGAGGGCTCTCGAAACACCCGACCGAGGCTCAACCGGGTGCCCTCAAAAACATTGATGCCCTCGTTGAGTCGCTCATCAACGGTGATGGGAACCTTGACCCGCTGTGAGAGGGGGTTGGCTGATTCCAGCGCCCTCTGCAGAGGGCTAGAAAATACCTTGGCAATGGGCCTGGTGGCTAATGCGCTCGCCGCACGGTCGGCCATCTGGGAACCCCGCTCAGACAGGCCAAAGCCCTCGAGCCGACCGTAGAGAATCTTGTCGGGATTGTGGACTTCACCGTGGCGAACGAAGTGAATGAGGTCTGCGGGCACAAGCCCAAGTCTATGAGGACATGGCTTCAGGGACGCTGAGCCGACTTGTAGACTCGGCTCTTGTGACCTCACGTATTCGCATTGCCAATCTCGCCCACACGACCGACGGAACAACCGTGACCGTCGGGGGATTCGTCGAGACAGTGCGCGATCAGAAGAAGGTCCAGTTCGTCATCCTGCGTGATGAATCTGGTGCTGCACAACTTGTGAACCCAGCACTTCGGGACGATGACCCCGAAGCGGGCTCCAGTCCTGAGCGCCGGGCACTCACCGACGCTATCTCAGCGCTCGCCTCTGGCTCATTTATCGAGGTCACGGGCGAGCTCAAGATTGACGAGCGCGTCAAACTCGGTGGTCTCGAAGTCAAGATGGCCTCGATGGTGGTCACCGGAGCGGCAGAACCAGAGCCCCCCATTGCCGAAGACTCGAATGTCGATAAGCGCATGGATTGGCGTTTCCTTGATTTGCGCAGGCCTGGCGCGAACCTCATCTTCCGCGTCCAGACAACTTTTGAACACGCGATGCGCCAGTGGTGGGTTGAGCGCGACTGGATTGAAATCCACACGCCCAAACTGATGGCAAGCGCCAGTGAATCCCGCGCCGAACTCTTTGAGGTCGGATATTTCGACACCACCGCTTACCTCGCCCAGAGTCCCCAGTTCTTCAAGCAGATGGCCCAGCCCGCAGGTTTTGGTGCGGTCTTCGAAATCGCGCCAGCGTTCCGCGCCGATCCTTCGTTCACCGCCCGGCACGCCACGGAGTTCACGAGTGTTGACGCGGAGATGAGCTGGGTCGACTCGCATCATGATGTGATGGCCATGCAGGAACAGGTCATCACCGCCGGCATTACCGCAGTGGTCGCCAAGTATGGCGACCAGGTTCACGAGGTTCTTGGCGTTGAGCTCAGCGTCCCCACAACCCCGTTCCCTCGGGTGACTCTCGCAGAAGCCCGCGACATTGTTGCCGCTGGCGGTTACGACCTCCCCCGCGCTGATGGGGACCTGGACCCCGAATCAGAGCGGCGTTTGTCTGCCTATATCGAGCAGAAGCACGGTCACCCCTTCGTGTTTGTGACCGATTACGACACCTCAATCCGCCCGTTTTACCACATGCGTCACGCCGACAACGATGGCCTGACGAACTCCTATGACCTGCTCTATCGGGGCACAGAGATCGCAACTGGCGCCCAGCGCGAGCACCGCATCGAGATTTTGGAAGCCCAAGCCAAAGACAAGGGAATGCACGTCGATGACCTGGGCGCCTACTTTGACTTTTTCCGCCACGGGGTTCCCCCGCACGGTGGGTTTGGCATGGGTCTAGCCAGGGTCATCATGTTGATGCTCGGCCAATCAAGCATCCGTGAAACGACCTTCCTCTTTAGAGGGCCAAACCGCTTACTGCCCTAGGGCCAGCTAATCCCGAATCGGCAGCGCCTGGGTCGTCCAGTCGAGCGTGGCCTTGAGGCGCATTGCACAGTCCCCGGCAACCCGGGTGAGGACTTCTGGATCGGCATGCCGAAGGTCGAGAGTAAGGGGCAGATCCTCACCAAACTTTGGCACCTCAATACCGAGCACCACGCCCTCGGGGAGAGCTAGTGTCACATCAGCGGGGTCATCAATAATCCACGGAACACCCAGCGTGTCGGTGAGCAGGCCCAAAGCTTCAGCCTTTGACATGAACACGCTCGTGGCCAGACTTAGGCTCGGCATCACGCTGCCCCTTTCCGGGCCTTGCACGCTGTGGAGCAATACAGAACAGAGTCCCAATTCTTCGCCCATTTCTTGCGCCACTCGAAGGGAAGACCGCACACAGCACAGATTTTCGGCTCAAAGCCGTTCTTTGTCTTGGCAACCCTTGGCATGGTTTGACCCTACGTCACTGGTGCCGGAGGCCTTCTCACCTAGAGCTAATTGACTGGAACTTTCGAATGGAGAGGGGAACAAAGATGGCCAGCATGATGGCCATGCCAATAATTACTGTGGCAATGGGATTCTGTGAGGGCCAGGCGTCACCCATCGGCGCCCCAGGTGGGGTGTTGCCAAAGAGATCCCTTGCGGCCTGCACCAGAGCAGACACAGGATTCCACTCCGCAAAAACCCTCAGCGGCGTGGGCAGGGTGTCCGAGGGCACAAAGGCGTTGGAGATGAAGGTCAGCGGGAAAAGAATCAAAAACGAGACGTTGTTGATGATTTCGGGGCTTCGCACGCTCATACCGATAAAGGCCATCACCCACGAAAACGAATAAGCGAAGAGCAACAGCAACACAACAGCGAAGACAGCCTCTACGAAACTGGAGCGCACCCGCCACCCCACGATGAAGCCGGTAATCATCATGACCACCATGGAGCTTGCATTAATGACCATGTCGCCGTTCGTGCGACCCACCAATACCGCTGCTGGGTTCATCGGCAGTGTCCGGAAGCGGTCGATAATGCCGTCCTTCAGGTCCTGTGCCATGGCTGAGCCCGAGTAGGTGGAGCCAAAAACAACCGTCTGGGCAAAGATTCCAGCCATCAGGAATTCCTCATAGGAGCTGCCCGGGATATCAATCACGCCGCCATAGACATACGTGAACAGCAGCACAAACATGATTGGCTGGATGAGGGTGAAGACCAGAATGTCTGGCACCCGCTTGATCTTCAGAAGATTGCGTTTGGTGGTAACCCACCCATCCGAGAGAAAACGGCCGACCGGGCTTCCCGTGGGAGTCAATGACGTGCTCACGCGTTTTCCTCCTGGAGAGCGGCATGGCCGGTTAACTGCAAGAACACGTCGTCCAAAGTAGGACGTCGCATCCCCGCGTCGTTGAGCTCAACACCGGAATCAGCCAGATCTTTGAGAACCTTCTGCAGCGTTTTCGCCGCATTCTCCACCGGGCCCACCAGTGTCCTCGAGTCAGCGCCCGAGCTGATATCTCCAGTCACGTGGCGGGCAAGTACGGACCTGGCCTTCTCGATGTCGGCGACGTCGTGAACGGTCACTTCGACTCTTTGGCCCCCAACGAGGAGCTTCAGCTCATCGCTGGTGCCCTGGGCAATAACTCGGCCCTCATCGATTACCGCAATGTTGTCTGCCAACTGATCGGCTTCTTCCAAGTACTGAGTTGTCAACAGCACGGTGGTTCCCTGGCCCACCAGGGTCTTGATAACGCCCCAGAGTGCGAGGCGGCTTCTCGGATCAAGACCGGTCGTGGGTTCATCAAGGAACAACACCGGTGGGTTGACCACCAGCGCGCCGGCTAGGTCAATACGACGCCTCATACCGCCAGAGAATCCCTTAACAACCCGGTCGCCGGCTTCCACCAAATCGAACATGTCGATGAGTTCCCGCGCCCTGGCTCGTGATTGGGCTGGGGAGAGGTGATAGAGCCTGCCGACCATGTCGAGATTCTCAAAACCCGTGAGGTTCTCGTCGACAGCGGCGTATTGTCCGCTCACCCCAATCATCCGGCGAATGCTCTCGGGGTGAGCCACCACGTCAACACCGTCAATGTTCGCGGAGCCCGAATCCGGGGTAATGAGAGTTGTCAGGACCTTGACAGTGGTCGTCTTGCCAGCACCGTTTGGACCCAGCAACGCTTGAACGGTGCCCTGTGGGATCTCCAGGGACAGATTGTCGAGAGCAGTGACGGTCTTCGTGCCAGCTTTGTAGGTCTTGACCAGCTTGCTGGCCTCAATGAACGCACTCACGTTGCTACTTTCTGCCCGGAGGCTGGAGGGTCCCTAGTTCTGGGGGAAACCGAGGTTGAGCCCGCCGTGGCTTGGGTCCAACCAGCGGCTGGTGACCACTTTGGTGCGGGTGAAGAAGCGGAAGCCTTCTTCACCGTGTGCGCGGGAATCACCGAAGAGTGAGTGCTTCCAACCACCGAAGGAGAAATATGCAACAGGGACCGGGATTGGCACATTGATGCCGATCATGCCCACCTGAACTTCGTTCTGGAAGCGCCTCGCGGCGCCACCATCGTTGGTGAAAATCGCGGTGCCATTTCCAAAGGCGCCAGAGTTAATGAGTTCGAGGCCTTCTTCATAAGACTGAACGCGAACCACCGAGAGGACTGGGCCGAAGATTTCGTCCTGGTAGACCTTGCTGGAGGTCGGTACCCGGTCAATCAGGGTGGGTCCCAACCAGAAACCACCGGGCTCACCGTCTGGCGTCACATCGCGACCATCCACGACGACGGTGGCACCGTCCTTTTCAGCGATCTCAATATAGGAGGCCACTTTGTCACGGTGAACTTCGGTGACAAGCGGTCCCATATCGCAGGACCGACGACCGTCGCCAACCTTAATGCCGGCCATCTTGGTAGCAATCGCATCAACCAACGAATCGGCGATGGGCTCAACCGCGACAACGACCGAGATGGCCATGCATCGCTCACCGGCAGAGCCAAAACCAGCATTGACGGCAGAATCCGCGACAAGGTCGAGGTCAGCATCAGGTAGCACCAGCATGTGGTTCTTGGCCCCACCCAAAGCCTGAACTCGCTTGCCAGCCTTGGCGCCAGTTTCGTATACGTAGCGAGCAATCGGAGTCGAGCCCACAAACGAAATCGATTGCACGTCCGGGTTGACCAAAAGCGCATCCACAGCTTCCTTGTCGCCGTGGACGACATTGAACACACCATCCGGCAAGCCAGCCTCAGTCAGAAGCTCAGCAACCCAATTCGCAGCAGAGGGGTCCTTCTCGCTGGGCTTCAAAATCACACAGTTGCCGGCTGCGAGTGCGACCGGGAAGAACCACATCGGCACCATGGCGGGGAAGTTAAAGGGGCTGATGATGCCCACAACTCCCAAGGGTTGCTTCAGTGAATACACGTCCACGTCAGTCGACGCGTTCTCCGAGTACTCACCTTTCATCAGGTGGCCCAGACCACACGCGAACTCCACTACCTCTTGACCGCGCTGAATTTCGCCCATCGCATCGGAGAGAACCTTGCCGTGCTCCGCGGTAATAATCGCTGCAAGCTCAGACTTTTTCGCCTCGAGAAGTTCCCGGAAGCGGAACATCACGGACTGGCGCTTAGCCACCGAGAGGTCACGCCATGCGGGAAAAGCAGCGTTCGCAACAGCAACGGCGTTGTCCAAATCTGCCGCACTGGCCAGTGCAACCTCTTTCGAGATTATTCCCAACGCCGGGTCATAGACCGGCGCGGTGCGCTTGGAGGAACCGGCAAAGGCTTTGCCGCCAACGTAGTGAGAAACAACAGCCATGACCCGGGTCACTCCTTCAGAAACTAGGGGAAAAACTCTTCCCGAGCCTATCTTTTCTAGAAGCTCGAGGCGTCGATGACGAAGCGATAGCGAACGTCGCTATCGACGACCCGATCCCACGCTTCGTTGATCTCCTCGGCCTTGATGATCTCAATGTCCGAGCCAATCTTGTGTTCGGCAGCAAAATCGAGCATTTCCTGCAGCTGGCCCACGGGGCCAATCATGCTCCCTGCAATCCGGCGGCGCTGCGCCAACATGGAGAACGCTTTGATGGGGTAGGGCTCGGGGGCAAGGCCCACCATGACCAGGGTGCCATCGAGAGCAATGAGCTCCAAGTAGTCATTCAAGTCAATCGGCGCAGACACCGTATTGATGATGAGATCGAACTGCTTCTTGTGGGTCTCAAAGACCGCGCCATCGGTAGTGACAATGAAGTCATCAGCACCCATAGCGAGAGCATCGGCGCGCTTAGATTCAGAGTGCGAGAAGACAGTGACGTGGGCTCCCAGTGCGCTTGCAAACTTGACCCCCATGTGGCCAAGCCCGCCAAGGCCGATAATCCCGACTTTCTTGCCGGGGCCAGCACCCCACTCTTTGAGGGGGGAATACAACGTCACACCAGCACACATCAGCGGGGCAGTAGCGGCGGGGTCCAAAGAATCAGCAACGCTCACGACATAACCCTGGTCAACAACGATGCCGTTGGAATAGCCGCCCCTGGTGATGGACTTCCCGTCACGCTCGAGCGCATCGAAGGTGCCAATCATGCCCTCGCGGCAGTAGTTGCTCATTCCTGCCAGACAGTTGTCGCAGGCGCGACAGGAGTCGACATAAACGCCAACGCCCACTCGTTGGCCCACCGCAAAACGGGACACGCTGGCACCAACAGCGGTAACCCGGCCGACAATCTCGTGGCCTGGAACGAGCGGGAAGTTGATGTCGCCCCATTCACTGCGACCAGTGTGAATGTCGGAGTGGCAAATTCCAGACCACTCAATGGCGATCTGAACGTCGTCGGTGCCGACATTGCGCCTCTGGAAACTCCAGGGAACCAGCTTCTCTTTCTCGGCCATTACGGCATATCCACGAACGTCCATTGTCTTCTTTCTTTCGCTATCTACGGCGTTCACCATTATGTCCTAGGACTCCTAGGCTTAGGCGATGACCACCGCCACGCTAGAAATCACCACCATGGCTCATGGTGGCTCAGGAATTGGCCGCCTGGATGGGCGCGTGGTCTTCTGCCCGGGGGCAATCCCTGGCGAGGTTCTCGAGGTCGAACTGGTCGAGACGTCCAAGAAATCTCTGTGGCGTGCTCAGCCCATCACGGTCATTCAGGCAAGCGAACACCGCGTTCCCCACATCTGGCCAGAGGCCGATGTCAGCCGGCCGTGGGAACAGCGCGCGGGCGGCGCCGACTACGGCCATATCGCCCTTGGCCACCAGAGGGAACTGAAAACGGCAATCCTTCAGGATTCATTGCGCCGATTTGGAAACCTTGAGGGCGAGCTCATTGATAACGCCATCGTCCAGTGTGTCCCTGGCGATGATGAGCGTGGCGGTCTCCACTGGCGCACCCGGGTGACCCTGCACGCGAACGAAGCAGGCCAACTGGGTCCCTATGCCGAGCGGTCCCGAACAGTAATTCCCGTGGCCAGCCTTCCCTTGGCCTCGCAGGCGATTGGGGACTCAGGTTTGCTTCGAACCAAGTACGTGGGTGCGACTACAGTCCGCGCACTTGATACCGGAGGTTCTGGGGTTCGCCTGGTCGTCGATAAGCAGACCCCAGCCGACATTGTTGAACATGTCGGCGATGTCGAATTCTCGCTCTCCGACCACTCGTTCTGGCAAGTGCATCAACAGGCTCCCGCAATCTTGAGTGCTGCAGTGCAACGCGCCATCAGGCCCGAGCGACTGGTACCAAGTGCGGAAAACCTTGATCTCTACTCGGGCGTTGGTCTCCTCGGACACGCTCTAGCATCAATCAGCCCGGAGCGGTTAAACCTGACGGCCGTGGAATCAGATGAGCTCGCCACCAAATATGTCGGTCAGAACCTCGATGGAATTGCTGATGTCACCGCGGTCAGCGCCCAAGTCCACCGCTGGTTGGAAACCGCCGTCCAGGGTGTGGGGCCACAGAACGCCGATAAGTGGCGCCAAGCCACTGTGATTCTCGACCCACCCCGCAGTGGGGCGAATACCGAGGTCATCAGCTCACTCGCTGATCTTGGCGTTGGCACCATCATTTATGTGGCGTGTGATCCAGTGGCACTGGGTCGTGACGCCGGGCTGCTAGCCCAGGTCGGTTACGAACTGGTATTTCTTGAAGCCTGGGACCTCTTCCCTCACACCCACCACATGGAGTCCATCGCTACCTTCATTCGAACCTAGGAACGACTGTGCCAACGCTCTATCTCGCCTCGACCTCACCGGCTAGGAAGCAGATTCTCCAAGACCTGGGTCTACGCGCGATGGTGCTCGCCCCCGATGTTGATGAAGAGCGAGCAGTCACCGCCATGACCGAAGAGCGAACGCCGGAGGCGGTCGCTCTTCATCTCGCCAAGCTGAAGGCCGAAAGTGTTCTGGACCCATCACTCGATGGGCTTGTGATTGGTGGCGACTCTGTCTTTCACTTTGAGGGCCAGAACTACGGCAAGCCCCTGCAACCCACGGTTGCCAAGCAGCGGTGGCTCGAGATGGTGGGAAAGAACGGCACACTCTTTTCAGGCCTCTGGGTCATCGACCACAGTGGCGGAAAAGTCGGCTCGGCTGCGGGGGAAGTAAGTCAGGCGAGCGTGCATTTTGCCGATTCCATTGATGAACACGACATCGACGCCTATGTGGCAACAGGAGAGCCACTCCAGGTGGCTGGGGCATTCACCTTGGATGCCAGAGGTGGTGCGCTCATCGACCGAATCGAGGGTGACCCTCACGCGGTCGTTGGCATGTCAGGGGCTTCACTGCGTCGGCTCATCACTGCCCTCGGGCATCGGTACTCGGACCTCTGGTAGCGAGCCTTCAGCAGTGGTCTCGTTTGCGTGTTGTTCAGGTGTCGGTAAGGGGCCGTCAACGCATCAAGCGTTCACTGGTAACCAATGAGACTTCTGGGGCTCTATGCCCGCGCTATCCACGCGCTCCGAGGACTCCTCGAGCGTCGTGGATTACTGCAACGGCTGGATGGCAAGGCCGCCCGGTCAACCCGTGCCCTGTGGGTTCGATCGTTGTTGTCAGTGATGGATTTCGAGGACTTCACACAACTTGATGTCCCGTGGTGGACATTTGCAGCCAGCACAGAGGTGAGCAGCTTTCTCGCCCAGCGTCCGAATGCGCGTGTGTTCGAGTGGGGGTCTGGGTCATCAACCGTGTGGTTGGCACAGCGCAGTGAGTCGGTCACATCGATTGAGTCAGACGCTGGCTGGGCGCAGAGGGTCTCGGCCGCGGTGCCAGAGCACGTGGCCATCGTGACGCCCCCTGTTCCCAAAGCCACGCGCTCAACCCGCGCGCGCTCCAAGCGATGGGGCTATCGGTCCCTCGACTTCACCTCGTATGTGAGTGCGATCGACTCTGTCCCCGGAGACTTCGACCTGATAGTGATTGACGGTCGCGCTCGTGAGGCGTGCTTTAAAAGAGCACTAGCAAGATTGGCGAACAGCGGGCTCATAGTCTTTGACAACACCAACCGCCAGCGGTACCGCAGGGTGCTCCGGCGTCACCGCGAGCACATCGCCGTGACAATGTCCACTGGTCTCACGCCGATCCTGCCCTGGCCCTCGACCACGGCACTCGTGACCCGAAGGGCTGGCTAGGCAGCGACGAGCGCAGAAGCGCTAGTCGCGAGCACACTCTCGTAGTGGGCCAGTAGTTCTTGGTTGTTCCGCTCCCACGACTTGTCAGCGACAGCCAGATAGGCCGCGCGCGACATCGTCCGAAGTAGGTCCGCATCATCAACAAGGGTCTGGACGCCCTCACGGAACGCCCCCCACCGAGTGTGATCAACGAGATAGCCGTCGATGCCGTGGTGAATGAGGTGCCGCTGGCCCCCCATCGATGGAGCAATGACCGGTAAGCCCGAGGCGTGGGCCTCCTGGATGGTCTGCCCAAAAGTCTCTTCAGTACCCGCGTGGACGAAAACATCCATCGCGGCATAAGCGTTCGCCAGCTCATCACCGGATAGCCGACCAGTGAAGATCACTGGGTAACCAGTAAAACGGTCCTCCAACTCCTGGCGATCTAGGCCATCCCCCACAATCACTATCCGGGTGCCGGGAATCCCACACACTTCAATCAGGCGCCCCACCTGCTTTTCCGGTGCTAGCCGACCGACATAACCGACAATTCGCTCACCGTGTGGTGCCCACTGGCGACGAAGTCCCTGGACCGGGGTCGCCGCCCGTCGCTCCGGGGAAAACAGCTCAAGGTCGACCCCGCGTCCCCAAATGTCAACACTCGAGATGCCCAGGCCCCTCAGCCGGTCAACCCCGTCCTGCGTGGGGGCCAGGTTGAGCGTTGCGAGCTTATGAATACTCGCCGTCAGCGCATCCAGGATGGGGGTGGCAAAGTCGAGGCCATAGCGTTTCATGTATCCGGCAACATCGGTTTGGTAAATCGCCACTGTCGGGATTCCGCGCCTGTGGCCATAGGCGATAGCCTCACCACCCAACCAGAACGGGGCCGCCACGTGAATAAGGTCAGGAGCGAACCGGTCCAAGGCCGCGGAAACAAAGGGTGTTGGTATCGCCACGGGGAAGCCACCGAGAATGACCGAGGGGCTCTTGATTACCGGGACACCGCGGTAGCTGGGTTCCTCGGATGTTGGAGCAACGACAAGTAGCTGATGGCCTGAAGCCAGGAGAGTGTCAATTACGCGGAGAACAGAGTTGGTGACGCCATTGATCGAGGGAAGAAAGGACTCCGTGACAATGGCAACCTTCATCTGGCCACCCCAGCCTTGAGTCGCTCTCGCCCGACAGCCATGTAGTACCGGGCAAAATCGAGGGAGGATTTCACCATCTGCACGCGCTGCTCGTCAGACTGCGCCTTCGCCGTCGAGACTTCGGCGATCACGTGACCACGGAAACCGCTCTGCGCAAGCAGTTCGAGCGTTTCCCCTACCGGCTGGGTCCCTTTTCCAGGCAGTAAGTGTTCGTCAAAAAGGTGGAAGTTCTCTTTGGGGCTAGTTCCATCACACAAATGAACGTGAGCGAGTCGCTCGCCCCACTCTCGAGCAAGCCGCAGTGCGCTAATCCCCTGCATGGCGGCGTGCGAGAAATCGAGGGTCAACGACGGTAAATCCAGTCGTCCGGGGTTCCAACTCGGTGCGTAGGCCTCAATATTGATCGACGACGCAGCCCAGCCAAACATGTTCTCCACGGCGATTGTCACGCCGTGTGTGTCCGCAACCTCGTGGACGACTTTCTCAAAACGCCTCGAATACAGAACCTGCCACCGGAATGGTGGGTGCACAACGACGGTATCCGCACCGAGCATGACAGCCAGTTCGGCGCTGCGCTCAAGCTTGTGGGCTGGGTCATACCCGAACACACCGTGGGTTAGCAGCAGGACTGGCGCGTGAATGGACACAATTGGCAAGTCGAAGCGGCGCGAGAGGAAATCCAGAACCCTCGGGTCCTGGGTTTCGGGCGCATTGGTGACCATGATTTCCATACCCTCCGCCCCGGCCTCTTTGGCCAACCGGAAAGCATCTTCCAGGCTTTGCGGAAAGAACGAACTCGTGCTTACGCCGATGGTGTACATGACTGAAACGCTAGAAACGAGAAGCAAACCACATGGAAAGTTCTGGTTACGTGTTGGCCACCATTTAGCTGAACCAGCGCAATACTGTGGCTGTGGAATTAGACACCTGGCTGCTCTACACGATTGCAGCGTTGGGGCTTTCGCTCACGCCTGGTCCGAACGGCTTACTCGCCCTCACCCACGGCGCCCTCTATGGGGTGCGGAAGACGCTGTTCACGATCGCCGGTGGGGCACTCGGCTTCACCATCATCATCGCTCTTTCCCTCTTTGGGATTGGGGCATTGTTGGCTGCTTCTGCCGAGCTGCTGATTGTGTTGAAGTGGGTCGGTGGCGCGTATTTGGTGTGGCTCGGGATACAGGTCTGGCGATCACCACCACTGGGCCTAGACAAGTCCCACGCCGGCAACACCATCACTGGCGGTGCGGTCTTCCGCCAGGGTCTTCTGGCCGCTGTGACCAACCCCAAGGGAATCTTGTTCTTCGTTGCGTTTCTACCCCAGTTTCTCACCACCGATCTTCCACTCTTTGGACAATTTATGGTGATGGCGATCACCTTTGTCGGCATTGAAATCCTCTTCGAGCTCTCAGTGGCAGCGGGATCGGCCAAAATCCAGCCGTTTCTCACAAAGTTCGGCAAGCGCTTCAACCAGGTGTTTGGCGGCGTATTTATCGCCATTGGCATCGCCTTGCCACTGCGGGGCTAGGGCAGGGAGCTGAGACAGAGAACCTAGGCTGGTGTCCATGGACACCAGCCCTTTCATTCTTCAAGGCTCTGCCGCCCTAATCACCGGCGCCGGCAGTGGCACCGGCATTGGCTTCGCCAGTGCCAGGCTGATGGCTCAACTCGGTGCCGAGGTCGTCCTCACGGGCGCCAGCGATCGAGTCCTCGAGCGGGCAGAAGAACTGCACCACGAAGGACACCTCGCTCATGCGGTGGTCGCCGACCTCACTACCGATGAGGGAGTCAAGACGGTTCATCAGGCATCGCAGGCGACCGCGAATCCCCTCCGGATTCTTGTGAACAACGCCGGTATGACGAGCGTGAATGTGCCGATGGAGACCACCGGCGAGAGCGCCGGAGTTGACCAAACCAGCCGGGAGGCCTTCGAACTGGCTCTGTCACGAAACCTCACCTCGGCCTTCCTGGTGACGAAGGCGTTGTTGCCCACAATCAGAGCAAACGGCAACGGCCGGATCATCATGGTCACCAGTGTGACCGGGTCCGTGATGGCCATGAAGAACGAAGTCTCGTATGCGGCATCCAAGGCCGGTCTTCGTGGCCTCATGACCGCGCTGGCCTTGGACGAGGCGCACCACGGCCTCACCGTCAACGCGGTGGCACCTGGCTGGATTGCCACCGAGTCCCAAACCGATTCCGAAAAAGCAGAGGGCCTAGCGACCCCGATGGGGCGCTCCGGTTCCCCGGGAGAAATTGCCTCAGCAATCGCCTGGCTGGCAAGCCCCGCCGCCTCCTACATCACAGGTCAGACAATCGTCGTCGATGGCGGAAACTCAATCGCGGAAGAGCGGGCCTAGCGTCCTTCTTTCTTCTTGAGCGCCATCCCTGCAAAGAACTCCCAAATCAGGCGGTGGGCGTTGTTAACTGTCACATCCGCGTGGTCATACGCAGGGGCAACCTCCATCACGTCAAAGCCCACCACATCAAGCTCGAGGGTGAGCCTGCGGACAATACGCAGCAAATCAATCGGAGCGAACCCACCAGGCTCCGGTGTTCCCGTTGCCGGGGCGAAGCCCGGGTCTAGGACATCAATGTCTATCGATATGTAGGCCTTCGGGCCTTTGGCTTTAGCCTCCTTGATGACATCGTCAACAACGGGCATGGCGCCCCGCTCCCAGAACTCCTGCATCATGAAGTGTTTGAGCTTGTTCTCGCGCATCCACTTTTGGTCTTCCTCTCCTGGCCAATAACCACGCAGTCCAAGCTGCAGGAACCGGTCACCAGGGATTGCGCCCGATTCAATAATGCGCCGCATCATCGCGCCGTGGCTGGCGAAGTTGCCCTCGAGCTCATACGCGGTGTCGGCGTGAGCGTCGAAGTGAATCATGACGACATTGCCAAACCCGTGCTGCTCACACACTGCGGTGACTGCTGGAAAGGTGACCGAGTGGTCCCCACCGAGCACCACAGGAACAATGCCCCGTCTGGTGACTTCACTCACACGGTCATAAATGGCCTGGCGAGACTTTTCCCACATGCCGTGGCTCGTGATGGCATCCCCGAAATCAACCACATTCAGGTGATCAAAAATCTCTACGCCCAAGTCGAGGTGATAGGTCCCAGGGTCATACGCATTAGCCCGAAGCGCTCGGGGACCAAAGCGTGCGCCCGGTCTATTGGTCGTGCTGTCATCCCACGGGGCGCCAACGACCGCGATGTCTGGCTTGATGGCATCGAGTTGCGATGCCTCAGTCACAAAGGGCTGCATACCGAAGGTGGGGATTCCTTGATACGAGGGCGAATCAAGTTGTTCGCGCATGCCTGGGGGAACAAAATCAGAGGAACTCATGCCCCCAGGCTAGGCGGAAATGCTCCAGACTAGAAGCATGACAACCGTCGACTCGATCATCGAGTCTTTTCCTGAGAGGCAGGCGGCGGCGTTAGCGGAGGTCCGTTCCACGCTTCACGAGTTGTTGCCGACCGCAATCGAAGATTTATCGTGGGGAATGCCCACCCTGCGGGTTGAAGGCATTATCGTGGTGTCGTTTCTTGGCTTTAGCCACCACAACAGCCTCTTTCCAGGACCCGAAGTCCAGGAACTGATGGGATCAGCGCTCGATGGGTATACGACCACAAAGGGCACGATCCACTGTGATCAGCACAAGGCGCCACCGAAGGGTTTCCTCAAGAAACTTGTGGAAGCGCGCATCACCGTCATTAACAGCACGTTCCCGAAGAAGTCGGGTGCATTTCTGGAGCTCTATAAAAACGGGGTGGTTAAGGCCCGAGGTTCCTACAAAGGTGAGGCCATGCACGGTGCTTGGTCGTTCTATCGCAAGGACGGCACCCTCATGCGCAGTGGTTCCCTCCGGGCTGGCGACCAGGTCGGCACATGGATTACCTACGACCAATCCGGAGTTCCCTATAAGGAAACGCAGTTCTCGCGCTAAAGACCTTCGGTAGCCATTTGGCCAATTGTCCGACCGGCAGACCGGAGATAGGCCACCGGGTTGTCAATTGATTCCTGAATGCTCGGTGCGCCCGCACTGATTTCGATCACCGTGACTCCTGCGATCGGCTCCGTCATCTGAGAAACCCCACACACTACGACCACCGGAATGTTCTGTGAACGAGCGTGCTCAATCAC
>WLEA01000031.1 GCA_009704535.1 Actinomycetota bacterium
CGGCTTCCAGGGCGGGTCATACCGGGCAAAGAACACAGCCCCAGACGGCGTGAGCCCCGCACTTGCCAGCAGGCCCATTAGGGCCTGCTCCTTCTGATGCGCTCTCTCCTTTGACCACCCGCCAGCAAACCGCAGGGCGGCAACGAGGCGAGGTGAGACCTCATGAACCTCGACCCGCCCATCGGCGGGTCGAGGCGCATCTGCAGGGTTCATGCCCTCGGGCAAGACAAAGCTGATGGTGTGGGACGCCTGGGACCTGGGGGCATGAATAACAGGCGAGGTCATCGCAATCTGCTGACCCTGCTGATTAGCGCCTGAGATGTAGCGCACGAGAGGCCCAAACCCCCTGGAACCGGCGCTGTCAAAGTCCCCTCCCACATCACAAGAAATCAAGGTGTGTGCGGGATAGTGCCGAAGCTCAGCGCCAGGGCCTAGTGCCCGCAGCACCGTGTAGGGCTGAATCTGAACCATGGACCCAGTATGCCCCTCTAGAGAGTGGCGATGGGCCCGGTGCGGGGATCGCCGATGCCAATCAGCGAATCCTCATGGCGCTGCACCACGGTATCCCACCGAATTCGTCGATTTCTGGCAGCAAAAATCAGCCACTTCACTGTGTCTTCACCACCCTTCGCGATCACAGCACCTAAGACACCGAGCGGTGTGAAATAGGCCAAAGCAATCGCTAGTGGCAAACCCACCACATAGGGCCCGGCAAAATCACCGATGATGATGCCGGTGGTGTCGTTGCCACTAGGCAACACAGAAGCCACGAGTAACATGCGCACCGCAATTGGCTGGAGGGCAGCGCTAATGAGGATTCCGAGCGTTGCCGCCCACAACACGTCGGCCTCGACCCTCGGGAACAGCACTGGCAGAGCCAAAGACGAGAGCGCAAAGAGGCCGCCGAAACCGATGCTTGTGTATATGCCAAGGCGCAAGAGATACGCCACCCAGTCTTTAGCCACAGCGGAGTTCCCCGCGCCGATTGCCTGGCCAACAAGCACGGTGATGGCGCTCCCGAAACCTATGCTGCCCACAACGAACACACTGGACATAGTGAAGACAATATTGATCGCGGCTAAGGGCCCATCGCCCAGCTGGGCAACGATGACGTTGTAGAAAAAGTTGCCAAACGTCCACGAGATGCTGGTGAGCGCCATCGGAAATGCCAACACAATGATCGGCCGGCCAATAGTGACCCAATCACGGCGGGTAGAGGGCACCAACCAGTTCGCCACATCGAAAACCAGGTAGGTCTGAATCAAGAGAATGACGGCCTTCAGAACCGTCGTGATCAACGTCGCCCATGCCGCGCCAACAACGCCCATTCCTTCAAAGGGGCCAATCCCATAGACGAACACGATGGCGAGTGGGGTGTTGAGTGCGACCGTAATAATCGTCGCCACCATCGGCGAGCGGGGGCGGTCGACCGAGCGCAACACTGCGCCGAGCACCATTCCCAAAACGCCAGCGGCAAGGCCCGCCACCAAGACGGCAAGGTAGCCACTGCCCTGGGTCACAACACCCTCTGAAGCACCAGCCAGTCGCAGAATCTCATCGGGAAACAGCACAAAAGGAATAGCCGCCACGACACCGGTGACTACCGAGAGGATGACCGCAAAGGTCACCGATTTACTCACAACGCGTTTCTGGCCACCACCAAACGCTCTGGCCGCCACCACCCCGGCACCGACATTCAGCGCACCAAAAAAGAACACCGGAATGGTGTGGATGCTGTTGGCAAAACCCACGGCCGCCACTGCGACACCGCCGAGACCACCCACGATGATCTGGTTCACAAATGTGAGCCCCAATACCAGCATGAACTCAAGGCTCACCGGAATGGCAATGCGGGCGACTTTGGACCCGGCCCGTGGGGGCAGGTGGTCACCCTTAGTGAATCTCAGCACAGCGGAATGATTATTTCACCGCTCCAGCGGAGACACCGGAAATAATCTGACGTTGCATGACGAAGTAGAAGGCAACAATCGGCAGGATAGAGAGCACGAGGCCCGCCATCGCCAGACCGTAATCCGAGGTGTAGGTGCCATAGAAGACATACGTGCGAAGGGGAAGCGTCCGCTTTTCTTGGGTCAGCACGAGCTGTGGCAACAAGAAGTCGTTCCAGATCCATAACCCGTTGATGATCGCAACGGTTGCGGTAACCGGCGAGAGCATCGGGAAGATGATCTTCCTGAAAATCATGAAGTCACTAGCGCCATCCATGGCAGCCGCTTCGTCAAGCTCGAGCGGAATGTTCGAAATAAACCCGTGGTAAAGGAAGGTCGAGAGTGCCACACCAAAGCCCACGTAGAAGAACACGAGCGATGCCCGGCTATTGGTGAGCCCCAGGTTTCCAAACAAACCCACGAAGGGAATCATCAGAGCCTGGAAGGGCACGATCATCGAGGCCACCAAGACAAGGAAGGTCACCGAGGTGAACTTGTTCTTGGTGCGAGCCAGGTAGTAGGCGAGCATCGAGCTGGTGACGATGATGGCGATCACGCTAGAGACCGTGATCAAGACCGAGTTGGTCAGCGACTGGAAGTACTCCATGCGCTCGGCAGCCTCGATGTAGTTGCTAAACAGCCATTCTTCGGGCGGGGCAATCGGGTTGTTCCGAATTGCGCGTTTCTCCTTAAAGGAGTTGAGAAGAACGAGGAAGAACGGGAAGGCATAAACGGCAGCCAAAAACGCGGCGACACCAAAGAAAATTCTGCGGGAGAGCTTCACACGCTTCATCTCTGCACCTCCGCCCGCTTACTCAAGACAACCTGCGTTAGGGCAGCAACAGCGATGACCAGGAACATCATCACGGCCTGGGACTGACCGGTCGCGAAGTTTCCAAAGCCAAAGGCCTCTTTGAAGACGTGGAGTGAGATCAGCTCAGTGGTGCGGTATGGGCCACCGCCGGTGAGAGAGAGGTTCAAGTCGTAGGCCATAAAGCTATTGCGGATCGTCAAGAACATCGAGATTGTGAACGCCTGTGCCATCAACGGAATCTTGATCGACATCAGGGTTCTAAACGCCGATGCGCCATCAATGATTGCCGCCTCTAGAACGTCCTTCTCGATGCTCATGAGGCCGGTGATGTAGATGATCATCATGTAGCCCCCCATTTGCCACACGGTGACAATCACCATGGCCCAGAAGGCGGTGGTCGGGGTCAGAAGCCAATCTGACTCGAAGAACGGAATAGAGAAAATCTCGGAGAGTGAGGGCAAGACCGAGGCAAAGATAAACTGCCAGATCAGCCCAAGAATCACCCCACCGATGAGGTTGGGAACGAAGAAGAACGTTCTAAAGACATTCGTCCCCCGCATCGGAATAGTCACAAGAAGTGCGAGGCCAAAGCCCACAAGGTTGACCAAAATCAGTGAGGCAATCACGTAGCCGAATGTCATGGTCATTGCAGACCAGAACGCCTCGTCTTGGATGGAGAGGGCGTAATTGTCCAGTCCTACGAACGAGTCGTAGTCGAAGCCATCCCAGTTGGTGAAGGTCAGGAAGATACCCCGCAAGAAAGGGAAAACAAGAACAATCCCGAACACAAAGAGAGGGACCGCGGCAAAAATACCGAAGCGCTTGAAGTGCTTGAGAGCCCCTGCTTTTTTCGACTTCACTGTCAACAACCTTTGCCCCTAGGGAGTGTGGCCCTAACCAGAATACTGGTTAGGGCCACACGTCCGCTTACGCGGTTACTACCGAGCGAACGAAGCGCTTAGCGCCACGTCTTCTCAGCGCCAGCCCATGCACCCTCAAGAACAGAGGCATATGCTGCGCGGTCAATCACGCCGTCGTAGTAGGGCTGTCCACCTTCATAACCGTAGACATCCTGCAGACCAGCGGGGTAGTAGCTGTTCATCCACTCGAGGGTCTTGCCGCCTGCAATGTAGGAAGCAATCTCCTGCGCCATGAATGTGCTCGGGCTTACAGTGAAGCCTTCGTACATCGGGATGAAGTTCATGCCACCGGACTCAACGGGACCAGCCCAGCGTGCCTGACCCTCGGGGGTCGTGAGCAACCAGCTGAGGAAGTCCATTGCGCCAGCGCGCTCTTCTTCAGTCGACTGAGTTTCATCGATCATGATGTAGAACGGAACACCGACGGAGATGGAGTCGTTGCCGTAGTCACCAGCGGCTGCGCCGGTGGGGAGTGGCATAACACCAAAGGAACCCTCAGGAGTGGTGGTCAAGAGGTTGGGCTCGGCCCAGTTACCCATGAACCAGAAGCCGACCTCACCGGTAGCGAGGTTCTCGACACCCATGTCGTAGTCGCTGTCAGCAATGGTTGCGCTGTCAGTGGAGTACGACTTCATCAGGTCGAACGTGTCCAAGTAATCGATGAACTTGGGGTCGTCCATGAGGGAGTAGGTGCCATCAACGAGGCCGTCAAGAACGGTCAGCTTGCCTTCGAGATCCTCAGCGGCAGTGGTGTGGTAAATGTTGCTCACGTGAGCACCAAGCGACCACCACAAGCCAGAGAAGTGGATTGCGTCGCGGCCGGTGGCCTCAACTGCGTCGAAAGCTGCTTCGAGGTCAGCACGTGACGTGATCGCTGCGGGGTCAACCCCAGCCTCGTCAAGCACTGCCTTGTTATAGAGCAGACCAAATGCCTCGGCGGTAACAGGAATGCCGACCTGCTTTCCACCGATGTTGGCGCCATCCAAAGAACCAGGAGCTGCGAGTGCAGCAAGGTCGGTTCCAGTCCAGTCCATGACACGGTCAGCCATGTCGGGGACTTCCTGAAGGGCCGTCATGACAACGGGAGCCTCGTTGGATTCGTAGAGGGGGGTGACAACACTGAAGAAGGGCTCACCCTGGGGGTAGTCAAGAATGACTGCCTTGTAGCAGTCCTGAGCAGCGTTGTACTCGTCAACTGCCTCGAGGAACTGGTCGCGAATCTCGATCTTGATGGTGTTCAACCAGGTGAACTCCGTGACCGTCTCACATGCTGCCGCGTCCGTGGTGGACTCAGCGGGAGCGGCTTCAGGCTCAGCCGCACATGCTGACAGTGCAACTGTCAGACCGGCTGCCGTAGCGACAGCCATCCATTTCTTAATCAATCTGTTCTCCTTTGCCCAGATTATGGAACCGGTTGCGCGATTACGCAATGGCGCTACTCTACCGCCCGAACCTTCAAGAGCAAACACAGCAGAGCGCCCGTTATCAATCTGAAACAAACTTTTGTGCAGCGAGCGGGGTGGCTTTAGGGGCGTGGGACGAGGCCCAAGGTCGGGTCCGCTGTCACTGGAATCGGGTCCGAGAGTTCTCCCACGAAATCTCCGTTGGTATCGTTCACAAAACCCAGCAAATACCAGTCACCGGAGGGTTTCTGAACAAGCCGGCCCGCATAGACAACGGTGTCGGTGAACGCTCTGGCTTTGGTGAAATCAAGGTCGCCAAGACCCTGGTCAACCACCAGCGAATAGGTGGAGTCAATCTGACCGAGGGCCTGGAGACGCGAAGGCGAAAGCTCTCTCCAGCCACAACAGAACATCAGAAGCGGAACACCATCGACTTCGGCGTATTGGAAGACTTCGTATTGGCCAAACCCTTGCCCCGGGCTCGACAGAGGAGGTTGAACACTCCAGTGGACCAAGTCCTCTGAAGTGGCAAGCCCGACGGCGGCGCGTTCGGTCGGGTCCCCAGCGCGGTGACGGGCGGTGATAAGCATGCTCCACTGGGATTCACCGGGGCGCTTAAACACCCACGGATCACGCCAGGCCTGATCAGGCCATTGGGCCTGCTCCAACGTTTCATACCAGCGGGAATCCGCCTCGATGACAGGTTCATCGTGCTTAGTCCAAGTAATGAGGTCTTTCGATGTCGCAGCTCCAATTCTTTGAATCAAGCCGCCGTCTTCACGAGACGAGCCCGTGTAGAACATCCACCAGGTGCCATCGGCAGCCTGAAGGGTGCTGCCAGTCCAAGTCGTGAAGGAGTCAAAGGCTGGGCTGTGGCTCGGAGCAAGGGCATCAGGGAGAATCTCCCAGCTCACCAAGTCCTCAGAGATAGCGTGACCGATAGAGGGCGCGCGGTGTCGCTCGCCACCGTCGCGAAGCCCCCTCGAGGCAACCAAATAGAAAGCGTGACACACGGGGCCATCCCAGGCATACCAGGAGTCCCACACCCACCTATCGGGAAGTCTTAGCGCCATAGAAGCCTCTCATTCTCGGCAGTTCACACAATGCCGGAAAGACTATCTTTACTCGCTAGATTCCCGGCTCAACCGAAAGGTCTCCAGAGCGTCGGCCACGGTGGCGCTCAGGGTGGCGAGTAAATCCTGGAAGGTCTCTGCGACCAAAAAGTCGTAGTGATCCAGTGGGCCAAGTGGCGCGATGCCCGCTAGTTGCCAAGCTTTCTCCGCGGGGTCATCGGAGAGCTCAAGGTCGCTCGGCCACGAGTCGTGAGCCCCCACCTCGGCGACATAGGCGAGGGTGTCCCTCACGAGCTTCTCCGCCGCCTCTAACCCCGGCCCGCCATCCGCGACGTCAAAGCCCTCAAGGAACTCAACCCGCGCCATCGGGTAGGGGTCCTCTGGCAACCACTCCAGCACCCGGAAACGGGCGGTACCCCTGGCCACCACGGCCAATGGGCCATCAGGGGCTTCCACCTGGAGCACCTGAGCGACCGTGCCATGGTCAAAACGCTTCTCTCCTCCACCGACCTCCGAGCCCCGTTCAATCAATACGACACCAAAACGTGGGGTCTCATCCTCGAGGATGGCCCCCATCATCTTGAGATAGCGCTCTTCAAAAACCCGAAGCGCCAAAGGCATCGCGGGGAAGAGCACAGAACCCAAGGGGAACATGGGCAAAACGGTCATAGGACCAGCGAACCATGCGTTCCTGGGAGAGACAACTAGGAACTGAAACGGAATTCGACGACGTCGCCGTCTTTCATGACGTAGTCCTTGCCCTCTATGCGGGCTTTGCCAGCAGACCGGGCTTCCGCCAGAGACCCGGCTTCAACGAGATCCTCAAACGAGGTGACCTCAGCCTTGATAAATCCTTTTTCAAAGTCAGTGTGAATCACACCTGCTGCTTGAGGGGCCCTCCATCCTGTGTGGATCGTCCACGCCCTGGTCTCTTTGGGCCCAGCAGTGAGATAAGTCTGAAGGCCAAGAGTCACAAAGCCGATGCGAGCAAGCTGATCCAGCCCGCTCTCTTCTTGACCCAGCGACTGCAGAAGCTCCAGTGCCTCAGCCTTGTCGAGGTCAATCAGTTCGCTCTCGACCTTGGCGTCCAAGAAGACGGCTTGCGCAGGCGCCACCAGTGCTGCCAGCTCTGCTTGCTTGGCTGGGTTTCCCAGGGTGTTTTCGTCCACGTTGAACACATACAAGAAGGGCTTTGCAGTCAGGAGGCCCAGTTCCCGAATCGGGACCGCATCAAAGGCTGCCTGGAACAGAGTCTTTCCCGTATCCAGAATGCTTCGTGCTTCCTCAGCGCAGGCCAGCACGCTCGGATCGAGCTTCTTGCCCTTGACTTCTTTTTCGTAACGGACGATGGCCTTCTCGAGAGTTTGCAGGTCAGCGAGAATCAGCTCGGTGTTAATTGTTTCCATGTCAGCTGCGGGGTTAACCGCGCCGTCCACATGGACAACGTCAGGATCATCGAAGACGCGCACAACCTGAGCAATGGCATCGGCCTCGCGAATGTTGGAGAGGAACTGATTGCCGAGGCCCTCGCCCTCACTCGCGCCACGCACAATGCCAGCGATGTCAACAAAGGAGACAGCCGCCGGGATGATTCGCTCGCTTCCAAAGATGCCGGCCAGCACCTGGAGCCGGTCGTCGGGAAGATTCACGACGCCGACGTTTGGCTCAATGGTGGCGAAGGGATAATTCGCTGCAAGCACCGAGTTCTTAGTAAGCGCGTTAAACAAAGTGGACTTGCCGACGTTCGGGAGTCCAACGATTCCAATGGTGAGAGCCACGGCTAGGAAGCCTAGTGCAGGTTCGTGTGTGGGTCAGGGGTGACTGGCAGACTGGGGACATGAACGAAACAATCGTCGCAGTACTGATTGGCCTCGCGCTTGGCGTGGGTCTCGGTTTCCTGGTTGGCTGGCTCGTCGCCGGGCGGAGAAACGCCCGAGGGTCTGATGACCCCATAGCGCTCAAAGCCCAGCTCGAGATGATGCAGCGCCAGTACGACGATCTTCGCGGAAATCAAGACACCGAAAACAAAATTCTGCAAGCACTCACACCGGTCTCCGAGCGCCTCACAGACATGCAGCGCACCGTCACCGCACTTGAGAAACAGCGCAATGAGCAGCACGGTCAAATCAGCCAACAGTTGCGTGCGGCTCTCGCAAGCGAGGAGCTTTTGCGCGGCACGGCAGAGCAACTCGCCTCCGCTCTTCGCTCCAACAGCGTCAGGGGTGTCTGGGGAGAGGTCCAATTAAGACGGGTGGTTGAGGCGGCAGGCCTGATTGAGCGTGTCGACTTTGATGTTCAATCCCAAATCAGCTCGGATGCTGGAATTGGGAAGCCCGACATGGTCATTCACCTCCCTGGTGGAAAAAACATTGCCGTGGACGCCAAGGTCCCCTTCACCGCGTATCTCGAAGCCAGCAAGATTCCTTTCACTGCTACTGGTGAAGAAGCAGCCAGGCGTGAGTCTTTGCTGAAGCAGCACGTGGCCGCCGTCCGGGCTCACGTGGATGCGCTTGGCAAAAAGTCCTACTGGGATGGCCTCTCGGCTTCCCCCGAACTTGTCATTTGTTTTATCCCCAGCGAGGCACTGATCTCGACAGCGATCGAAACCGATCCGGCGCTGATGGACTACGCCTTTAGCAAGAAGGTGGCACTCGCCTCTCCCGTCACTCTGTGGAGCGTGCTGAAAACCGTGGCATTCTCCTGGCAGCAGGATGTCCTCACCGAAGACGCGGCGAAGCTCTTTGCTGTGGGCCGCGAGCTCCTCCAGCGCCTCGGCGGAATGGCCAAGCACATCGAAACCCTGGGGCGCTCCATCTCCAGCACCGTCAAGGGTTATAACTCGTTCGTTGGCTCTCTCGAAACCCGCGTGTTCCCGAGTGCCAGAAAGCTCAACGAACTGGGAACCGCAGCAGATTTGCTCACAGAACTTGAGGGCGTTGACCAGATGCCGCGCGAGCTCTCAGCCCCTGAACTACTAGAGGGACCCACCAAGGAACTGAAGGACTAGTCGCCTAGCCACTTACTGGCTTGGTGATCCGCCGATACTCGGCGAATGGTTCCCGAGCGTGCCCGCAGCACAATGCTCTCTGTGCTGATGATGGGGCCATCGCGGCGAACACCGCGCACCAGTTCACCATCGGTCACACCCGTTGCCACAAAGAAGGTGTTGTCGCCGGAGACTAAGTCGTTGACGCCATAGATGTGGTCAAAGCGAAGCCCAGCGTCCAATCCGCGCTGCTTCTCCTCGTCAGTGGTGGGCGACAAACGGCCCTGCATAAAACCACCGAGTGCTTTCACCGCACAGGCCGTGGCCACACCCTCGGGGCTGCCCCCAATTCCTACGCACATGTCGATGCGGGTGTCATGGCGGGCGGCGTTTATTCCACCCGCGACATCACCATCAAGAATCAACCGGGTGCCAGCACCGACGGCGCGAATATCAGCAATCAACTGCTCGTGGCGGGGACGATCTAAAACGGCAATCCGCATGTCCTCAACGGCCTTGTTCTTCGCCTTGGCCAACGCCCTGATGTTCTCGCCAATCGGCAGGGAAATATCCACAACCCCAATGGCCTCGTGAGAGGCCACAATCTTTTCCATATAGAACACGCTGGAGGCATCGAGCATGCTGCCTCGCTCAGACACCGCAATCATCGAAATGGCGTGCGAGCGACCAGCGGCAGTTAGCGACGTGCCGTCAATGGGATCCACCGCGATGTCACACAGCGGCCCGTTGCCGGTGCCCACAATTTCACCGTTGAAGAGCATCGGAGCGTGGTCTTTCTCACCCTCGCCGATAACAACGAGTCCGGAGAAGTTGACGGTTGAAAGGAACTTCCGCATTGCATCAACAGCAGCCTGATCAGCTGCGTTCTTGTCGCCTCGTCCGATCCAGGGTGTCGCGCGAATAGCGGCTGCTTCGGTGGCACGGACCAACTCCATCGCCAAGTTTCGATCCGGGTGCTGGAAGAGCTCGGCAGAGTCAACCTCGGACATCCACACGCCCTTCTTCTCGGTCGAACAGGAGTACTTCGCTCCCCAGCCTAGCGCCGAGGGGCCCGTCGACAGTGTTCCCAGTAAGCTGGGACCACACCGCTTCCCTTCGGATTTGGAGCTGACATGCCCATAGCAACACCGGATCAGTATGCGCAGATGATCGACACGGCGAAGGCTAAAGGCTTCGCCTTCCCCGCTATCAACATCTCGTCTTCATCCACCATCAACGGCGTTCTTCAGGGTCTCACCGAAGCGGGCTCCGATGGCATTATTCAGGTCAGTACCGGCGGTGCTGACTTCTTTGCCGGCCAAAGTGTCAAGGCCAGGGCCTCAGGTGCACTCGCCATGGCGGCCTTCGCGACCGAGGTGGCCAAGAACTATCCGATTACGGTGGCATTACACACTGACCACTGCCCGAAGGACGCACTCGATGGGTTCGTGATGCCCCTTATTGCCGCCAGCGAAGAAGCCATAAAGGCCGGGGGCAACCCCATCTTCCAATCACACATGTGGGATGGCTCGGCAGTGCCACTGGCCGAGAACCTCACGATTGCCAAGGACCTCCTGCCCCGCATGAAGGCCATCCACTCCATTCTTGAGGTAGAAATTGGCGTTGTCGGTGGCGAAGAAGACGGAGTGAGCCACGCCATTAACGAGAGTCTGTATACGACCCTCGATGACGCCATCGCCACCGTAGAAGCGTTGGGGCTTGGTGAGCAGGGCCGCTATATGGCGGCGCTCACCTTCGGTAACGTCCACGGCGTCTATAAGCCTGGCAACGTGAAGCTTCGCCCAGAACTGCTCAAAGAGATCCAGGATGGCCTGCAAGCGAAGTTTGGCACAGGGCCTAAGCCCCTGGACCTCGTCTTCCACGGTGGTTCAGGGAGCACCGACGAGGAAATCGCCGAGGCTGTGGGCAACGGTGTCATCAAGATGAACATCGACACCGATACCCAATACGCCTACACGCGGGCAATCGCCGGCTACATGTTCCAGAACTGGGACGGCGTTTTGCGCATTGACGGCGAGGTCGGCAACAAGAAGCTCTATGACCCCCGAGCTTGGGGCAAAGCGGCAGAAACGTCAATGGCAACCAGGGTTGCAAAAGCGGCTCACCAGCTGGGTTCGGCTGGTCACGCTATTTCTTAGGAGCCCTTGCGTCCGCCGAGCAGTGACTGATCGACGTTGCCACTGGAATCTTTACGGAGTTCCTTCGGCAACGAGAACTGAAGGTCCTCCTCGGCTGTTTTGATTTCTTTGACTTGCGTGTAACCGGCATCGGCGAGATCGGCCAGGGTGTGGTCGACAAGAACCTCGGGCACTGAGGCGCCAGAGGTCAGTCCGATTGTGGAAACTCCCTCGAGCCATTCCTGCTTGATTTCGCTCGCGTAATCAACCCGGTAGGAGGCCTTTGCGCCGTATTCCAACGCCACTTCGACGAGTCGAACACTGTTGGACGAGTTGGGGGAACCCACAACAATCACCAGGTCGCACTCCGGAGCAATCTTCTTGATAGCGACTTGACGGTTCTGAGTCGCGTAACAAATGTCATCGCTTGGCGGATCGCTCAGATGGGGGAAGCGCAGGCGCAGCCTGCGCACTGTTTCCATGGTTTCATCAACGCTCAGGGTGGTCTGTGAGAGCCAAATGAGATTCTCGGTGTCGGGAACCGTGATGATATCGGCCTCGTCAGGGTTGTTCACCAGCGTGGTGTGGTCGGGGGCGTGACCCATGGTGCCCTCAACCTCTTCGTGCCCAGCGTGGCCAATCAGAAGAATGTGGTAGTCCTGGCCCGAGAACCGAACGGCCTCACGGTGGACTTTGGTCACCAATGGACAGGTGGCATCAATGGCATTGAGCCCGCGGTCGGCCGCTTCCGCGACAACCATCGGCGAGACACCGTGGGCGGAGAAAACAATGGTCGAGGATTCGGGGACTTCGGACACTTCGTCAACAAAGATGACCCCGCGGGATTCGAGTTCCTTCACCACGTGGATGTTGTGAACGATTTGCTTGCGCACATAGACCGGTGCACCAAAGCGCTCCAACGCCTTCTCGACAGCAATGACCGCGCGATCCACCCCAGCGCAGTAGCCCCTGGGGGCCGCCAAGAGGATGCGCTTTTCGCCCAACACCGGCACATCAATCAACTTCTCGCGACGCTTCGGAATCAGCGGAGCCTCGAGGGTTTGGACGTTGCCATTACTAATGCTCACGGGGCAAGTGTATTGGCTTGTCTGCCCGCTGTTGCTGAATGTTCTAGCCTTGGAAGCGATGAGCGAGACGACGAATGATTCAAGCCCGGAGGCACCCTGGTCAGTGGTGAAACTCTCCGAGTTGATGGGTAGCTACGTCGACCGCTTGGGGTCGGTCTGGATTGAGGCCGAAGTCACCCAGTGGGGGAAAGCGGCTGGCAACATCTACGGCAAGTTCAGCGACATCGATGCAGATGCCGCGCTGTCGTTCACGGTATGGCGGAGGGCTCAAGAGAACATTCCAGAGTTGGTGGCTCAGGGCGACCGGGTGATTGCACGCGTCAAGCCAAGCTGGTGGGTCAAGGGCGGAACGCTCAGCATGAACGTTCTCGATATGCGTCACACCGGCCTTGGTGAAATTCTCGAAAAGCTTCAGAGGCTCAAAACCCAACTGGCATCCGAAGGGCTCTTTGACGAGTCAAGAAAGACGCGACTGCCCTTTCTGCCGGGCACCATCGGTCTGGTCACCGGAAAAGATTCGGACGCCGAAAAGGACGTTATTCACAACGCCACGCTTCGCTGGCCTGATGTGTCATTTCGCATTGAATATGCCGCAGTCCAAGGCGACCGGGCGGTCGCAGAAGTAATGCAGGCACTCACAACGTTGGATGCCGACCCTGAAGTCGACGTCATCATTGTCGCCAGAGGTGGTGGCGACTTCCTTAACCTCCTTCCCTTTAGCGATGAGCGCCTCGTTCGCTTGGCCGCATCCCTCACGACCCCGCTAGTCAGTGCAATCGGACACGAGGCCGATCGTCCTTTATTGGATGACGTTGCCGACCTGCGCGCCTCAACTCCCACCGACGCTGCCAAGCGGGTCGTGCCAGACGTGGAAAACGAACGACGCATCATCCAGGAAGCGAGGTCACGCCTGGACCAGAGGATTCTCTCGATGCTCGAGTATGAATCAGAGCGTCTCAGTGCGTTTCGCACGAGACCAATCCTGAAGGACCCCTTCACGCTCGTCGACATCAAGTCCGAGGAGATTCTGCAGTTGGTTGTTCGAGGAGTTGACCTCGCCCACCTAGTAATTGAGCGCGCCACATCCCAGGTGGGCGCGCTCACTGCAAACCTCCGAGGCCTTTCCCCCACCAGCACACTGGAGCGGGGTTATGCCATCGCGAGAAAGCGCGATGGCAGCGTTGTCACCAGCATTGCCGACGCTTCCTCCGGTGATGAGCTCAGCGTTACCGTCAGTGATGGCACCATCGACACTCAAGTCCGCTGAGCGCTCCCCTGGAAACTAGACTGTGGGACGTGACTAGCGAGAAGAACACCGACATCGCCAAGCTCTCCTACGAGCAGGCGAGGGACGAACTTGTCTCTGTTGTCACCGCCCTGGAACAGGGCGGCATCAGCCTTGAAGAGTCGATTGCTCTCTGGGAGCGTGGTGAGGCGCTCGCTGCTCGGTGCGATGAGTGGCTCATTGGCGCCAAAGCCCGTCTAGAAGCAGCGAAAAAGAACCGAGAGGACTGACCCGATGGCTGGAAAAGCCCCCCGCGAGGTTGCTGGTCTCGGACGACCAGAAACTCCCCGTGAAAAGAGCGAGCGTGTCTCCGCAGCCCGCTCTGAACGCAAAGCGCGCCAAAACACCAGAAACCTGGTGTGGTCGCTGCTTGCCTCCCTCGGCGTGGTTGCGCTGTTGATCATCTTGGTAGTCCGCCCCGACACCAACCTTGTCGACGAAGTCGACTGGGTTGCTGTGGCTGGCGAGGCCAAGGACCAGTTGCCCGGTGAGCCTATTGTCCCAATGCTCTCTGACCTCTGGAGCGCAAACCGTGCTGAGGTAAGCGCGGAACCTGGGTCCACTGCCACATGGTCAATCGGGTTGTTGGGACCCGAGCGTAGCTATGTTTTTGTTGACCAAGGTTTTGATGCTGATGCGCTCTGGCTCGCCGAGCGGACTGTTCGCTCTGAGTCCACCGGGTCTGTCACCTATGGTTACGGTCGCCCCAACGAACTTGTCTGGGTTGAGTACGACCGCCGGGAGGAAGACCCCACCGGGAACAAGGCCTATGTCGTTGTCTTGGAGGGCGAGGCGTACACACTGGTTGTGGGCGGCACTGACGAGCGTGGCGTTCGTGAAGTGGCCAATGACATTACCTACCAACTCACCCAGGAGCGCCCACAGTGAGCGCCCACAACCTGACTCCGTCGGAAGTCTGGGAAAGGCTCACTGCCGGGAATGACAGGTTCATTCACGGCGAACCTTTGCACCCGCGTCAAGACGTTGAACGTCGTAGCGAAATCGCCGGCGCCCAGTACCCGGAAATCGCATTGTTCGGGTGCGCAGATTCACGGCTATCGGCAGAAATCATCTTCGACAAGGGTCTCGGTGACCTGTTTGTCGTCAGGAACGCCGGCCAGGTGATTTCGTCTTCCGTGATTGGCTCACTGGAATACGCAGTGGAAATGCTGGGCGTTGCGCTCATTGTCGTCCTCTCCCACGACCAGTGCGGGGCAGTGCAGGCGGCCATTAATCAGATGGACCCGGAGGCCACCCCCCTGCCTCCCCACATCAAGGACATCACTAACCAAATCTCTCCGGCGGTCGAGCGGGTGCGACTAGCTCACGGCCTCGAGGGGTGTGAGGGGCTCGACGTTTCCGAAGTGGGGCGCGAGCACCTGCGCGACACAGTCTCGAGCCTTCTGGCAGCGAGTGAACTCATCAGCCTGGCCATCGCCGAAGGTAGGCTGGCGGTGGTGGGGGCGAACTACACCCTCGCTGAGGGACGAGTCACCCACGACGTGGTGATCGGCGCCATTGATGCAGAACTTTTGACCACTCACTGATTCGACACGACGAGGAACCGGGCATGACGCCACAGTCCGACACGAACGACTACCGGATCGAACACGACACCATGGGTGAGGTTCGAGTTCCCAAGGACGCCCTCTATAGCGCCCAGACGCAGCGTGCGGTCGAGAACTTCCCTATTTCTGGTCGCGGACTTGAGCCAGCCCAGATTGTGGCCCTCGCCCAGATAAAGCGAGCCGCAGCCTTGGTCAACGCCGAACTCGGAATTCTTGATTCCGCGACCGCAAAAGCAATCATCGGCGCCGCAGAGTCCATCATTTCTGGCAACCACCACGACCAGTTCCCCGTTGACACCTACCAAACAGGCTCTGGCACCTCCTCGAACATGAACATGAACGAGGTGCTCGCGACTCTCGCTAGCACTGCCTCTGGTCTGGATATTCACCCGAACGACCACGTCAACGCTTCGCAGTCCTCCAACGATGTGTTTCCCACGTCAGTCCACGTTGCCGTGACCGAGGCCCTGGTCAACACCTTGGTTCCAAGCCTTACCCACTTTGCCACTGCCCTCGAGGCCAAGGCAAAGCTGTGGACCACGACAGTTAAGGCCGGCCGCACCCATCTGATGGATGCAACGCCTGTGACACTCGGGCAAGAATTTGCCGGTTATGCCCGCC
>WLEA01000032.1 GCA_009704535.1 Actinomycetota bacterium
ATACGTCGCACCCCGACAAGTCTCTTGATGATTCCCATTGGTTACGCTTTGGCTCCGATCCACAACCACCGATGCGCCTGAAAGTTCTTTATGTGACCTTCGAAGAGGTGGCCAAATCGGGTCCCACGTCCTTTAACGTCTCGAGCGTGTGTGATCGACTGGGCATCACCTATCCCATGGTGAATCACTACTTCGGGAGCCGCGATGGCCTCATCGCCGAGGCTGCTCACATGGTGTACTTGCGATACGTCGAGGACTTATGGGCGGCAGTGCAGCGCGCTCCGCGCAACCCGAACGACCGCCTAGCGGCCTGGATTTTGGCGGAAATCAAGGAGACCGATGAGATGGGCGGCTGGGGCTCGGTACTGAACTACCCTCTGGCAGCTAAAGATGCAACCGCCATCGTGCGTTCATCATTTGGTGAGGTCATGAACCAGGGTTTTGAACTGAATCTTGCCCGTCTGGGTTCCCTCGTCAGGGACATTCGCACCGGCGAGGTCTCGGACCCTCCGTGGACTATGGGCGCTGTGCCGCGGTCAGAGCTCTTCACGGATCCAGAACTCAGGGCTCTCGTTCCCACGGTGGCGTGGTCAACGCTCGGAGTTTCTGTGTGGCTGGCTGGCCAACACCTTCCCTCTCGCTCGATTCCCGAAATCGATCTCATGACCCACCAGCTCGTCGATAACCACATTGCGAAGATGATCGAGTTGATTGAGTCGCACAAATAACTAAATCCAATTGTGTTCTTGGTACGCTGTCGTCGTGGAAGAACAACTCGGTGTGGCGAGTGAGCCGTCCGCGGGGGGAATTAGCGACATCGCGCTAATGGGGGCCGCAACGTTGGGAATGTCAGCCACTGCGCTGGCCGTGGCCGCTCTGTGCTTGGCGGTTGTGCACCGAGACTATTTCCACAGAGCTAAGGCCCGCACTTCTCATGCCGGAGGCCACGAATCCGAGCTCGCGCACCGCTGAGAGTTCCAGCCTTTCTGGTACGGTGGGGGATACTCACCCTGGGGTCAGTTTGACCGGGGGATGTCACTAACCAGTCGAGGGTGAATCAATGATTGTCGGAGTTCTTACAGAGCCGATTTCTGGTGAAAACCGGGTCGCGGCAACACCAGAGTCGGTCAAGCAGCTAGTCGGTAAGGGCCTCAAGGTCACCGTCCAAAAAGGTGCCGGTGTCCTCGCAGGCTATGCGGATGAGGATTACAAGGCGGCAGGAGCCACCATTTCCCCCTCGGTTGATCCCGGCACTCTCGATGTTCTCGCGCACGTGAGGCCTCTCGCTCCCGCCACGATCAAGAAGCTCAAGAAGGGCACCCTGACCGTGGGCCTGATGTCCCCGGCGTCAGAGGCCGATGCAGTGAAAGCGCTGCGTGATAACGCAATCACGTCCTTCGCCCTCGAGCTGGTTCCAAGAATTTCCCGCGCGCAGTCAATGGACGCTCTAACGTCGCAGGCGTTGGTTGCCGGCTATCGCTGCGTGTTGGAAGGCGCGATGCGCCTGCCTCGCTTTTTCCCCCTCTACATGACGGCCGCGGGAACTGTTCCACCGGCAACAGTCTTGGTGTTGGGAGCCGGTGTTGCGGGTCTTCAGGCGATCGCTACGGCCAAGCGCCTTGGCTCTAAGGTCATGGCCTACGACGTGCGATCCGCTTCTGCCGACGAGGTTCGCTCCATGGGTGGAACCTTCATTGAACTCGAGCTCGATGTTGCTGCTGATGGCGCAGGCGGTTACGCCAAGGAATTGGCAGCAGATCGCGTCAAGCGTCAGCAAGAGCTCCTCACCCCCTACGTGAGTGCGGCCGACGTCATCATCACGACCGCAGCAATCCCCGGGCGTCCCGCTCCCCGACTCATCACTCAGGCGATGATGAAGGGTATGAAGCCAGGCTCGGTCATCATTGACCTTGCTGCTGAAACCGGCGGTAACGTCGAGGGATCCAAGCCCGGCACAGACGTGGCAATCTCTGTGGGAAAGACCGGAGGAAGCATCACTCTGGTCGGTATGAAAGATGTGCCCTCGAGCATGGCCTATGACGCGTCGCGTCTCTTTGCCAAGAACGTCGCCAACCTTCTCGAGTTGATGACCAAGGACAAGAAAGTCCAGCCAGATTTCGAGGATGAGGTTGTCGCGGGGGCATGTCTAACCCACGATGGCCAGATTCGTCATGAACCCACTGCCGAGGCTATTGCCGCCGGTGCAGCGAAGAAAGGCAAGAAGTAATGGAATCCATCATCGTGTTGACCTACTTCGTTCTGGCGGTGTTTGTCGGCTTCGAGGTTGTCTCGAAGGTTTCCAGCACCCTGCACACCCCCTTGATGTCAGGCGCTAACGCCATCCACGGCATCATTTTGGTCGGGGCCATCATCGTCGCGGGTCACGCCAAGACAACAGGCATCCTGATTCTTGCCCTGCTCGCCGTCTTGATGGCAACAGTGAACCTTGTGGGCGGCTTCGTCGTCACCGACCGCATGTTGGAAATGTTCTCCGGTAAGAAGAAGTCTTCGGAAGGTGCGCCATCATGAGCATGATTACTCCCGAAGTTGAAGCCCTTCTCTACCTCTTTGCCGCTGTTGCCTTCATCCTCGCCTTGAAAGGCCTGAGTTCGCCTAAGTCGGCACGACGAGGCAACCTGATTGGTGCGCTTGGCGCCCTGGTCGGTATCGTCACCGTCTTCTTGGCTGAAGAACTGCGCAACATCGGCTGGATTCTTTTGGTGATTGGTCTGGGAACAGTGCTGTCCGTCCCAGCCTCCCGTATGGTCAAGATGACCCAGATGCCCCAGCTTGTTGCACTGTTCAATGGTGTTGGTGGTGGCGCAGCAGCGATTGTCGCTCTTCTTGAGCTCCAGGCTGCGAACACACTCGGATTCTTGATTGCGGTTGCCTTCACGATCTTTATCGGAAGCATCTCGTTCTCTGGTTCGGTCATTACCTTCGCGAAGCTCCAAGAATTGATGACCACCAGGCCTGTGGTGTTCAAGGGCCAGCAATACGTGATGATTGCGCTCACCATCCTCTCGCTGGCCGGGGCAGTGCTTGTCGTCACCCAAGGAGAATTCCTGCTGGCGACAGCGTTGATGGTTGCGGGACTCATCATGGGTTTGCTGGTCGTCTTGCCGGTCGGTGGCGCAGACGTTCCGATTGTGATTTCTCTTCTCAACGCGATGACCGGGCTTGCTGTTGCAGCCTCTGGCCTCGTTCTCAACAACACCCTGCTGTTGGTCGGTGGAACCCTGGTTGGCGCCAGTGGAACGATTTTGACCCGTGCGATGGCGATGGCGATGGGTCGAAGCGTTGCCAACATCATCTTCGGCGCATTCAAGGGTGGGTCCACAGCGGGCTCGACTGAAGTGTCGGATCGCCCGGTCAAGTCGGGTTCACCTGAGGATGTTGCCATCCTCCTGGGCTATGCGCAGCGCGTGATTGTGGTTCCTGGTTATGGCTTAGCAGTCGCCCAGGCCCAGCACACGATGTATGAACTGGCCAAGGCTCTCGAAGCCAAGGGCATCGAGGTGGTCTTCGGAATTCACCCGGTCGCCGGTCGTATGCCGGGACACATGAATGTGCTCCTTGCAGAGGCCAACGTTCCCTATGAGGTTCTGCAGGAAATGGACGAGGTTAACCCTCAGTTCAAGAACGCCGATGTGTGTCTGGTTGTGGGTGCCAACGACGTGGTCAATCCAGCCGCAAAGACCACACCTGGCTCGCCGATTTATGGCATGCCCATTCTCAACGCTGGCGATGCCAAACAGGTTGTCTTCCTGAAGCGTTCGATGCGCCCTGGATTTGCCGGGATTGAGAACGAACTGCTCTATGAACCCAACACCACTCTGCTCTTTGGGGACGCGAAGGACACGTTGACCAAGGTTCTCACCTCCGTCAAGTCGCTCTAAGGCAACGCCATGCCCATCTTTGCCGTCACCTATCACTATGTTTCTGACCCTGCAGTAATCGACGCCCATCGACCGATCCACCGGGAGTATCTCCGCTCGCTTCTTGACGGCGGCGGCCTGCTGGCCGCTGGGCCCACGACCGGACGGACAACCCCCTCGGCCCAGCTGATTTTTGAGGCTGAGTCGGCGGAGGCAGTGGACAACCTTCTGGATGCCGACCCCTTTGTGAAAGAAGGTGTCGTCACCAGTCGCGAGATTTATGAGTGGACTGTTGCTATCGGATCTGTCGGTGGGGGCAGTGGGCACTGATCTAGCGCCGAGGCGCGCCCTCGTAACCGGGGCCAGCTCGGGAATTGGCGCCGCAACAGTGCGCCTATTGCGCTCTCGCGGGTGGTCAGTCATTGGTGTTGCCAGGCGCGCTGATCGCCTGGAACAGCTCGCGGCGGAGACCGGCGGTGACATCGTCGTAGGCGATGTCACCGACCCAGAGGACGTTGCGCGCATTGCCGATTATGTGGCATCGACCGGGGACATCCAGGCACTCATCAACAACGCCGGCTTGGCCGTTGGTAACGATGAGGTGGGGGTTGCCAATGCCGAGGATTGGCAGACGATGTTTGAGGTTAATGTGCTGGGCACCCAGCGCATGATCAAGGCGCTACTACCCAGCTTGCGACGAGCGTGCGCGAGCGGTGGACACGCCGACATTGTGGCGATGTCCTCGACCGCAGCCTTCATTAGCTATGAAGGTGGCGGAGGGTATAACGCGGCGAAGTATGCCCTACACGGAGCCCTTGGCGCGCTTCGGTTGGAGCTAGTAGGGGAACCCATCCGCGTGGTCGAAATTGCCCCGGGAATGGTGAAAACACCCGAGTTCACGCTCAAACGCTATGCGGGCGACGAGGCCCGCTTTGAGGCTCTGTATCAGGACGTCGATGGCCCGCTCACGGCCGAGGACGTGGCCGATGTCGTCGTCTACGCGCTCTCGCTTCCTGGCCACGTGAATCTCGATCTGATTCAGATGAAGCCAGTTGCACAGGCCATGCAATACAAGCTCCACCGAGGACCGCTTCGCCCCAAATTGCCCTGAGCTAGTCCCCAGCGCTCACCGATAGGCTGGAGTCGTGATTAGGCGGCTCATCGAGATTTCTCGACCGGTGTTGTGGGTGAACACCATTGGCACGACGGTCATCGGAATGTGGCTCTCTGGCTATCTCTGGACGTGGGAGATTCTGCCCATTCTCATCTGGGTGAGCTTCCCCTTCAACCTTTTGATTTATGGCATCAATGACATCTACGACCAGGACACCGACGCGGATAACGACCGCAAGGGTGGTTATGGCGGAGCGAAGATCAAGCCCTCGGAGACCAGGCTGATTGGGTGGGGCGTCATCCTCACGAACGTCCCCTTCCTGATCTACTTTGCTGTGACGCTGCCCTGGGAAGCAGTTGCCTGGATGGCTCTCTACGCGTTCTCTTTTTGGCAGTACTCGGCAACACCGCTGCGCTTTAAAGGCCGGCCTATTCTGGACTCGGTCTCCAACGCCGATTACGCCTTCCCCTTGGTCTTTGTCCCCTACGCGCTTGGCGCCACCCCGTTGTGGGCGGCGGCCATTGGTCTGATGGCCTGGTCGATGGCCAAGCACGTCTATGACGCCATCCAGGACATCGAAGAAGACGGGTCAGTAGGGATCATCACCACCGCTGTCAAATTTGGTGTGAAGGGCTCGCTGATCTGGTCTGGTTTCTGGTGGACGGTGTCGACGGTTCTGTTCTGGATGGTAAACATCCCGGTGGCGATTGTGAACGCACTGTTGGCGCTGTGGCTAATTGTTGCTCAGTGGCGAAAGCCAACTATCGATCAGGCAAAAAGCCTCTATCGGTACTCCGTAGCGTTTCCCTACGTGGCTGGTGCTGTGGCCGGCGTCCAGCTTGTTGCGGGGCTCACTTTTGGGTCCTACACAGCCCCATGACAGCTCGGATAGTCGTTATCGGGGCAGGCCTTGGAGGGCTAGCAGCCTCTGCTCTGCTAGCACGGGCAGGCCACCAGGTCACCGTGATCGAGCGCCAGGACTGGGTGGGCGGCAAGAGTCGCCGTATTGAACTTGCTGGCCAGCGCATTGACACAGGGCCCTCGATGGTCACATTCCCTGACGTCTGGCGCCAGGTGTTGGCCGCCTATGACGCACTGGGTCCCACCGGCGAGAGTGCTGCAGATATCGCGGGGGTGACCCTCGAGAGATTGCCAGAAGTTGGCCGATACTACTATCGCGGCTCCCAGGCAAACCTGCCGGTGGAGGCCGGACACCACTGGCACGACGCGTGGAAAAGGTTTGAGGCTGAGCACGGAACCCTAGGACCAGCAATTACCGACCTCTTGGTCTCGGACCCCTGGGACCCGAAAGTGCTGCCTGCCCTTGGGCGATTGTTGTCTCGTTATGGCACCAGGCTCACCACTGAAGCATTTTTGAAGGGCTTGCCGTGGATGCCTCAATACCTCAAGGACGTCGTTGCGATTCACACGCTGAACGCCGGCGTTGCCCCCAGCCAGACTCTTGCCCTCTACGCGAGCATGGCGGCTGTGATGGCTACCGACGGGGTGTGGGTTCCCCAGGGCGGCGTCTACGAAATTCCGCTTGGTCTGGAGAAACTCGCCCGTCACGCGGGGGTCGACATCCATCTATCTGAGCGTGTGGTGTCAGTGTCGAAGGGCAGCGTGGTCACCGAGCGCGCCACCTATGACGCTGACTATGTTGTCAGCGCTCTCGATGGCGGAATACTCGAGGGCCTCATGGGCGCACCGGCCAAGAAGGCCCCCAAGCGGCTGTCCTGCTCAGGGGTTGCCGTCTTTGGCGTCTTGGATGAAGACCTGCCCGAGCACGTGGTCACCCACTCGGTGATGATGCCTGATCGTCCAGCGGATCTTTTTGGTGCGCTGGGCAAGCGCGTGGTGCCCCAGCAGACGATGGCGTTTTTGAACTACTACCGACCAGGTCAAATCTATCCAAATACCCGCTCAGTAGCGGCTTTCTTGTTGACCGCTCCACCAAACGGTCTACCCTTTGGCATCGATGACGAGTTCGTCCAAAGCGAGTCACGGCGCTTTTCGGAGGTGCTTGGGCTCACGCGGCCGATCACCGAGATGATGACCGACCATATGATTCTTGATCCGGAGTATTTCCAGGGTTTTGGCGCCGTGGGAGGAGCACTCTATGGGGAACCAGCGCCCTGGTGGCGAAGTGGACCCTTACACAAGCCCGGCTATAACTCGCCACGAAACCCATGGTTGTGGCGGGTGGGATCCTCAGTTCACCCCGGTGGCGGAATCCCTGCGGTTCTTGGTGGAGTATTAATCTCCACGAGACGAATGCTGGCACATCTGCCCGCATGATGTTGTGGCTCCGACCGGCATCGATCCGGTGACCTTTCGATTTTCAGTCGAACGCTCTACCAACTGAGCTACAGAGCCAGGTGGAGAAAGAGCCTCTCTCACGAGAGGCTCTCCCACTACCGCGACCCTGACGGGACTTGAACCCGCGACCTCCGCCGTGACAGGGCGGCACGCTAACCAACTGCGCTACAGGGCCTTGCGTATTAAATTATATGGTGACCCCAACGGGATTCGAACCCGTGCTACCGCCGTGAAAGGGCGGCGTCCTAGGCCTCTAAACGATGGGGCCGAAGCTATTCGCCGAAGCATAACAACAAGCTCCGAGTCTAGAGAGCCCGCGGTGCTAATGCAAACCCCGGGTCTCTAGCGCCACACCCCGCCTAAATACTGGCCTCTGGGGGAGATGTGGCTATCGTTATGTTCCGTGACCCCCGCACGCCCGCGCTTTGTCGTGTCCACGCTTGCAGCCATTGGTGCTCTAGTGATGGTCCTGAGCATTGGTGTTCCCATCAATTCTCCCGCATTTGCGGACGAATACCCCACCTGGGAAGAAGTTCAAGACGCCAGGCGGGACGTTGCAAGGGCTGAAGCCAAGGTCAAGCAGATTATGGCTTTGCTCGAAAAGCTTGAAAAGGAAGCCGCCGAAGCCGAAATGGAGGCGGCTAGATTGGGCGAGGTCTACTACGAGGCCCTTGCAGAGCTTGACGAAGCAACCTTCCGTCAACAACAACTCCAGAGCGAAGCTGATTCCGCCCAGATTCTCGCTGAGGAATCACGCCTCCAGGCAGGTCAGTTTGTCGCCGAGCTCGCCCGAGTAGGCGGCGCTGATTTATCAGCAACACTCTTTATCAGCGGAGATAACGCCACTGAGCTCCTGAGCCGCATTGGTTACGCGGCCAAGATCGCAGAGCAGACCGATGGCATCTATGCCCGTGCGCTGGCCGATCAAAATGCCGCGCAGTCTCTCAGCGACCAGGCAGAAGTGGCCCGACAAATTAGGGAAGAGCTCCAGGTCATCGCGGAGGCCGCCTACGAAGCTGCAAACGCCGCGGCGATGCGAGCCTACGCCGCTGTTGAGGCCCAGTTGGAGAACAGTGCGCGACTGGAAGCCCAGCTGGAGGTGCTGATAGAAAAGCGCGAGGCCACCGAGGCTGATTACCAAAAAGGCGAGATTGAGAGAGCCAAGGCCCAACAGGGCGGCACCGTTGCCGGCATGATTGACCCTGGGCAGATCAGTGGCGCTGGGTGGGCGAGGCCCTCAGGGGGATATGTCTCCAGCCACTTTGGCATGCGGGTGCATCCGATTTATGGCGTTGCCCGCTTGCACGCGGGTATTGACCTTGCAACGGCGTGTGGTCGTCCCGTCTACGCAGCCAGGGGGGGCCGGGTGAGTTACTCCGGGTGGCTTGGAACATCGGGGAACTTTATTCGTGTGACCCACGAGGATGGTGTGACCACGGGTTATGCCCACTTGCAGAACGGGTCGCTGTATGTGCGCTCGGGACAGACGGTGGCGACCGGCCAGCTCATCGGGCGCATCGGCAACACGGGTGGATCTACTGGATGCCACTTGCACTTGGAGACCCGGCAGAACATGGTCGCCCAGGACCCCTACCCGTTCTTCCTCAACCGAGGAATTCGACTGGGCTAACTCCTAGTGGCCGGGAAAAGCAGCAATACCGGCCTGAATCACTTCGTCGGCGTCCGCCGCTGAGCCCCAGCCTTCGGTCTTGACCCACTTGTTGGGCTCGAGGTCTTTGTAGTGCTCGAAGAAGTGCTCGATTTCCTTACGCGTGTACTCGGGGATGTCACCCAGGTCCTGAATGTGATCCCAGCGAGGGTCACCGGCTGGAACGGCAACAACCTTCGCATCGCTGCCGCCGTCATCAGTCATGTTGAAAACACCAACCGGACGTACTTTCACGCCAACACCAGGAAAGAGTGGGTATTCGGTCAGCAAGAGAAGGTCGACAGGGTCACCATCGAGGCCAAGCGTGTCCTCGAAATAACCGTAATCAGTCGGATAGACAAAGGAGGTGTAGAGAACTCGGTCGAGATACACCCTGCCTGTCTCGTGGTCAACTTCGTACTTGTTTCTGCTCCCACGAGGGATTTCGATAACAGCGGCATAGTGTGCCATGACGGGGTCTCCTTATGTGGAAAGTTTCGTGAAGTAACCTTACCGGGTGGACAGGGACGGCACCTCAGGCAGGCGTCCACGGTTATCTCCTGCCATGGCCGACACGAGACGTGCCATTCGAGAATGGGCGCAGTCACTCGATCACCCCGCAGAGGGGCTCTATCTCGTTGCCCTCAGTGGAGGTGGGGATTCATTGGCTCTTGCCTGGGCGGCAGCGACAGAACTGCCAAAACTTGGCATGAGGGTCGGGGCTGTCATTGTTGATCATCAACTTCAGGCGGATTCGGCCGAGGTGGTTTCCCGAGCCGCCAGCACTGCTGGGCGGTGGGGACTCTCCCCTGTCTTCACGAAGGTTGTGCAGGTGGGCAGTGGTGAAGGCCCCGAGGACGCGGCGCGACAAGCGCGTTATGCCGCCTTTGGTGAAGCCCTCAAAGAAAGCGGGGCGACTGGGATACTGCTCGCCCACACTGAGGATGATCAGGCCGAGACTGTGCTGCTCGGTCTTGCCCGGGGCAGTGGCCCCGGGAGCCTCAAAGGAATGGCCAAGGCGGATGGTGTTTATCACCGACCACTACTGGGGGTGCAACGACACGCGCTCCGAGTGGCACTCACCGATGCTGGGGAAAGCTGGTGGGAAGACCCTCACAACTCTGACCCACGCTTCGCGCGAGTGAGAGTCCGCACCGAAATCCTCCCGCTCATCGAGGCCACCCTCGGCCCAGGAATCTCCCAAGCGCTTGCACGAAGCGCCGAGCTCTTTCGCAACGACTCTGCTGTTCTTGACCATCTCGCGCAGCAGCTCTTTGTGAGCGCCTCGAGCGAACACGCGCCGGGACACTGGAGTGTTGATGTGGCGGGGCTTGCCGACCAACCTGAGGCGTTGCGCTCTCGAGTGATTCGCTTCCTGATTATGAGCGTGGGGGCGCCCAGTCCCAGCTATCAGCACATTCGCGAGGTTTCTGCTCTCATTACCGCCTGGAGGGGTCAAGCGGAGATTTATGTAGCGGGCGCTCGTGTTGGTCGCGAGGGCACGGCTATTCACGCGAGAATTGTGCAATAGACCAAGGGGAGTAACGGGCCATGGAATTTAGCGATGTCGCAGATGATATTGAATCGGTCGTGCTCACACCCGAGCAGATTGCCGAGGGGGTTGCCCGCATCGCCCGGGGCATTGAGAAAGACTTCCCCCACTCCACGCCACTTCTGATTGGCGTGTTGAAGGGAGCCGTGATGGTCATGGCGGATGTAGCCAGAGAGCTTCATATCCCCATCGAAATTGACTGGATGGCAGTCTCCAGTTATGGGCAGTCCACGCAATCGAGCGGTGTCGTGAGGATTGTGAAAGACCTCGACATCTCACTGGAGGGCCGCGACGTGATCATCGTCGAGGACATCGTCGATTCAGGCCTCACGTTGTCCTGGCTCCTGGAGAACTTCTCCAGTCGCCAGGCGGCCACCATCAAAGTCGCAGCATTACTGCGGAAACCCGATGCGATGAAGGTTGATGTGACGGTCGACTACCTCGGCTTTGATATCGCGAACGATTTCGTGGTGGGGTTTGGGCTCGACTATGCCGAGTCCTACCGGAATCTTCGCGGAGTCGGCGTCCTCAAGCCCTCGGTCTATAGCACCTAGGGGTCTGTGCCCGGGGCGAACACTTGCCTGGGCGCCGTCTTTGCACGCTAACCTTGTGGATTGGTCCCAATGACGACATTGACGGGGAAAGGCACTACAGGCAGGTATGGCTCGGAAAAAAACGACGTTTAAGTCGCTCCTCACAGGGCCCCTTCCCTATGTCGTGGTCGGCGGCCTCGTTCTTGTTATTGGAATTTCCTTACTGACCGCCACTGGTTTCCGCGAGGTGTCGACCCAGGAGGGGCTTGGGCTCCTGCGCGACAATAAAGTGCGCAGTGCCACCATCATCGATGTTGAGCAGCGAGTTGACCTGGAGTTGACCAGCAATGTCGATGACCTTGGCACCCAGGTCCAGTTCTACTATGTGGCACCTCGTGGCGAAGAAATTGTGGACGCCGTCACCAACTCCGATGTTGCTGAATTCACCGACGAGGTTCCCAGGACGAACTGGTTTGTGAACCTTCTTGGCTTGCTGCTTCCGTTTGTGCTTATTGGTTTGATCTTCTGGTTCCTGCTGAGCTCCATGCAGGGTGGGGGATCGCGCGTCATGCAGTTTGGAAAGTCCCGGGCGAAGCTGGTCTCTAAAGAGACCTCATCGGTCACGTTTGAGGATGTGGCCGGCGCCGACGAAGCCATCGAGGAATTGCACGAAATCAAGGAGTTCCTGAAGGACTCAGAGAAATTCCTCAAGGTCGGGGCAAGAATCCCCAAGGGCGTCCTGCTCTATGGCCCTCCGGGCACGGGAAAGACGCTGCTGGCGCGGGCCGTCGCTGGCGAAGCCAACGTTCCGTTCTATTCCATCTCTGGTTCTGACTTCGTCGAGATGTTTGTTGGCGTTGGTGCCTCGCGGGTTCGCGACTTGTTCAAAGAGGCCAAAGAGAACGCGCCGGCCATCATTTTCGTCGACGAGATTGACGCTGTTGGTCGACACCGTGGCGCCGGAATGGGCGGCGGTCACGACGAGCGCGAGCAAACATTGAATCAGTTGCTGGTGGAGATGGATGGTTTTGATCCCAAAACCAATGTGATTTTGATCGCAGCGACGAACCGTCCCGACATTTTGGACCCTGCTCTGTTGCGTCCAGGCCGTTTTGATCGCCAGATTCAGGTCGACGCCCCAGACATGAAGGGGCGGCAGAAGATTCTCGAAGTCCACGCCAAGGGCAAGCCGATGGCTAAGGGCGTCGATCTTGCTGTGTTGGCGAGAAAGACCCCGGGTTTCACGGGAGCTGATTTGGCCAATGTGCTGAACGAAGCGGCTTTGTTGACCGCCCGGGTCAGCAAGAAGAGCATTACTAATGAGACTCTGGATGAGGCTGTCGATCGGGTGATGGCGGGTCCGCAGCGCAGGAGTCGAATGATGAGCGATAAAGAGAAGCTCATTACGGCTTATCACGAGGGTGGGCACGCTCTGGCGGCCGCTGCGATGCGCAACACTGACCCAGTCACGAAGGTCACAATTCTTCCACGTGGAAGGGCACTCGGATACACGATGGTGTTGCCGCTCGATGACAAGTATTCGATAACTCGCAACGAGCTCCTTGACCAGCTCACCTACGCAATGGGCGGTCGTGTTGCGGAGGAACTCGTGTTCCACGATCCAACGACCGGTGCGTCGAATGATATTGAGAAAGCGACGTCGATCGCCAGGCGCATGGTCACCGAGTACGGTATGAGCGCTGGCCTCGGTGCGGTGAAGTTGGGGCAGGCCAGCGGCGAGGTGTTCCTCGGGCGGGACATGGGTCATCAGAGGGATTACTCCGATGCCGTTGCTTTCAGCGTCGATGAGGAAGTTCGTCGGCTCATTGACCAGGCTCACACCGAGGCCTGGAAAGTGTTGAATTCCAACCGTGCCATCCTCGATCGGCTCGCTACGGAACTTCTCGACAAGGAGACGCTGGATCACAACCAGCTGGCGGAAATCTTTGCCGGGGTGAAAAAGTTGCCCGAGCGTCCGCAGTGGCTCTCCAGCGCCAAGCGCCCCGTGTCCACGAAGGGACCCGTGACGGTCCCGGTGAAGAAGAGCCCGGTGACCCGGGCCCCTGGCAAGAAGCCGGCGAGTCGCAGCGACCAAGCCAAGCCCAGGGCAATGAGGCGTGACGCCACCGACGGTGATCGTGGATAGCGAGGCACTGACGCGAGCGGTTCACGACATCTTGGTCGCCGTCGGTGAGGATCCCCGGCGCGAGGGACTGGTGAATACGCCAGAGAGGGTTGCTGAGCTCTTCACCGAGCTCTATTCCGGTGTTGGTGTTGACCCGGTTGGCGTTCTCGTAGATGCTCGCCCGGTCGCCACCGAAGACAACGAGCGCGGCGAGCTCGTTGCGATGCGCGATATCAGTTTTCACTCCCTGTGTGAGCACCATCTGCTCCCCTTCGACGGGGTTGTCAGCGTTGTCTATGCGCCAGGCGACCGGATTGTGGGTCTTGGCACGTTGGTGACCTTGGTCGAGGTGATTTCCCGGAGGCCCCAGCTTCAAGAGCGCGTTGGCGAAATGATTGTCCACTCGTTGGTGTCCTCGGGTGTGGCATTGGGTGCTCTCGCGCTGATCTCAGCCGTTCACGGATGTGTCGCTTATCGTGGACCAAAACAGAAACTCACGACGGTTACCGTAGCGGCCGAGGGCACACTCGCCAAGGGCACTGCCCGGCACGAAGCGCTGATGCTCGCAGGAGGAAAAGACTGGGCGTGAACACGTCCCGGCCAGCCTTGTGGGGGGTGCTCAACGTCACCCCTGATTCCTTCAGCGATGGAGGGCAGTTTCTCTCCCATGATCGAGCACTTGCTCAGGCCACAACGCTTCTCAAGAACGGCGCTGCCGTCATCGACGTCGGCGGTGAATCCACGAGGCCCGGTGCCCCTCGGGTGACCCCGGAGGCTGAACAAGAGCGCGTCATTCCGGTCATCGAAGCTCTCACCAAGCGCGGTGATGTCTCGAGCATTGACACCATGAACGCCTCAACGGCCAGTGCGGCACTCGATGCGGGTGCGACCATCGTGAACGATGTGTCGGGGGGACTGGCCGACCCGCACATGTTCCGTGTAGTGGCAGAGGCAGATGTCGATTACGTCATCATGCACTGGAGGGGTCACAGCGATGTGATGAATGATCTAGCGCACTACGACACTGTTGCCAAGGACGTGAGAAACGAGCTGCGCGAGAGAGTCTCAATGGCACTCGAGGCAGGCATTAGGCCCGAGCGCATCATTCTGGACCCGGGTGTGGGCTTCGCGAAGACTTCTGCTCACAACTGGCAGTTGCTGGCGGGAATAGACGAGATCGTGGCACTGGGTTTCCGCGTCCTAGTGGGTGTCTCCCGCAAGCGATTCTTGGGCGAACTCCTGCCGGAGGGTCACGAGATCGCGCAGCGCGACGAGCCCTCTGCCGTTGTGGGAGCTCTTCTTGCCGAGCGAGGGATCTGGGGGCTCCGCGTCCACGAACCGTTGATTCACTCTCGTGTATTGGATGTCTGGCAGGCTGTAGCGCAAGGGGGCCGGCAGTGAACGACACTATCCATCTCAGCGGGATTGAGGTTTTTGCCCATCACGGCGTTTTCGACCACGAGCGTTCTGATGGACAGCTTTTTGTCGTGGATGCCGACGTTGAGGTCGATGTGAGCCGGGCCGCCAACACCGATGCTCTCGAGGACACCCTGGATTACGGCGCCCTAGCTGTGGCGGTGAGAGACGCTGTTGCCGGGGAGCCGCTCAATCTTCTGGAGGCACTAGCTCTTCGGGTACTTCGAGCCATTTTTGTTTTTGACCAGGCTCTAGCGGCCCGAGTGACGATTCATAAGCCCTCGGCACCTATGCCGGTGAGCCTTGCGGGGGTTTCTGTCACGGTCTATCGAGAAAGATCCCAGGTGATGTCATGACGGATGGATGGACGCCCTGTGTCGTGGCACTGGGATCAAATCTCGGTGACCGGGAAGATTTAGCGCAGAGGGCGCTTGCCGATATTCGCGCCGCCGAAGGTTTTGTGCTTCGGGCCGCCTCGAGCGTGCGGGAAACGCTCGCCCTGGGGGCCGACGGTGTGGACCTAGAAGCCCCCCGCTATCTGAACCAAGTGATTCTGCTCGATTCAGCGTGGTCTCCCGAGCGGACGCTGGGGCTCCTCCTTGGCATCGAGCAAGCACACGGTCGAGTCCGCGGGGATCAGCGCGATACGAAGCGCTATGCCAATCGCACTCTCGATCTCGACCTCATCACCTATGGCGATCTTGTTGTGCAGAGTCCGAGCTTGAGCCTCCCGCACCCCCGTGCTCATGAACGACGTTTTGTTTTGGAACCCTGGAACGAGGTGGACCCCGAGGCTGTGCTGCCGGGGCGCGGCCTGGTCGCCACGCTGCTTGGCGGCCTAGCCCCGGACGCCCCATGACTCACACAAGGCCCACCACGATGGTCATCGTCGCAATCATCGGTGGAGTGGTGGCGTGGGCTCTCGATGGCGTACTGAGCGCGCTTGGCCAGCCCGTCATTGTCCCACCGTGGTCGTGGGGAGTGGGGCTCGGGCTACTGGGAGCCCTGATTCTCGCTATCGCCTGGCCGATTAGGCAGCGGTTGCACGTAGCCCCCAGGCGAGACCTCGTAGACCCCTTTTACGCAACCAGAGTGGTCCTGCTGGCCAAGTCCACCTCTGTCGCTGGCTCACTGTTCGTGGGAGCTGCGATAGGGGTCGGCATATTCTTTCTCACGAGACCGGTGGTCA
>WLEA01000033.1 GCA_009704535.1 Actinomycetota bacterium
CGTGGTTACCGAAAACTTTGGGCCCGAGCGCATGATGTTTGGCTCAGACTGGCCTGTGTGCCTGCTAGGGGGGAGCTACAAAGAGGTCGTCGGCATCATCGAGACACTTACTGGCGACTGGTCGGTAGCTGAGAAAGAAGCGCTCTGGTCCACGACCGCCATTAGTGCCTATCGCCTGGGGGGCCTGCTGTCGTGAGTGTCAAGCGACAGTTTCCTCGCTGGAGCAGCATTAAGCCGATGCTTGGCTGGTCGTGGCCGACTTTTGAGCGACGTGACCGCGGGCTTGAGAGGGCGCTCACGGTGTCAGACCTGCGTGACCTCTCCGCCAAGCGGGTACCACGCTCTGTTTTCGACTATGTCGAAGGGGGCGCTCTTCAGGAACTCAGCATTCAGAGAGCCAAGGAGGCATTTAAGAGGGTGGAGTTCAGACCACGGGTGCTGACGGGGGTGGCGAATGTCGATTTGACAACCACGATTCTTGGAAAACCCACCTCGATGCCCATAATCTTTGCCCCTACGGGCTACAGCCGCATGATGCACTATCGCGGTGAGTACGCGGTGGCAGCATCTGCGGCAAAGAATGACCTCGTGTACAGCCTCTCGACCATGGGCACGGTGTCACCAGAAGACCTCGTGGGCGCTACGCCTGAAGGTCGCAAATGGTTCCAGCTCTATCTCTGGCAGAATAGGGATCAGTCTAGGGACTTCATCCAGCAGGCGAAGCGTGCAGGCTTTGAGGCGCTTGTCCTGACGGTTGATACCCCGGTCAGCGGACAGCGGCTGCGCGATACGCGCAACGGACTCACCGTTCCCCCGAAAATCACCATGAAGACCTTTCTCAACATGGCGACAAAACCCAAGTGGTGGGCCAACATGTTGACCACCCCGCCACTGGAATTCGCTGCCATGCGCGGCTATGACCGCTCACTCTTCGAACTTGCTCAACTAATCTTTGACCCCACAGTCACCATGAAAGACATCCCGTGGTTGCAGAAGGAATGGGGCGGGCCATTGATCGTGAAGGGCATCCAGACCGTTGAGGATGCCCTGGCGCTCAAAAAAATCGGTGTTCAGGGCATTGTCCTGTCCAACCACGGGGGCCGCCAGATGGACCGCGGGACCGTTCCGCTGGAAATCCTTCCCGAGGTTCGTGCGGCGGTCGGAAATTCCATGGAAATCTACATTGATGGTTCGATTCTGAACGGCGGGGATGTTCTTGCCGCGGTTGCGTTGGGGGCGAATGCCGCCCTCATCGGCCGCCCCTACCTCTATGGGCTGATGGCCGCGGGAGAGGCCGGTGTGGACCGCATGTCCGATATCTTCCGGTTAGAGATGGATAACACCATGAAGCTGTTGGGGGTTGGTAAGACTTCCGACCTCGGGCCACAACACGTCCGTTTGCGAAGCCAATAGAGACACCAGAGAATTCGAGGACACACCGTGGGAACACTGAACTCCATTAACCCCTTTACCGGGGAAGCTCAGTTCGACCCAATTGCTGAGTCCACCCCTGCTGAGGTCGACGCGGTGGTGGCACGCTCGGTGGCCGCGAGTTCACACTGGGCAAAGGTGGCACCCGCGGAGCGCGCCCGCGCTCTTCGGGCGATTGCTGAGGCTCTGGATGCGGATCCCACTCCACTGGCTGAGCTTGCGCATCAGGAGACCGCACTGGGGGCAGACCGTCTGGTGGGAGAAATAGCCCGCACCAGTTTCCAGCTGCGTCTTTTCGCCGAGGAACTCGAGACTGGTCAGCTGTTGGCCGCCGAAATCGATGAGGCAGTGCCGGGTTCGCCGCCGGCTGGCCACCCTCGCTTAGTGCGCAGATATGTGGCACTCGGGCCTGTCGCCGTTTTTGGAGCGGGAAACTTTCCCTTTGCTTTTGGGCAGCTCGGTGGTGACACGGCGAGTGCCCTTGCAGCGGGCTGCACCGTTATTGTCAAAGACCACCCCGGCCACCCGCACCTTGCGCAGAGGCTCATGGAGCTCGCGCGTTTAGCACTGACTGGCGCTGGGTGCGACGCCGATGTTCTGCAGAGCGTGAAGGGCATGGCAGCGGGGAGCGCGCTTGTGTCACACCCGGCCGTTCACGCCGGTGCGTTCACGGGTTCGCAGAAGGCGGGTCGCGCGCTGTTCGACATAGCGACCTCTCGCCCTCAGCCCATTCCGTTCTACGGCGAGCTGGGGAGCATCAATCCGGTGTTTATCACGCAGGCAGCCCTTGCCGCCCGCCGCGATGAACTCGCCTCCGAATTGGCCGCCTCGCTCACCATGGGACGTGGGCAACTCTGCACCAAGCCTTCCGTGATCTTTGTTCCCGATGATCAGGCCTTCATCGATGGCCTTGTCCACGAGCTCTCCGCCGTTGCGCCTGGTCCCTTGCTGAGCCCCCTGTCACTAGAGCGCTATATACAGGGGGTGTCTGGGGTTGCTGACGTCACCGGTGTTGCTGAGCTAATTCCCATCTCTGCTGGAGCAGATTTGTCAGTTGCGCCAGCGCTGCTCGCCACTGGTTTCGACAATTTTGTAAAGCACGCCGATGAACTGCTCGAGGAGTGTTTTGGGCCTGTCGGACTTCTTGTGCGATGCGAATCAGAGGGAGATTTTGATGTGGCGATTGAGCGCCTAGAGGGCGCGCTTGTCGCAACGGTGCACGCGGTGCCAGACGTCGATGGAGCTCTCGCCAGCCACCTGGTGGATGAGTTGTCCTTCATCGCTGGGCGCGTAGTGGTGAACGGGTGGCCCACCGGCCTTGCTGTGACACCGTGGCAACACCACGGTGGACCATACCCAGCCTCAACGTCGGTTCTCCACACCTCGGTGGGATCGCAGGCGATGATGCGCTTTGTTAGACCAGTTGTCATCCAAAACGTCTCGGATGAGCAGTGGCCAGGATTGCTCTAGAGGCTGCCTAGTTCATAATCGGGTCAACACAGGTTGACCTGATTGTTCCGAGACCCTCAATGGTGGTTTCCACGCTTTGGCCGACCGTGAGGTACTGGGTGGGCTTCATGCCCATGGCAACACCGGCAGGAGTGCCGGTGTTGATGATGTCGCCGGGGAAAAGTTCCATGCAGTTGCTGACGTAGCGCACAATCTCAAGAACCGGGAAGATCATGTCTCCGGTGTCCGAGTTCTGGCGGACGACGCCGTCGACGCTACAGCTCATGGTCTTTTTCTGCGGGTTGAATGACGCGTCGGTTTCAATCCAGGGACCGCACGGGTTGAATGTTGGGAAGGCCTTGCCCTTGTCCCACGTCCCTCCGCGCTCAATCTGCCAGTGGCGCTCGGAGACGTCCTGACAGACGGTGTAGCCGAGGATGGCCGCTTGAGCCTCGTCGTGACTGGCGGCATAGCGCAAGCGCTTACCTATGACGATGCCAAGCTCGACCTCATAGTCGGTCGCAGTGGAGCCCGGTGGAACCTCGATGTTATCGAAAGGACCAACAAGGCAGTCGGGGGCTTTCAAAAACACCACGGGTTCGGTAGGAATGGCCGCACCGGTCTCTTCGGCGTGCTTGCGGTAGTTCAGACCAATGCAGATGATTTTTGTCGGGCGTGCCACGGGCGACCCGATTCTGGTGCCCGCGAGGTCCACCGCAGGGAGAGAATCAAGTTGTGCTCCTAGGACAGACTCATATGCCCCAGCTTCTAGCGCGTCACGCGACCAATCACTGATGAGGGAGTCGACATAGACCGCGGAATCGGGGCTCAGGAACACGACGGGCTTCTCTTTGCCAACAGCTCCAACGCGGCCAATTCTCATTACAGCTCTTTCTCGATACGGTCAGCATTAGGGAATCCCAGGGCTGCCACAAATCCTATAGGATTTTCAGAAATCGTAGAAGGGTCGGTCCGTGTCCGAACATAGCCGCAAGGCTGACCCAGCTCGTCGCAGCCAGGAGTGGTTTGGCGGCACCGGACGCAACGGATTTATCCACCGGTCCTGGATGCGCAACCAAGGTTTCGCTCCTGACGTTTTTGATGGTCGCCCTGTTATTGGAATTGCGACAACGTGGTCAGAGCTCACCCCCTGCAACGCCCACCTTCGTGGCGTTGCAGACGCTGTGAAGCGTGGGGTCTGGGAATCCGGTGGCTTCCCTCTGGAGTTCCCCGTAATGAGCCTGGGGGAGCCGATGATGCGGCCCACCACCATGCTCTATCGCAACATGCTGGCCATGGAATCCGAGGAGCTGATTCGCGCTAATCCTCTCGACGGTGTTGTCATGTTGACCGGTTGCGACAAAACCACCCCGGGCCTTGCGATGGGTGCAGCGAGTGTGGATTTACCCTCCTTGATGATCACTGGTGGACCCATGCTCAATGGCAAATTCCGCGGCCGCGACATCGGTTCGGGAACGGATGTCTGGAAGTTCACCGAGGAGCACCGCGCTGGGCGAATGTCCACCGAAGACCTCTATGAAGCAGAGGCCTGCATGGCCAGAAGTGCCGGTCACTGCATGACCATGGGCACTGCGTCGACGATGGCGTCTATCGTCGAAGCACTGGGTCTCCAGCTCACCGGAGCCGCCGCCATTCCTGCCGTGGACTCCAGGCGCATGGCCATGGCGCAGCTGGCTGGGCGTCGCATCGTGGACATGGTGGACGAGGGCTTGACCATGTCCAAGGTGATGACCAAAGATTCCTTTGAGAACGCCATTATCGTGAACGCCGCCCTAGGAGGATCGACCAACGCGATTGTGCACCTTTTGGCAATGGCTGGTCGCCTTGGTATCGAGCTGACACTCGATGACTTCGATGCGATTAGTCGCAAGGTGCCACTGCTCGTGAATCTCATGCCCTCGGGACAGTACCTGATGGAGGATTTCTATTACGCCGGTGGAGTGCCCGCCGTGATGAAAGAGCTGAGCCCGGTGCTGCACCTCAATGCGATGACGGTCTCTGGCAAAACCATCGGGGAAGCAATTGCCGATGCGCCCTGCTATGACCGAGAAGTCATCGCCACGTGGGAAAAGCCCGTGCAGCCTGCTGGATCCAGCACCGCAGTTCTCAAGGGAAATTTGGCGCCAAACGGTGCCGTGCTCAAAATCTCTGCTGCCACCCCGTCGTTGCTCAAGCATCGTGGCCCTGCGTTGGTTTTTGATACCAACGAAGAGTACATGGCTGTTGCTGATGACCCGAACCTCGATGTCACCGCTAACACCGTCTTGATTGTCCGAAATGCTGGTCCCAAGGGTTACCCGGGCTTCCCAGAGGTCGGCAACATGCCACTTCCCAAGAAACTCCTTGATGCCGGTGTTACCGACATGGTTCGTGTTTCTGACGCCCGCATGAGTGGCACCGGCTTTGGCACGTGTGTGTTGCACGTCACCCCTGAGGCGGCCGCCGGCGGCCCTCTCGGCGTGGTTCGAACGGGGGACATCATTGAACTCGATGCGGAAGCCCGCCTGATAAGGATGGATATTTCAGACGAAGAGCTTGCCGAGCGGCTGAAGGCATTCACCCCACAGGTCGCTCCAGCGACTCGCGGGTGGGAACAGCTCTATGTTCAGCACGTTACCGGCGCCGATCGCGGTGCCGACCTAGACTTCCTCGAAGGTTTCAGCGGCTCTTCTCCCTCCAGGCACTCGCACTAAGACAAGGAAAGAATAGGTCCCCGTGGTCAAGAGACGTTTCCCCCGACCCAGTGAATTGGCGCCGCTCATGAAGTTCCGCAAGCCGGAGCTGAACGGCAAAAAGCGTCGCCTGGAGCGGGCGCTCACTATCTGGGACCTCCGCGACATCGCGAAGCGCCGCACACCAAAAGCCCCCTTTGACTACACCGATGGTTCCGCTGAGGCGGAGCTCTCGCTCGCTCGCGCTCGCGAAGCGTTTACCAATATCGAGTTCAACCCGGCGATTTTGCGGGATGTATCGAGGGTGAACCTCTCCCGTGAAGTTCTCGGTAAAGTCAGCGCGTTACCCGTGGGTATTGCGCCGACTGGCTTTACCCGCATGATGCACACCGAGGGTGAGATTGCTGGCGTGCAGACGGCCGAGAAGTGGGGGATTCCTTTTTCGCTCTCGACCATGGGGACTCAATCCATTGAGGCGGTGGCTGAGGCCAGTCCGGATGCGAGGAAGTGGTTCCAGCTCTACATGTGGAAAGACCGCGAGAAGTCTATGGAGCTTGTCGACCGCGCCGCCAAGGCCGGCTATGACACGTTGATGGTCACCGTGGATGTGCCTGTTGCTGGAGCGAGACTCCGCGACAAGCGCAATGGGTTCTCGATTCCGCCAGCCTTGACTCTTGGCACCGTCATCAACGCCCTTCCTCGCCCCTGGTGGTGGTGGGATTTCCTCACGACAGAACCCCTCCAGTTCGCCTCGCTCTCTGAGTGGCAGGGCACCGTGGCTGAGCTCTTGGACTTCATGTTCGATCCGACTGTGACGTTTGACGATCTCGCATGGGTCAAGAAGCAGTGGCCCGGCAAGTTGGTCGTCAAGGGTGTTCAGACCGTTGATGACGCCAAGAAGCTCGCCAAGCTTGGGGTGGATGCTATCGTGCTTTCCAACCACGGTGGCCGCCAGCTCGATCGAGCACCCATTCCCTTCCACCTGCTCCCAAAGGTCGTCAAAGAAGTGGGCAAGGACGCTGAGATTCACCTGGACACCGGAATCATGTCGGGTGCCGACATTATTGCCGCTGTTGCTCTGGGCGCCAGATTCACCCTCGTCGGTCGCGCCTACCTGTATGGCTTGATGGCCGGTGGGCAAGCCGGAGTCAATCGCACCTTCGAGATTCTCTCCGAGCAGATGACGCGCACGATGAAGCTCTTGGGTGTCACGGAACTGGATGAGCTCACCCCGAAACACGTGACGCAGCTTCAGTCCCTGCGCGCCCTGTAGCCCACGCCAGCCGACTGGAGCATGTTCGGGAATTCTCCAGTTGTCGATGGTCTCGCTCGAACGCGAGCATCGATGTCCTTGAGGATGCCAGATGCCAGTGTTTTGCATCCGGCAGTGGAGCTCGGCGTGGCTCTCGCGACCACAGATCGTGGGTTGGCAAGTGAAGGGAGTGCCAAGTGCTCGAGGTCTGGGGGCCAACGCGTTAGGAGTCAAACCACGACTACCCTCCAAAAACCAATCCCGACTGCTAGTTTTCGCTCGTGGCAAGAATTCCAACGCTGTGGCTTCGTGACGCCAGATGATAATCATCCGAGCATTAGTGGCCGCGATCCACGTCGGGCCGACTGCTGCGGTGACCGTGTTGGCGGCGCTGCTTGCGGTGGCGATGTCAGTTCCCTGGTCGACCGGCATAGTCGTTGTTCTTGCAGTTTTCCTCAACCAAGTGTCCGTGGGGCTATCCAATGACGCCCTTGACGCTCCTAGGGATCTTCAGGCTGGACGATGGGATAAGCCCATTGCCCAGGGCGTGTTGCCACCGGGCGTGGCGTGGAGCGTGGCAGGTGGGGCAGCGCTTGCTTCTGTCATTCTCTCGTTGCTGATTCATCCACTGGTGGGCCTGTGGCAAGGAGTTTTCCTGCTGGCGGGTTGGGCCTATAACCTAGGCCTCAAAGCCACTCTGTGGTCTGGGGTCTGTTACGCACTCGGGTTTGGTGCACTGCCCGTCCTTGTCGGTTACGCAAGCCCCTCCGCGGAATTCCCCGGGTGGTGGGTAGTCTTTGTCGCCGCAAGCCTTGGTCTCTCCGCTCATTTCGCCAATGTGCTGCCGGACCTTGCGGTGGATCGCGAGCAGGGGGTTCGCGGACTGCCCCAGAGAATCGGCCGCGATGGAGTGCCTGGTGCCCTGGTCGGCCTAACCCTGGCATCAGCTGTCGCGCTTCTGGTGGGCGCTGGGTTCGAAAGCCTTCCCTATACGGCCCCCGCGGCTGTCATTGCGACAGGACTTAGTGTTGTGGGAGCGCTACGCTCAAGGATGTTCCAACCAGGGGCGCTCCCATTCCGTCTGTCCATGGCAGCAGCGCTGGTGATGGCTCTGGCGTTGGCTTTGGGGCTCGTTCTCTAGTTCCCGAGGGTCGCAGCGCCTGGATAGCAGAGAGACCGCCTCGGATCATGCGCGAGAAGCTGGATGACCGTAAGCGGCGTGTTCCAAGCCTCGTATGTATCCGATTGCGAACAAACGTCCGAGCATGTGATATCCCGGCCTCTCGTTTGACTCCCCTTCAAGGGTCGGAACATGGTCGGGGCGCATCACGCCGTCGAATCCAATGTCGCTATAGGCCTGAAAACATGCGGCCATGTCGGTTTGGCCGTCGTCGTGGAATGTTTCTTGAAACTTCTCTACCGTTCCTCGGATATCCCTGAAGTGCACGAAGGGAATTCGTGATGCACCAATACCTCGAATGACGTCAGCCATCGTGGTCGCTCCCGAGAGAATTTCGTCCATCAGAGCAAAATTGCCTTGGCAGAAGGTAATGCCGTGAGAATCGGAGTCCGAGAGTCGCAGTGCTCGCTCAAACGCCGCAACCGAGCTCATAATCCGCGGGACACCGCGATCGATAAACTGCGGGGGGTCGTCGGGGTGAAGTGCAAGCTTCACGCCAGCCCGTTCAGCTTCCGGGACCACCGCCTGGAGGAAGTACTCCAATGCTTCCCACATGGACTCGGGGCTGGTTTCGCCCTCCGCGCGAAGTTGTGGGCCCGCCTGGGCAACCTCTCTGACGTATCCGGTTACCAGAGCACCGCCGCGGTCCGGGATCGCGATGTCTGTTCGTGCCCAACTAGAACATGCCATCCAGTTATACGAGAGAACCTCAATGCCCAAAGCGCCCATTGCCCGAATTTGCTCGATGACCTGATCAATTTGCTGGTCGCGGCCTTCGAGGCCCAGGCGAATCTTGTCGATGGGGGCCGTGTCTTCAATCGCCACCAAATCGAATCCCCATTGGGCAAAAACTTCCTTGTCATGCTTGATTGCTGGCAGGCTCCAAGGAGCCTCATCTCGATGATCGGGTTCCCACCCGGCACCTCCCACAGACTGGAACATGGTCTGGTCATGCTCTCCGCCGTTCAAAATTCCCACCGCATGGTTGACCCCGGCTTGCTTCATTAGCTTCCAAGAAGACTCGGGCCGAGGGGGGAAAAATTCGCTGAGCTGAATCACTACACGCCTCTCCAACAACAATCAATGACGGCAATCTACTATGCCCCGGCCATCTGGGTGCCAGGTGCTGGGTCGCGATTCTGGTCATACCGCCAGAGCCTGTGGCACCAGGAGTTGGCCACCACTGAGAACTCTTCGCGAGTGCGGTGGCACTAGCGGTGGCTGCGGGTCTGATACGACTCGGGACTGGTTCGGTCTATCCAGTAGCAGGCCAGCTCGCGGCAGTTTTGAGCCGGCCTCCTATCGATTCATCGACCAAATTGGTAGCCTCTCGGAATGCATAAGCATGCTGATGGAGGGTCGCCACGAGTTCTTCGTGAGGTAGTGACCTCTCTCCCCGGTAGACACCGCCGAACCTCTCAGGCCCCACCGGAGCGGGAAACACCCTCTGGTGGCCGCGTAGTCGAGACGGGTGCGGATAATCCGGCGGCACTTACCTCTGCGGGTCATCGCTTGATTGGCGCGCTCTTTTGGGTGGGCTGGTTTTCGTGGGGTGTTTACACCTGGTGGTTTATGGACCGCTCCTTGCGTGACTTTGTCGTGGGCGTGGTGGTGTGGTCAGCGGCGTTCGTGTTTTCCGTAGTCGGAATCCCCCTGGTCAGACAAGCGGCAATGGGTCAGCAGCGTCGATGACCGACTTCTTCCTCGCACTCTCGGAGAGCCCCGCGTATTGGCTATGTATGACTTTTCTTGCCGGTTTTCCTCTGGTGGTTGCGGCATTGGTGGTCAACGGATCCAGGAGTCTTCTTCTCGACCGGCAGAGCGAGGCTACCGAGCGCTATTTCCCCCACCGTGAGGACCTAGATCGCGCCCGGGAGCGCTGGCCGCTGGTGACGGTCATTGTGCCATCGCGCGACGAGGAGCGAACCATTGTCGACACCGTCTCAGCGATTCTCGAGATTGACTGGCCTCAACTTCAAGTGATTGTTGTTGACGATGGGTCGAAGGACAGCACGGCGCAACAACTGGCGACCCTGTCCCATAATCCCTCCGTGCAGGTGCTCTCGCACCCAGAACCGCTAGGCAAATCAGAATCTCTCAATGAGGGATTCGCTCTAGCAACCAGTGAAATCGTCCTCATAATGGACGCTGATGCCGCGCCGGCGGCGAATGTGCTGAACCGCATGGTGCCTTACTTCATCAAGCACCGTGACATTGCGGCGGTCACTGGAAACCCCCGTGTCGTCAACGCATCAGGGTTGTGGGCCAAGCTACAGGCAATCGAATTCACATCCACCATTTCGGCACTGCGAAGGGGCCAGTCCGCGTGGGGCAGAATCAACACGATCTCTGGCGTTTTGTCAGTACTGAGACGAGACGTTGTGTTGGCGCTCGGCGGCTTTTCCTCCGTCCACCCCACAGAGGACATCGAGCTCACCTGGCGAGTGCACCGAGCTGGTTATCGTTGCGTGTATGAACCGGCAGCGCTGGTGGCGATGAGAGTCCCAGAGACACTGTCGCAATGGTGGCATCAGCGCTATCGGTGGAGTAGCGGGTTGATCCGGGTGCTCCAAGCGCACGGCGTGGGCCTAGTAAGGGAGAGGCGTTGGCCGATGTTCCCCCTCCTCCTAGAGGCATTCCTGTCTGTGGTGTGGTGCCACCTGTTGTGGCTGGCAACAGTGCTGTGGATTGTCGCTCTGGCCCTCGGAGGCCCCGATGTCGGAAACTCGCTCATTATTTCCCACTGGGGAGCGATGACCATTGGTATTGCTCTGGTTCAAATCTTCTGGGGTATGCACTTGGATGGCAACCATGACAGGACAATCTGGAAGCTCTGGCCACTAGCCCCGGTGTACCCCATCCTGTATTGGTGGGCCGAAGCCCTCGTGGTTGCAGCAGCCACGCTCCCTACGCTAGTCACCAAGCCCCGGCGCGTCAGTTGGACGCTGAATCGGGCCGCCGGCCCGACCACAACCGGGGAAACGTCCTAAGTTCCCGAGCGTCGAGCCAGCATCTGCGCTGAGTGCATGTGCTTCACAGCGTGTAGGCAAAGCCAGTCAGTGACGATTGTCACTGTGTGGGTGTGGCCGATGTTGTGCGGGGCTTTTGACTACTGCGCGTTGCCAGGAAGCTACCTAGCTGGATGCCATGCGCAGCGATTCGTAGCTGGCGTAGGGCACATAGGCGACAGTCACTGTGCCCGAGGAATCATTGGTGCGGTTCCAGCTCGAGGAGCACTCGTCCAGGAGTTTGGTTCCCAACCCGACCCGTCCGGCGTCAGGAGGACGAGAACCATTGTCGGCGCACACCATTCGGAGGGTCCTTTCGTCCTGCAGGTCAAGTTCGAAATCGACTGTGGTTGCGCCGCCGTGCTTCACAGCGTTGAAAGTGAGTTCAGGAATCAACTCGGCCAGTGCGGACATCACTATCGGGTCGTTCGCGAGAAGGTCTTCAGTATCAGAGTGAGCCGTGATGGTGCATTGGGCAATCCCCTCCCACGTGTCTGCCAGGTCGGCGATGACGGCGTCAAAGGACAGGGGGGCAATAGATTCGCTTACGCCGAGAGAATTGATGAGCGACCCAAGTTCCCCCCGCGTGTGATCGACCATCTCTTCCAGGCCATCGTCGTCATCTCTGATGGCCTGACGCAGTCTCATCAGAGATGACATCATGCCCGCTTGAACTTTTCCGTGGAGGGCTCGGGCCAGAGTGAGCCTTGCGTGGCGGTATTCTTCGGAGAGCCTGGCAACTTCCCAGGCAAGCTCCGCAGTGGTTTCGCGCAGTCGCTCGGTCGCGGTGGAGGCCTGTTTGGTTGCTGACCCTGCCAGGGCAAAAAACACGGTGAACATCAGCGTGAACAGGGGTGCTTGAACAACCAACGAGAACGGCTGTTCCGTCCCTAACTTCACTGGCAGGGTAGACAGACCAGTGGCTATCCCGGCAACGACGGCTCCGAGCGCCATCGAGGTTCGCTCTGCCCAGGCCGAGCGGCGAGAGCTGACAAACCGGCGAGTAAGAAGCAGTGTGCACCACGTCCCCAGGAGAGCGCAGGCGAGAACATACAGGGCCTCCAGGGGGGCCTGGTTGCGTAGTGTCGTTGACAGCGCGATCGCAGTAATGGCGAGGGCAATATCTCGTGGATACAGGTGTGTTGCTGAGAGCGCGTTGGACAGGGCATCGCGCCAATTCAATGACCCCGCTGCTCTATCTAGCACCGCAGGCTCCCACGCAAACTGTTCCTGCTCGAGCCTGTGGCTCACCGGTCGGACAATCTCATCAATCGTCCGTTGAATGCGATCAGCGGTGGCTTGGGCTGGACGCGATTGCTGAAGATCGAGAGCGGCGGTGATCGCCGCTCGCACGTCGTCGAGCGTTTTCTGCGTCATCAGCTGCATCCGCCCTCGCGCATGGTCACGGACCTCGACGAGGCGTAGGCGTTCCGCTAGGAGCGCGCGCCTGCTCTCTCGATGGTTGCGAACGCGGTGCACAACAACTGCGGTCACGATGATGGACATGCCGATGTTGGTCACGGATCCCATCAGTCGGTAGCTCAGTAAATCCTCGCTGTCATGACCGAAGCTGTTGAGCAAGGTGAAAACGGCCCAGCCTCGTGCGAGGCTCGCCACCACCACCACTGGCACTACCGCGATTGCCCCAACCAGCACAGGAGCCAGGCGACTCAGCGCCTGGAAAATTCCGAGGACTGCAAAGGCGACCAGGTGGGCGGCGGCGACGGAGGCGATGCGCAGAAGATAGTTTCCGGGTGGGTTGTTATCAACATCGGTGAAGTTTGTCATGATCGCCCACAGAAGGGAGAAGAGAAAAACCGGCCATGAAAAAACCGCGGAAGGGCTGAAATTGTTGAGAAAGAAGTTCTTCATCACTAACCCCGGTCGGCTGCGCCAGTTTCTTTGAGGTAGCGCCGAACCGCTGCAACCCTCAGGTTGACACTGCCATCGGTGTCGAGTTTCATTTCTCGGTAGATGCGCTCCAGCCATCTCTCTACTGACTTAACGCTCAGCGAGGTGCGCTTAGCGATTTCCTGGTTGCTGTGTCCTTCTGCGAGTAACCTCAAGACGACGATGCCCTTATCGGGTAACTCGGGAAAGGTCCTTCGGGGGCTCTTATCCTGGCGAATCTGGTCAGGGCGATCTGCCAAGACCTGTTCGATAGCGGCCACCAGTTGGTCAGGCTCAGACACCAGTTGCTTGCGCAGGAAACCAACGCCCACCGGGAGATCGACACCATCTGAGGTCGCACTCTGGGCGTCTGGATACTTTGTCAGCACCAGGATGGCGACATCCGGGCGCCGCTCCGTCAGCGCGTGGGCGAGGTGAACACCGCTTGGCCCAGCCCCCAACGCGAGGTCGAGCAACACCAGGTCTGGGTCAAAGGCGTTGACCTTGCGACGGCCCTCCGCTGCACTCACCGCCGTCTCCACAACAAACCCCTCTGATGTGAGGGATTTCTTCACGAGCGATGCCAACAACACGTCGTCATCGACGACCAAAACCCGACGCGGAGGCTTAGTCACAGGGGAACGCTAACAGGGCATAGGGTGAGGGGAAACCCTTGGTGAGGGGAAACCCTCGAAAGTGTGAGCTGACAAAGCCACCGGTCGCTATCTTTCAAGTGTTTTAGCCCAAGAAAGTTTCCAATTTTTGGCACGACGAGACTGTGGAGGGTCCACCAGATGCCCCGGAGTAATGAAGCTTCGACCGGTCCAACTACTTCACGATTGAATTCCCGCAGTGGAGGCCTTCGACGGTCAGCGCGACGCATTGCCGGCATTTCCGCGACGCTCATTGCCGCGCTAGCCGTTGGCGTGGCGCCGGCCTACGCATCAACTAGTGGTGGAATTGCTCTATACCTTTCAGGCCCGCTAGTTCATGGTGCAGAACTCAGCCCAGCAGGAACAACGGAAACTTTCGATTCTTTGGGAGGGTCTCCGACGTCAGGCGGAATTGCATGTCCGACTGCGCTCGCCATTGGCACGCTTTCCGTCGCCTCTCCGACCGATTGCCTATATCGCACTCCAGGCATTTACGGAGGGGCCACCGCCACAACTTCCACGCCGGCTTTCGGCGGACCTGGATCAAATTATTTCGGCACGTCGGCGAGCACTACCGCAGCTCTCACCTTCGCTTTCCCTACCCCTGTAAAGTACGTTGGATTTTGGTGGTCAGGCGGCAACCTCGGCAACGTCGTCACTTTTTACAACGGCGCCACCGAAATTGCGAGTTTCGACACCGTTGACCTAACAAATCTTTTGGGCGCTTCCCCCCCGAGCTCCTGGCCCTCCGGCAATGGATCCGTGACCTCAACGGGAGGCACTGCGTATCCCAAAGGGCACTATTTCGGGAATCCCCGTGGCTTTGCGGAGTATCCGCCGACATCCCCGGCAGCTAACATTGACGGCTTCCCCAATCATCGCGACTACATAAACGTTTACCTCAACCTTTTTCTCACCGGTGACCAGACGGCCACGTCGGTCAAGTTCAGCGGGAATGGTTTTGAGTTCGATAACGTGACGACCTCGACGGCAGCACAAACTCCCGCGAGCTCTTTGGTTTTCGTGAGAGGGCTGATTGGTAGGACCGTACAGTTCCTTCCTGGCGCAAGCGATGCAACGGGCTCGATGGTTGCGCAGTCCTCGACCGTCGCCGCGAACCTGAGTGCCAACAGTTTTGCGCGGGCCGGTCATGTCTTCAACGGATGGAATACCGCTGAGAATGGCACAGGGACGCCCTATGGTGCGGAGGCGAGCTATGACTTTGCCACCAACATGACCCTCTACGCTCAATGGGTCGCTGCGCCTGGCGGGGGTGCTGGTGGCGGTGGTTCCAGCTCCGGCGGTGCTGCTGCTAGTGCTGAGTTGCCTGCTGAGCCTCAGATTGCGCTTGATTTTAGGGGGCGTGCTGGGCAACCCTCGGAGGGAGCTGTTGTTGATGTTTCCGGGTTGAGTGTTCCAGCTGGTTCTGTAGCGACAGTGTCTCTTTTTGCTCCTGAGGTGAAGCTTTTCGAAGAGGTCTCAACTGGTGGGGCTTTCGACAGAGCTGTGGCACTGCCTGCAGGGCTTGCCCCTGGTTCCTACACGGTCGTCTATCAGGTGC
>WLEA01000034.1 GCA_009704535.1 Actinomycetota bacterium
TACCGTGGTGGGCCATCATCACAATTTTTGGTGGCTTGATGTTGATTCTGTATAGTCGCCGGGCTGTGAAAATGGCGGAAGCGTTTGATGCGAGGCTTGATGAGAATGGTCACAGGACTCCGTGGGAGATTCTGTCCACCCCGATTCGTGTTCCAGGGATTGACTACAGTCCAGGCGCTATGGATGCTGCAGGTTCTTCGCAGTCTCTTGGTGAAGCGGTCAGGGGTCTTGATGTTGCGTTCTCCCTGATTATCGCAAGCCAGATTGCCCGGTTGCGCACACACGCGTAATCAGTCGGCCATACTGAGTATCCGCGCCTACCCAGGCGCGGATACTCAGCTGCCACGGGTATTGATCTGCAGTGTTCCGGCGCACACTTCTGCACTGTCCGTTCATGCGGTTAGTGGCGGGCAAGGGGGAGACTACTCAAGGCAGGACTATGTGGGGCTGAGGGTGTCGCCTGCCGTATTGTGCAAGTCCGCCAAGGACCTCGAAGGTAGGGCAGTCAGCCCTCGTGCTAGAGCCTGCTCAGCGCGCACTGTCCGCTGGAACGGCCCTCAACAGCAAAATCGATCCGATTGGATGATGATGAGTTCAGAGCGTGTCATCGTCAGCGATAAACGAACCGGAGAAATCCTCTCCGAAAACACGGTTGAACCCGCGCGAACCTACTGGAATCAGTACCCCGAGAAGACCACACTCCTGACCTCTAACCAGGCCGTCCGCAGGTTCACTTGTCAACTATGACGCGCCACATCACATGGAGCGAGTGACGGGAATCGAACCCGCGCTATCAGCTTGGGAAGCTGAAGTTCTGCCATTGAACTACACTCGCGAGGCCTGTCTCTGGACCGACCGGGTCCAGCAACCTAATTCTACTAGTCTGGTTGGGTGTTGCTCTCAGATCGCGATATTCGCTCCGAGTTGAGTTCCGGACGAGTGGGATTAGACCCGCTCGATCTGGGAATGGTCCAACCCTCAAGCGTCGATGTCAGGCTGGATCGTTTCTTCCGGCTCTTCGACAACCACAAGTATCAGCACATCGATCCCGCTGTTGATCAGCCAGATTTGACTCGGCTGGTCGAGGTGGATGCGATGGAGTCTTTTGTTTTGCACCCGGGTGAGTTTGTCTTAGGCGCGACCTATGAAGCGGTCACGCTTCCCGACGATATTGCCGCTCGTCTCGAGGGAAAGAGTTCGCTGGGTCGCCTGGGTTTACTCACCCACTCCACGGCGGGATTCATCGACCCCGGGTTTTCCGGTCACGTCACGCTAGAGCTCAGCAACGTTGCGACCCTTCCGATCACGTTGTGGCCGGGGATGAAAATCGGTCAGTTGTGTTTCTTTAGGCTGAGCTCGCCAGCCGAGCACCCCTACGGGTCAAATCAATACGGCAGCCGCTATCAGGGCCAAAGGGGACCCACAGCGTCCCGGTCGTTCCAGAATTTTCACCGCACCGACGTATCAAAGCCATAGTTCGGGCCCCACTGCTCTATTTGGCCCACAAGCCAGGGACTAAAGACAAAGGGTGTCTGGGTCACAGCGCTGACTAGGGAGTCGGGTTTCACCCACTGCCACTCGCAGACTTCGGCTGCTTCGGGACGCGGTTCACTGCGAGCCTCGGCTACAAAAACCGGGCATATCTCGTTCTCCACGATGCCAGAAGCATCCACCGCTCGGTATCGGAAATCAGGGAGGACCTCGGTGATGGAGCCAAGCTCCATCCCCAACTCATCCCTGGCTCGGCGCCGGATGGTGTCCTCCATGGATTCGCCGGGGCCGGGGTGCCCGCAGACAGAGTTTGTCCAGACCCCAGGCCAGGTTTTCTTCTCGAGGGCTCGCCGAGTGATAAGAACATCCCCGGTCGCACTAAAAATGTGACACGAGAAAGCGAGATGAAGGGGGGTGTCGGTGGTGTGAACCTCGGATTTCTCCGCCGTCCCCACAGGGGAGCCCTTCTCGTCGAGAAGGATGACAAGTTCGGAGGTTTTCATAGTGTTATCGCGATACTCTGCAGTGGTGAAGGACGTGGGTGGCGGGGCGTTTGCCCGCATATTCAGCCTAGCCACATACCGGAGGGGGAGAGGGACCAACCATGGCGGTTGAGCTTGATACCCGCATCGATTTATACACCCGGGTTGCGCAAGAAACCTCCGCGGGAGTGATTCGTCGCTACTCGACTTCGTTTGGTTTAGCGTCGCGACTTCTTGACCCGGCTGCTCGAGTTCACATCGGTAATCTCTATGCGCTGGTCCGGCTCGCCGATGAAATTGTGGACGGTGTTGCCGACGAGGCTGGCCTGTCGAAAAAGACCGCGGGGACCATGCTCGATGCCCTCGAAGCAGACACTGAACAGGCCCTCACGACCGGCTACAGCACGAACCTCATCGTCCACGCCTTTGCTCACTCTGCGAGGCAGGTGGGGGTGGGCACAGACCTCACGAGGCCTTTCTTTCAGTCCATGCGCATGGACTTGACCGAAACCACTCACACGCCAGAGAGCTTTGCCGACTACGTCTACGGCTCAGCCGAAGTTGTTGGATTGATGTGTTTGCAGGCGTTCTTAGAGGGCAGGTCCGTCTCCGCCGGGGACAAGAAGACCATGGTCACTGGAGCACGCGCCCTCGGTGCCGCGTTCCAGAAGGTCAACTTTCTGCGGGATTTGGGAGCTGATGTTCAAGCGCTCGGGCGCACCTACTTTCCAGGCGTTGACGCGCAGGCCCTCACGGAGCAGACCAAGCACGCTCTTCTCGATGACATAGATCGTGACCTTGCGCAGTCTGCTCGGGCATTACCGCTGCTGCCGGCAAACCCTCGTCGTGCAGTGGCACTGGCCCATGCTCTTTTTCAGGCACTATCCGAGAAGATTAGAACAACGCCCGCGACGACACTGCAAACAACGCGCATCAGTGTCTCTGGCGGCCATAAAGCTGTGCTGGCCACCCGAGTTCTTCTTGGCTGGGTGCCAGGAGTCCCCAAGTCTGCGCGAAAGGAAATGAATGTCTAAGTCTGTGGTCGTTGTTGGAGGCGGCATTGGCGGTATGGCCACCGCTGGCCTCTTGGCTAAGGACGGCTACTCGGTCACCCTGGTTGAGGCGTTGCCACGATTGGGCGGGCGTGCTGGGCTGTGGGAGAAGGATGGGTTCCGCTTCGACACGGGACCCTCCTGGTATTTGATGCCCGAAGTTTTTGACCACTGGTATCGCTTGATGGGGACCACGGCGGATGCCCACCTGAAGCTCACCAAATTAGATCCCGGTTACCGGGTGTATTTCGAGCCCGAGGGCGCAGCCTCGGCTGAGTACGTCGATGTGCGGGCAACGCGCGAGGACAACCTCGCTCTACTCGAATCGATGGAGCCAGGCTCCAGGAAGGCGATGGAGAAGTATCTGGACTCCGCGAAGGACACCTATCGAATCGCCAAGGAGTACTTCCTCTACACGTCATTCCAGGATTTGAGGCCACTCTTCGTCCCCGAGGTGCTCAAGCGCATGGGGACCCTGGTGCGCCTGCTCACCACGCCGATTATGACCTTCGCCAAGAAGTTCACGAAGAGCCCGCGCATTCAGCAATTACTCGGCTATCCAGCCGTATTCCTCGGCTCAAGCCCCTTTATCGCACCGAGCATGTTCCACCTGATGAGCCATCTGGACATGGATGATGGCGTTTTGTATGCCGAGGGCGGGTTTGTTCGGGTTATGGACTCAATGCGCGAGGTCATTGAGGATGCCGGAGTCACCGTGCTGACTAACGCGCCCGTCAGCAGAATTTGCACCAAGCGAGGTGGAGGACAGAAGGCTCGGGCAACCGGGGTCGAATACGTCGACCAGGCCGGGACCACCCACTTCGTGGGCGCCGACTTGGTGGTCTCCACCACTGATCTTCACCACAGCGAAACCAAGCTTCTCCCTGCAGAGCTCCAGACCTACCCGCAAGCCTGGTGGGACAAGAAGCTCGCTGGACCGAGTGCCGTTTTGCTCTACTTGGGCGTCAAAGGTCAAGTCCCGGAGCTTCTTCACCACAGCCTGTTCTTCACCAGGGACTGGGATGACAACTTCTCGAGAATCTTCTCAATCCCCCCAACGATTCCAGACCCAGCATCGCTCTATGTGTGCAAGCCGAGCGCGACCGACTCGTCGGTCGCGCCGAAGGGCCACACCAATCTGTTCGTGTTGGTCCCGATGCCGGCGGACATCTCGATGGGACGAGGCGGAATCAATCGCTCGGGCGATGCGTTGATTGAGGAGATTGCAGATCGCGCCATTGCTCAGATTTCCCGCTGGAGTGGAGCCCACGACCTTGCTGATCGCATCGTGTTGCGCCGCAGTGTCGGTCCGGCAGACTTCGCTGGCGATCTGAACGCGTGGAAGGGCACGGCGCTCGGACCAGCACACACGCTCATGCAGAGCGCTCTGTTTAGAGCAGGAAACATCAGCAAGAAAGTCGATGCCCTCTACTATGCGGGCAGCTCGACCATTCCAGGGATTGGCCTGCCGATGTGTCTCATTAGCGCTGAAGTACTGCTCAAGCGGGTGCGAGGAGATGTCTCCACCACTCCCCTGCCCGAGCCTTTGGTGCCCATCGGCTAAGGGGATGTAATGTCCCTGGTGTATCTCCTCGCCCTGCTGGGTGCGATTCTTGGGACAGCACTGCTGGATTGGCGACACAAGCTGGCGCTCTGTGGTGGCGCGCCCGGTAGGACGCTCATCATCATTGGCGTGAGCGTGGGATTCTTCCTCCTCTGGGATGTGGTCGGCATCGCCGAGGGTGTCTTTTTTAGGGGCTCGGGGCCCTGGATGACGGGTCTCCTGCTGGGACCAGAACTTCCTCTCGAGGAGCTCTTCTTTCTGATTCTGCTGTGTTACTCCACGCTGATTGCCTATCTGCTCGCGGCAGCGGCGCTGGGTAGGAGGCATCAGAGATGACCTACTGGTTGATCAACGTTCCTTTCTTGGCGGCGGCAGGCGTGGTCCTTGCTGCCGCGATTGCCACGCGCAGAGCACCGGGTGCGCCAGCGCTTTTGATCGCGGCTGGCGTCATGGTGCTGATGACGGCGATTTTTGACAATGCGATTATTGGGTTTGGCCTCGTCGATTACGACGAGGAGCTGATTAGTGGGGTGCGGATTGGCTTTGCACCGGTAGAAGATTTTGCCTATACCGTGGCGGCACTGCTGATGATCCCTGCGCTGTGGCACCTGATGGCGGCTCCAGCCAGAAAAACCGGCCCATGAAGACGGCTGGGCTCATCCTCTGGAGTTCCAGACCACTGAGCTGGATCAACACCGCGTTTCCTTTTGGGCTCGCCTACTACCTCACAACCGAGCAGGTCGATAGCAACCTCATCATCGGCTGTGTATTCTTCCTCATCCCCTACAACTTGCTGATGTATGGAATCAACGATGTCTTCGACTACGAATCCGACATTCGAAACCCGCGCAAGGGTGGGGTAGAGGGAGCGCTGCTTCCGCCGGAGCTCCACCGGGCCACCCTGCTTGCGAGCGTCATTCTTCCCCTGCCCTTCCTTATCCCGCTGGTGCGGTCGGGATCTGCGGCGGCCACCGGCGTGCTCGCCCTGGCCCTGTTCTTTGTTGTTGCGTATTCAGCTAAGGGTTTTCGGTTCAAGGAAATCCCCTTCTTGGATTCCGTAACATCGAGCGCCCACTTTGTCATGCCAGCGCTCTATGGACTTGTTCTGGCAGGCGCGTCGGTCTCGAGCGTCACCGTGACGATCCTGGTGGCCTTTTTTCTGTGGGGGATGGCCTCTCACGCTTTTGGGGCCGTCCAAGACGTTGTTGCGGATCGGCAGGCGGGTGTTGCCTCAATCGCCACCGTCATTGGAGCGAGGGGAACGGTTCGCTGTGCACTCGTGCTCTATGCCCTCGCCGGAGCGGTGTTGCTGGCCACTGCGTGGCCGCTTCCCCTGATCGCTCCGGTTGCGATTCTCTATATCGCAGCGATCGCGCCCTGGTGGTCGGTGAGTGATGCTGAGGCAGGTAGCGCAAATAAGGGATGGCGATGGTTCCTGCTTCTCAACTTCGTCACGGGAGCAGTTGTGGTGCTGGTGGTGTTTGAGTGGTGGCGAGTGGCGGCTTAGCGGGGAGAGCGAGCTGGCGCCTTGACGAATAGCAGCATGACTCCGCCGACCAGTAGCACCAGAGCGATTCCTAGAAGCCCATAGATGGCCTGATTGCCTGCTAGTTGTATGAATACTGCCCACAGCAGAGATGCCATCCAACCGGCAGCCCGGCCGGTTGTTGCATACAGGCCAAAAACTTCGCCTTCACGGCCAGCAGGGGTGACCCGTGCCAGAAACGAGCGAGAGGCCGCCTGGGCCGGTCCGACGAAAGCCGCGAGAATCAGTCCCACCGCCCAAAACATCGGGGTTCCAAGGTCTACCAACACGAACACCGCAGTGGTGCAGGCAACGAGGCCAAAGACCGCGACCAGAATGACGTTCTTTGGCCCAAACCGGTCGTCAAGCCGGCCCGCAATAATCGTCGAGATTCCCGCAACAACATTGAGGGCAATTCCGAAAATCACCAGGTCGGTGAAGCCAAAGCCAAACACAATGCCGGCAATCACCGCGCCGAAGACGAAGACGGCCGACAGGCCGTCTCGGTAGACGGCGCTTGCGAGGAGGAACCAGAAGGTGGGACGTGCTTCCTTGTAGAGGCGCTTGACGCTGCGTCCGAGTTCGACGTAACTGCCCCACAGACCGAGTTTCTCCCCAACCTGGCGGGTTTTTGGTTCTGGAACGCTCACAAAAATGGGGATGACGAAAAAAACGGTCCAGATAGTGCACCCGAGTGCTACCAGCTGAAAGGTGAGAGCTGAATCCCCTTGGAGAACACCGCTCAGGATCAGCCCCACCACAGTAGCGAGGGCGATGATGCCCCCCAGGTAGCCAAAGCCCCAGCCCAAACCGGAGACCTTCCCCACGGTCTTGGAGTTTGACACCGAGACCAGCAAAGCGTTGTAGTTGACACCTGCGATCTCGTTGAAAACGCTCCCGATGGCGATGAGGCCGACGCCTACCCAGAACCATTCTTGGCCGGGTTGGACGAAGGACAATCCAAGCTGGGTCAGCACGAGCAATCCGGTAAAAATCATTAATTGCAGCTTTTGCCTCTGGGTCCTATCTGCTTGTTGCCCGAGCACTGGTGCTAGGAAAGCAATAAGAAGGCCCGCAATGGTGATTCCGGCTCCGAGGTTTGCGGCAAGTTGACCGAGGGCGACTTCTTCCCCCGCCGTTCCTACGACATCGGGATCAAGAAAGAAGGTGCTGGTCAAGAAGCTTGGCACCCAAACGAAGGTAATGAGCACGGTATTGAAGGGCTGGGTCGCCCAGTCCCAAAAAGCCCACGCGTAAACGCGCTTTCGGGGAATTTTCTTGTCGTCGTTGTGAGCAAGTCCCACTACGGGCAGAGCATCGAGAGTGCCGTCGTTGGCCATAGAAAGAACCGTAGCCGTTTTTGTGAAACTGTGGGTAACGCACCGGGAAGATTTGGCAAAATAAATATCTGAGTCGACACGACTCAGATATTTCGTCAGAAACTTGACAAGAAGCGACTCATGTTTGAGAATAGAGTTCTGCTGGTGTGAAACCAGCACCCTGATACAACACGAAGGAGCAGGCCACATGGCACGCGCAGTAGGAATTGACCTAGGAACCACCAACTCGGTGGTGTCCGTTCTCGAGGGTGGAGAACCAACAGTTATCGCTAACGCGGAGGGATTTCGCACCACACCCTCTGTCGTCGCCTACACCAAAGACGGAGAGGTGCTTGTTGGCGAGACCGCGAAGCGCCAGGCCGTCACCAACGTCGATCGCACAATTTCCTCGGTCAAGCGCCACATGGGCACCGACTGGAAGCAAGAGATTGATGACAAGAAGTACACGCCGCAGGAAATCTCAGCGCGCATTCTTGCCAAACTGAAGCGCGACGCGGAGGCATACCTCGGCGAGACCGTCACCGACGCGGTGATCACTGTTCCCGCCTACTTCAATGACGCTGAGCGTCAAGCGACCAAGGATGCTGGTGAAATTGCGGGACTCAATGTCTTGCGCATCATCAACGAACCCACCGCCGCAGCACTGGCTTACGGCCTGGACAAGGGGAAAGAAGACGAGCTCATTCTGGTCTTCGACCTTGGTGGTGGAACGTTTGACGTCAGCTTGCTCGAGGTGGGCAAGGACGACGAGTTCTCGACCATCCAGGTTCGCTCCACCGCCGGTGACAACCGGCTCGGTGGCGACGACTGGGATGCTCGCATCGTCGACTACCTTGCTACTCGCTTCAAGGAGACCACCGGTGTCGATGTCACGAACGACAAGATTGCAAAGCAGCGTCTCAAGGAGGCTGCTGAGCAGGCCAAGAAGGAGCTCTCCAGCTCGACGAGCACGCAGGTTCAGCTCCCCTACCTGTCTCTGACAGACAGCGGACCTGCAAACCTGGATGAGACCTTGACCAGAGCGAAGTTCGAAGAGCTCACCAAGGACCTTCTCGAGCGGACCAAGAAGCCTTTCAACGACGTGATCAAGGAGGCCGGAGTCAAGCTCTCCGACATTTCCCACGTCGTCCTGGTCGGCGGTTCGACTCGTATGCCCGCAGTCACGACCTTGGTGACCGAGCTCACCGGTGGTCAGGAGCCCAATAAGGGCGTCAACCCCGATGAGGTGGTCGCCGTTGGTGCCGCACTGCAGGCTGGTGTGCTGATGGGAGAGCGTAAAGACGTTCTGCTCATCGACGTGACCCCCCTGAGCCTCGGCATTGAGACCAAGGGCGGCATCATGACCAAGCTGATTGAGCGCAACACTGCGATTCCGACCAAGCGAAGCGAAACCTTCACGACCGCGGACGACAATCAACCCTCTGTCTCTATCCAGGTCTTCCAGGGTGAACGCGAGTTCACGAAGGACAACAAGGCCCTGGGAACCTTTGAGCTCACCGGAATTGCGCCTGCCCCTCGCGGGGTTCCCCAGGTTGAGGTGACCTTTGATATCGATGCCAATGGCATCGTTCACGTGTCTGCTAAGGACAAGGGAACGGGCAAAGAGCAGTCGATGACGATCACCGGTGGTTCTTCTTTGCCGAAGGAAGACATCGAGCGGATGATTCGTGAGGCGGAAGAGAACGCTGCCGATGACAAGAAGCGCCGCGAGACCGCTGAGGAGCGCAACAGCGCCGAACAGCTCGCCTACTCGGTGGAGAAGATTCTGAAGGAGAACGACGAGAAGCTGCCAGACGACGTCAAGTCCGAAGTGCAGGCTGATGTCGATGCGCTCAAGTCAGCTCTGGCTGGCGACGACGAGGCCGCGCTCAAGAAGGCTGTGGAAACCCTCAGCCAAAGCCAAACCAAGTTGGGTGAGGCCCTCTATCAGGCCACCCCCGAGGGAGAGGCCGCTCCTGAGGCCGAGGCTGAAGGCAACGACGAAGACATCGTCGATGCCGAGGTCGTGGACGATGACGCCGAGCCCAAGAAGTAGGACGCATGTCTGAGAAGAAAGCACCGAGTCCTGACGAAGAGTCAGAGCCACTGATTACGGACAAGCGTCGAATCGACCCAGAAACAGGCGATGTCCGCGCGGGTGTGGACGATTCCGCAGTGGCCGAAGGCCTGAGCGCGGATGACCTCGAGATTCTTGACGATGCCGCAGCAGATCTGGTCGCGGAATACCGCGACCGGGCTGCTCGAGCAGAGGCCGAACTCCAGAACTTTCGCACCAGGGTCGAACGGGACCGCCAAGCAAACAGGGACGCTGTGATCGCAGAAGTTGTGCGTTCACTTCTGCCTGCCCTGGATGACCTCGATCGCGCAGATGTACACGGCGACCTTGCGGGGACACCACTGGAGCTCGTGGCACAGAAGTTGCGGTCTGGTTTTGATCGCTACGGTGTCAGTTCCGTTGGCACCGTGGGCGAAGCGTTCGACCCGGCAATCCACGAAGCAATGGTCAGAATTCCCAACCCGGAGGCCACCTCCGACACCGTCGCAGAGGTCATCGAGGGTGGTTACACCCTGGGCGATCGCCTCATTCGGCCGGCGAAAGTGGCTGTCCAGGTTCCTGCGGACGAGTAAGCGAGGGGGTGAGCTAGGTGGCAAGCCAAGACTGGTTAGAGAAAGACTTCTATGCAATTCTCGGGGTGTCTAAGGACGTCTCGGAGGATGAGCTCAAAAAGACCTACCGCTCACTAGCGCGCAAACATCACCCCGACTCGAACCAGGGAGATACTGCAGCAGAAGCTCGGTTCAAAGAAATATCCGAGGCCTACTCGGTGCTCTCTGACGCGACCCAGCGCTCGGAATACGACCAAATTCGTGCCATGGCAGCTGGCGGACCGCGTTTCACCGCCGGCGGTTCTCAGGGCGGATTTGACGACGTTTTTGGTGGCATGTTTGGTGAGGGTGCAGCCCGTGGCGGTCGAAATGCTGAATTTGGTGACCTGTTTTCTGGCCTTTTTGGTGCCGGTGGTGGATTCCAGGGATATCGACAGCCGACGAAAGGTCGCGATGTTGTTTCTCGGGTCACCCTTGATTTGAAGACCGCTGTGGCAGGTACTGATGTCACGCTGGAGGGTCCTTCGGGCAACACCATCAAGGCCCGTATCCCTGCTGGCGTCAAGGATGGCCAAAAGGTTCGCCTGAGAGGTAAGGGACACCCCAGCCCCGATGGCGGTCGTCCCGGCGACGCCATCATCACAGTGGGCGTTCCGAAGCACCCCATTTTTGGCCGTGACGGCGACAACCTGCGGGTTGTCGTTCCCGTGACATTCCTGGAGGCCACACTCGGTGCCACTATCGAGGTTCCGACGATCGAGGGAGACGTCGTGAAGGTCAAGGTGTCCCCCGGAACTCCCAGTGGCCAGATTCTGAGGGTCAAGGGCCGTGGGGTTCGAGGCGGTTCTGCGCTCGGGGACCTCTTGGCGGAGCTCGCTGTGGCTGTCCCGTCTCACCTCTCAGGTGCAGCAAAGGGTCACCTAGAAAAGCTTTTTGGCGCTCTTCCGGACGAGAACCCGCGTGATGACCTCATCAAGAGGGCGAAGAGCTAGTTATGGATGAGTTGACGCCACTGTTTTCAATCGCCGCAGCGGCTGAGCTTGCCGGCATGCACCCTCAAACCCTGCGCCAGTATGACCGCCTGAGCTTGGTGAGCCCCACCCGCACGGCGGGTCGGACCAGGCGTTATTCAATGAAGGATGTCGTTCACCTTCGGGAGATTTCCCGCTTGAGCGCTGAGGGCTTGAATCTCGAGGGCATCAGACGAATCTTGGAACTCGAGAGCCAGGTCGAGTACCTCCAGAAGCGGGTCAGAGACTTGGAGGGCACCCTCGCCGATGAAATGCTCGCACGCTCTGGCAGGCGAGTCTTTGCCGCCGGGTCAGAAGGCGACGTTGTTCCGCTAAGGGCAGGGCAAAGGCTCAAGAGATCTAACCAAGTTGTTGTCTGGAATCCGTTGCGCTGGGCTCTGCCACCAGCTCAGGAATCGCAGAGATAGGGGTTATTCCATGCCACAGTCATCCGATGAAAAGAGCCCAAAGAGCGCACTGGAGCTCTATGGTCTCAATCTCACCGATATTGCCCGCGAGGGAAAACTGGACCCCGTGATTGGACGTGACCAAGAAATCCGTCGCGTGTCTCAGGTGTTGACCAGGCGGACCAAGAACAATCCCGTCCTCATTGGTGAACCAGGTGTTGGTAAGACCGCCGTCGTCGAGGGATTGGCTCAGCGCATCGTTGCTGGCGATGTCGCTGATTCCCTGAAGGGAAAGCAGTTGATTTCTCTCGATATGGCGGCAATCGTTGCGGGTGCTAAATACCGGGGTGAGTTTGAAGAGCGCTTGAAGGCGGTTCTCAAAGAAATCAACGACGCCGAGGGCGAGATCATCACCTTCGTCGATGAGCTTCACACGCTGATGGGTGCCGGTGGCGGCGAGGGATCCGTTGCTGCCGCCAATATGCTCAAGCCCATGCTTGCCCGAGGCGAGTTGCGCCTCATTGGCGCAACCACCCTCAATGAGTATCGGGAGTTTATTGAGAAAGACGCCGCCTTGGAGCGCCGTTTCCAGCAGGTTTTTGTGGGCGAGCCGAGTGTTGAAGACACCGTGGCAATTCTGCGTGGCCTGAAAGAGCGCTACGAGGCGCACCACAAAGTGGTGATTGCCGATAGTGCTCTTGTGGCGGCTGCCACCTTGTCTAACCGCTACATCACCTCGCGTCAGTTGCCGGATAAGGCAATTGACCTGGTCGATGAGGCTGCCAGTCGCCTCAAGATGGAAATTGAGTCGTCGCCGGTGGAAATCGACGAACTCCGCCGCCTGGTTGACCGGATGCGCATTGAGGAATTGGCGCTCAAGAAAGAGAAAGACACTGCCTCGAAGGAGCGTCTCGCCAAGTTGCGCGAGGACCTTGCCCAGAAAGAAACCGAACTCACCACGCTTCAGGACAAGTGGGCCACCGAGAAAGCCTCACTCCAGGACGTTGGTGAGTTGAAAACCCAGCTCAACGACGCTCGTATTGACCTCGACCGCGCCATGCGTGAAGGCCGTTATGAGGACGCGTCCAAGCTCAACTACGAAGTCATCCCGGGAATCGAAACCGCGATCTCCACCGCAGAAAACGGTGAGCCCTCTGGAGACCGGATGGTCAACGACCAGGTCACGGATGAGGACATTGCCGCCGTCGTGGCAGCGTGGACAGGTATTCCGGTGGACAAGCTGACCCAGGGTGAAACTGAGCGACTGCTGCACTTGGAGACCGAGCTTGCCAAGCGCCTGGTCGGCCAGAAGGATGCGGTTCGGGCAGTCAGTGAAGCCGTTCGTCGGTCCCGAGCAGGCCTCAGTGATCCCGGCCGACCAACAGGCTCCTTCTTGTTCCTGGGCCCGACTGGCGTGGGAAAGACTGAGTTGGCCAAGGCGCTTGCCGATTATCTCTTTGATGACGAGAAGGCCTTGGTGCGCATTGATATGAGCGAATACGGCGAGAAGTTCGCCGTATCGCGCTTGATCGGCGCCCCTCCCGGCTATGTCGGCTATGAGCAGGGCGGCCAACTCACTGAAGCCGTGCGCCGCAGGCCCTATTCGGTGATCCTCTTGGACGAGGTGGAGAAAGCTCACCCCGAAGTCTTTGACTTATTGCTTCAGGTTCTTGACGATGGCCGACTGACGGACGGTCAAGGCCGGACTGTCGATTTTCGGAACACGATTGTGGTTCTCACCTCTAATCTCGGTTCACAGTTTCTGGTGGACGAGGGGCTGTCCTGGCCTGACAAGGTCACGGCCGTGAACGCTGAAGTGAGGCGAGCGTTCAAGCCAGAGTTTGTCAACCGGCTTGATGACATTGTGGTGTTCTCGACACTCTCGAGTGAGGACCTGGGTCAGATTGTCGAAATCACTGTGGATCGCTTGTCGACGAGGCTCAGCGAGCGACGACTTGACCTTGCGGTGACCCCTGCCGCCAGGCTCTGGCTAGCCGACAAGGGATTTGATTCTCTCTATGGTGCGCGCCCGTTGCGCCGACTGATGCAAAAAGAGATAGATGATCGCCTGGCGAAGGCTTTGCTCTCGGGGGAGATTCACGACGGTGACACCGTTCGTGTTGACTTGGCTAGCGATGCTTCTGGTTTGACTGTCGAACCCTTCAGTGTGGAATAAGTCACCGCTATACAGCGTTATCTCAGGTAATCCAATGAATCTAAGGAACCGATGACCGGGAACACCCCAACAAAGACTTTCCGCATCCACGACGCTCTGGAGGCCAGGCGTAGCCCGCGGGCCTACTCTGCAACGGCAGAGCTCACCCCGGAGCAGGTGGGGCCACTGTTTGAGGCCGCTCGTTGGGCGGCAAGTTCAGGCAACTCGCAACCGTGGTCGTTTGTCGTGGGATTCCGGGGCGATGAGGTCTTTTCCACGATTCTCGGGACTCTTGCTTCCGGCAACGCGCTCTGGGCTGAACACGCGAGTGCCCTGGTCGCCAACATTGCTAGGACCCACACTGAGGAGGGCAAAGCCCTCTCTCACGCCTGGTATGACCTGGGCCAGGCCGTTGCTCACTTGAGCGTTCAGGCCACCGTCGAGGGAATTCTGGTCCACCAGATGGCCGGATTCGATGCGGAGGCCTTGGGCGTCGCCCTGGGCCTGGATGATCACCACCGCGTGGTGACGGTAATGACCCTTGGTCTGCAGGGAGACGTGTCTGACTTGCCAGAGAATCTGCAGGAGCGAGAGAGGGCTCCTCGCGTTCGTCGACCGCTTGGCCACAGCGTGTCAGGAAGCGCCAACTACGCCTGAAGCTCAGCGGTGATCGTGTCAACAAAGCGCGAGATGTCGTCTTCGGTGGTGTCGAAGGAACACATCCACCTGACTTCGCCTTTGGCTCGATCCCAGTCATAGAAGCGGAATTTTTCACGAATTCTGTCCGCAACAGCGTTGTCGAGTAGCGCAAATACGGCGTTTGCCTGGGTCGGCGCGCTAAAGCCGAGCCCAGACATTACTCCCGACGCCAGGCGCTGTTCCAGTGCGGTCCGCAAGGTCGAGGCCATTGCGTTGGCGTGACGGGCAGAGCGCAAACCTAGGTCGTCTCTGAACAGTGTGAGAATTTGGGCACTAGTGAAGCGCATCTTGCTGGCCAGCTGCATACTGAGTTTGCGCAGGTAGATGAGACCCTCGACTGCGTCGGGGTTTGGCACAACAATCGCCTCAGCACCCAGCAGACCATTCTTGGTGCCACCAAGGCTCACCACATCGATTCCCACGTCTGTGGTGAAAGCCCGGAAGGGTAGGCTCAGGCTCGCCGCCGCATTCCAGAGGCGCGCTCCGTCCATGTGGACGAGCATCCCCTTGTCGTGAGCAAAAGAGGTGATGGCCCGAATCTCGTCTGGTGTATAGACGGTGCCGAGTTCGCTGCTCTGGGTTATCGACACCACCAGTGGCTGAGCACGATGTTCGTCGCCAAAGCCGAAGGCTTCGGTTGCAATCAATTCGGGGGTTAGTTTCCCGTCGGGGACAGGAACCGGGAAGAGCTTGAGCCCACTGACGCGTTCAGGCGCCCCACCTTCGTCGGTGTGAATATGGGCGAGGGA
>WLEA01000035.1 GCA_009704535.1 Actinomycetota bacterium
ACGCCGGTGGTGAACTTCTTGCTCTCCGAGGCGGCTTCTGGTCATGCAGAAGCGGGAGCGCTCGCTGTCCGGTTGCTTGACACCTATGCGGGCTCGCCCTTGCGGGACGCGGTGGAGGGCGGTTTCTTTCGGTATTCCACAATGAGGGATTTCAGCGAACCTCATTATGAGCGCATGCTCTTCGATAATGCAGGCTTACTTCAGGCATATTCGCGCATCGGCGCGAGCGACACGGCCGCTGGCATTGTGAAATTCTTCCGTCATCAGCTGTTCGTGGGGGGCGCGCTTGGCTCAGCCCAAGACAGCGAGAGCATCATCGATGGCATCTCCAGCGAGGGTGGGTATTTCGCCAGGGACGCCAAGGGGCGCTCTGCCTTGGTGCCACCAGCCATCGACGACAAAGTCGTCACGGGCTGGAATGGGCTCGCTCTGGTGGGGTTAGCACTCGCCTCGAGGGCTGGGGTTACCGGGGAGCCTGGAGCTTTGGGTGGTGAGATAGCCGCGTGGTTGTGGGAGAACCACGTGAGGGATGACGGGTCACTCGTTCGTGTGTCACGAGAGCGTGTTCTGTCTCCTGCGGTGGCAACCGCCGAAGACTATGGCGGATTTGCCCTCGGGCTGATCGAGTTGGGGTTGGCTGTGGCAGACGCGCAACTGGTGGCTAAAGGGCGGACTGTGGTGGAGCAGTACCGGGCGCTTCCGCCTCATGCCACCACGGATCCTCTTGTCGCAGGCCACGGGATCCCAGGCGTCACCGACATCTCCGAGGGGGCAAGCCCCTCGGGTGTTGCTCTTCTGGCCTTGGCTGCCCTGAGACTTGCGAGCCTGACGGGGGAGAGTTCCTACCGCGAGTGGGCACTCGAGCGGGTGTCACCGTTCCTTGCCCACGCGATGGCGATGCCACTGGGGAGCGGAGGCGTGTTGCGGGTCCTCTCTGAGCTGGCCAGACCTGCCCGGGACATTGTCGTCGTTGCTGATCACAGTAACGACCTCCTCGAGCGCGCGGCACGTTTGTGGCATGTGGCTGCTGTCGTGGCGGTGGTGACTTCGGCACAAGCCCAGGAATTCGTCGCTCACGGCTTTTCACTCTTCGAGGGTCGCACCGACGGGTCGGTGCCCGTTGCGTACGTGTGTGAGGGTGGCGTCTGTCGAATGCCAATCACGACAATCGAAGCGCTAGAGGCGCAGCTGGCAGGATAGGACTCGTGCTCATTGTCGCTGCGACCCCCATTGGAAACCTAGGCGATGCGTCCCCGAGGTTGAGGGAGGCTCTGGCGAGTGCCGACATTATCGTGGCGGAGGACACCAGGGTCGCTAAGTCCTTGATTCGCGGGTTGGATATTGCCACCCACGCCCGCTTCCTCTCAGCCAATGAGCATTCCGAATCCGCTGGGGTCGATGACATTGTGTCCCAGGCAATCGCCTCGAGTGTGGTTCTCATCTCCGACGCTGGGATGCCCCTCGTCAGCGATCCGGGGTATCTACTGGTGTCTGCGGCCAGAGTCAGAAACATTCCGATTACGGTGATTCCTGGGCCAAGTGCCGGGCTTAGTGCCCTAGCAGTCAGTGGGCTCCCCACCGATCGATTCATTCACGAAGGTTTCATTCCCAAAAAGGGTCGCACCGGATATTTCGAGTCCTTGGCCAATGAACCTCGGACGCTGATTTTCTTTGAATCCCCTCACCGCCTTGCGCAGTCCCTGGGGGACATGGCCCAGGTTTTTGGTGGTGATCGTGCGGCCTGTGTTGCCCGGGAAATCACCAAGATGTTTGAAGAAATTGCCTGGGGCACACTTCGTGACCTGGCAGCGCGCTTCTCTGGATCAGTGAAGGGTGAAATCGTGGTTGTCGTCGGTGGCGCACCCAGTAGAAGTGGTGAGGTGGGTGGGGCGCTCGACGCTGTCCGGGCCCTGATGAGCGAGGGCGTCAAGCGGTCGGAAGCGTGCGCGAGCGTGGCCAAGGAGTGGGGTATTCCCAAAGGCGAGCTCTACCGGGCTAGCCACGGCGGCGACGCAGAGTAAAACCCTTCGAGCACTACGCTCGAGGGACAGCCACGATTCAAAGGATTGTTTTTGAGCCAGAGCCTCTTTAGCCCCATCACACTGCGATCCCTGAGCGTGCCCGATCGTCTCTGGGTGTCGCCGATGTGTCAGTACTCAGCGGTCGATGGCGTCGTGAACCAGTGGCACCACGTTCACCTCGGAGCCTTCGCTACCGGAGGCGCGAGCCTCCTCATTGCGGAGGCCTCTGCTGTGTGCCCGGAGGGGCGGATCACCCCGGGCGATGCTGGTATCTGGAATGACCAACAACGAGACGCGTGGTCGGAAGTCCTTGACTTCCTGCATGCCCAGGGCGCCCGTGTTGCACTTCAAATCGCTCACGCCGGCCGGAAGGCCTCGGCCCGGATTCCCTGGCACGAGGGACCCACCAGCCTTGCTGACACTGAGGGTGGCTGGCAGACCATGGCTCCGAGCGCTCAGGCGTTTGGCAACATGGCGGTGCCCGCCGAGATGACCAGGTCTGATCTCGAGCAACTGGTTCTTGATTTCGCGGCTGCAACCAACCGTGCGGTGCAGGCAGGCTTTGATGCCATCGAGCTTCACGCGGCCCACGGATATCTTCTCCACGAGTTTTTGTCCCCGATCTCCAACACCAGGACTGATGCGTATGGTGGCGACCTTGCTGGTCGGGCGAAGATTCTGCTGCAGGTCACCGACGCGGTGCGGAGCGCGATGCCAGAGAGCATGCCACTGCTGGTGCGCATCTCTGCGACCGACTGGATCGAGGGTGGCTGGGACATCGATGAGTCCATTGAGCTCTCCCGCATGCTCAAGGAGCTCGGCGTAGACATGATGGATGTGTCCTCCGGTGGCGTTGACCCACGCCAGAAAATTCTGCTGGGGCCTTCGTATCAAGTGCCCTTTGCCACGAGAATTCGCAACGAGGCCGGAATTCCGGTGGCCGCGGTCGGACTGATTACTGAATCTGCGCAGGCGGAGGCCATTGTGAGAGATGGTCTCGCGGACGTCGTCCTCGCTGGCCGGGCTTTCTTGCGCGAGCCAACCTTCGCTAGGCGCATGGCGGTGGAGCTCGGTGTTGAGGCCAGGTGGCCCCCTCAGTACCTTCGCGCCCGCAACGACGGTCACTAGGATTGTCGTTCTATGGCAATCACGCGCCCTCACTCTTTCTTTATTGCGACACCGATTTTCTATGTGAATGACGTGCCGCACATTGGCCATGCCTACACCGAGGTCGCAGCTGATGTTCTCTCCCGGTGGATGCGCCAGAGCGGCATTGATACTTGGTTTTTGACGGGCACTGATGAGCACGGCCAGAAGATTATGCGCACCGCCATGGCCAATGGCGTGAGCCCCAAAGAATGGGCCGACAGGCTTGTCGAGCAAGCCTGGAAGCCGCTCTTGGCGACCTTGAACCTGGCTAATGACGACTTCATTCGCACGACAGAGGAACGCCACGAGAGTGCGGTCACGAAGTTTTTGACCTTGCTTCACGACAAAGGGTTCATCTATCAGGGCGAGTACGAAGGGTTCTACTGCGTGGGCTGTGAGGAATACAAGGCTCCAGGGGATCTGCACGAGGGGCAGGGTGACTACGAGGGCCAGAAGGTCTGCGAGATTCACGGTCGTCCGGTTGAGGTGTTGAAAGAAGAAAATTACTTCTTCAAGATGAGCGATTTCCAGGAGCGACTACTCGAGCTCTATCGTGACCAACCTGATTTCATTCAACCGCCAAGCGTTCGCAATGAAATCGTGGCCTTTGTGACGAGGGGTCTTGATGACCTCTCCATCTCGCGCTCGAACATCGACTGGGGCATTGAAGTTCCCTTCGATAACCGCCACGTCACCTACGTGTGGTTCGAGGCGCTTCTCAACTACATCACTGCTACAGGCTGGGGCTCCGACGAAGCAAACTTCCAGAGGCGCTGGCCCGCAATCCAGCTTGTGGGAAAAGACATTGCTCGCTTCCACGCTGTGATTTGGCCAGCCATGCTGATGGCTGCCGGGCTTAAGCCACCGGCCAAGGTCTTCGCCCACGGATGGTTGCTGGTTGGTGGCGAGAAGATGTCGAAGTCAAAACTCACCGGTATTGCACCCTCTGCGATCACCGATGTGTTTGGCTCTGACGCTTTTCGCTACTACTTCCTCCGCGCCATCACTTTTGGCTCTGACGGGTCGTTTAGTTGGGAAGACCTCTCTGCCAGGTACGAAGCCGAATTGGCTAACGGGTTTGGAAACCTGGCATCGCGAGTGATCGCGATGATTCATCGCTACCGCGACGGTGTTGTCCCGAACCCCTCGCCCGGCACTAGCGAGGCAGAAGATGCGCTCGCGGCGACTGTGCAGAGCGCCGTCAGTGCTGCTGATGAAGCAATGCACGCGCTTGCGCCCCACGAGGCTCTGCACCAGATTTGGCGCATTGTTGATCACGCCAACGGTTACATCACCGAGCAGGAACCTTGGGTGCTCGCTAAAGACGACGCCAACGCAGAGCGCTTAGATGCTGTGCTCTACTCCGTTGCTGATGCGCTTCGCGCGCTGGCCATTGTGCTCTCTCCGTTTATGCCAGAGGCCACCCAGAAGCTCTGGCACGCTCTGGGTGCTGAGGTATCCCTCGGTGCGCTGGTCAATCAGAGAGTGTTTGAGGCGGGAGCACGCGGGGTGTTGCCCGTTGGCTCACACCTTGGCGAACTGGAGCCACTGTTCCCCAGGGTTGAGCAGGAGAAGTAAGCGTCGATGCAGAGCGAGGAAGCTCTTCCCGCCCACATCAGGCAGCGCGGTGATCTGGAAGCCGGCAATAGAGCCCTGTCCTACCCACCGGACCCAGAACCCCTGCACGTGGCTGTGTATGACAATCACGCGCACCTCGAGTTTGCTGATGGGGAAAACCCGATGGACTACCGGGAGCACCTCGATCGGGCAGAGTCGGTGGGCGTCGCGGGGGTCCTCCAAGTGGGCACCGATGTTGAGACCTCAGAGTGGTCTGTGGCGCTCGCGGCCAGCGAGCCCCGAGTGCTCGCTGCTGTGTCCTTGCACCCCAATGAAGCGCCGAAGCTTCATGAACGTGGTGAGCTCGACTCGGCGCTCGAGGCGATTGCTGGTCTCGCCAGCAAGCCCAGGGTGGTTGCCATTGGTGAAACCGGCCTTGACTTCTATCGAACTGACGAGCCCCTCCACGAGGTTCAACGGCAGAGCTTCCGCGAACACATCCGAATCGCTAAGGAGCACAACCTGGCGCTTCAGATTCACGACCGCGATGCCCACCGCGCTGTGGTCGAGACTTTGAAAGCCGACGGTGCGCCTGCGCGCACCGTGTTCCATTGCTTCAGCGGCGATGGCGAATTGGCTGAGATTCTTGCCGAGAACGGTTGGTATGCATCATTTTCTGGAACGGTGACCTTCAAGAATTCTGAAGGGTTGCGCGATGCGCTGCGCATCATGCCGCGCTCCCACATCCTGGTCGAAACAGACACTCCGTTCTTGACCCCAATTCCCTTTAGGGGCAAGCCCAATAGCCCCTACATGATCCCCTATACGGTGCGCAGCATGGCGGAAACGCTCGGTGTTGAGGGCAACGACCTGGCAGCCATACTCACCGCCAACACCCACGAGGTCTATGGAACCTGGGATGGCGCGCCGGCCTCCGGTCAGGCTGCGGGATGACTGGGCTGGAGCAAAGCGGTGGTTTACTCGGGGCAACCGAGATCAGAACCCTCGCCGCGGAGCTTTCTCTTGTGCCGACAAAAAAGCTTGGCCAAAACTTTGTGCACGATGCGAACACCGTGCGAAAGATTGTGGCGAAGGCTCGCGTGGTGCCAGGGGAGCGAGTACTCGAAGTCGGGCCGGGGCTTGGTTCCCTGACCCTTGGCCTCCTCGAGGCGGGGGCCACAGTGTGTGCGGTGGAAATCGATGGCCGCCTCGCGGAGCTTCTCCCGACAACTGCCGCCAGGTTGCAGCCTGGTCGACCCCTACAGGTCATCCATGCTGATGCGTTGGTCACCACCGAAATTCCCCACGACGTCAACGTTATTGTGGCAAACCTCCCCTACAACACGTCCGTTCCCATTGTCTTGCATCTGTTGGCGACCCTGCCCTCACTGACGCGCGTGGTGGTCATGGTGCAGGCAGAGGTCGCCGAGCGCTTGGCGGCGGGACCTGGGTCCAAGGCCTATGGTGGGCCCAGCGTCAAGGCTGCCTGGTATGGAACGTGGTCTATCGCTGGAACCGTGTCGAGGCAGGTCTTCTGGCCAGTGCCGAACGTCGATTCGCTCTTGGTCGCTATGGAAGCCAGACCGGCCCCCGGTGATGACGAACTTCGCCAGGTTGTCTGGGACCTTGTTGATCATGCCTTTGCCACGAGACGGAAAATGTCGAGGGGCTCGCTTGCTTCCTATCTCGGCCCCGACCGGGTGAGTCAGATCATCACCGCAGCGGGACTGAACCCGGAAGACCGCGGCGAGGCCTGGTCACTCGAGGGATATGTGGCCTTGGCACACACCTGGTTGGCGATGAGATGACCAAGGCCGGGGGATACTCTATTGCCTGGATCCTTCCGGGAATCGCTCTTGGCGCAGTGCTCGGTCTCTTTCTGCCCATCCAGAGTGAGGTGCTGGTGGCAGTTCAGTGGGGCGCCTTGGCCCTGATGGTGTTTCTCGTGGTCTCGTCGCTGCCTCTTCTCTCAGTGGGCAAGGCGCTGTCCAAACCCCGTGTTTTGGTGCCACTCTTTGTCCTGAACCTGGTGGTGGTGCCGATCATCGCCTTCGTTTTCTCCAGGGTCTTATGGCAGGCGCCCGAGTTGCAAGTCGGCCTGCTTCTGGTGCTCCTGGCTCCAGGTGTTGCCCTCTCGCTCTCGACTGCCGCCCAAGCGGGCGGGGATGTCGAGAGCGTGCTGGCAACTAAGCCCCTGTTGCTCGTTGGCCAACTCGTTGTTGTTCCTCTTTATGCTGTGGTGCTCAGCACCGGAGCCCTCCGACTCGAGGACCTCCCGCCCACCTTCGTGGTCGTCGGAGCCGTTATTGTTGGCCCCTCGCTCCTGGCCCTGCTGGTTCAGGGTCTTGGACAGATGTTCCCCGGTGTTGCCCAGGGGCGTATTGCGCTGACTCGATTGAGTGTTCCGGTGATCAGTGTCACCATCGCGCTCGTGCTGTGGAATCGAGTGCCGGGCCAACTTTCGCATCTCGAAGAGCTCTATCGCTTGGTCCCCCTGTTCTTTGCCTTCCTGGTGCTCTTGGCCCCAATCGGGCTACTGGCTGGCATCTTGGCGTCGTTGAGCCAAGCGGAAAAGCGGGCGATGATGATTGTCGGCGCTGGGCGCGGAGGCATCATCATGTTGCCCATTGCCTTGGCACTCAATGTTGACGCCTGGGGGTTGGTGCCACTCGTGGTCATCGTTCAGCTGGGTATCGAAGTCTTAGGGCTGTTGGTGTATCGGTCGATCGTCCCGGAAATAGTGCCTTCCTGGGGTCGTTAGTCGCGATTCGCTAGTCTGCTCTCATGCCCTTTAGTCACCTGCCTGACTCCAGTGTGATTGCCAGAGCTCCGGGAAAAATCAACCTGGCCCTCAGGGTTGGCCCCAGGCGAGCTGATGGTTATCACGATTTGCTCACCTGCTTTCAGGCGGTCGATATCTGGGAAACAGTCGCTCTGAGCCCGGCGGATGAGTTCTCCATCGCGGTCTCCGGTGACGTGAACCTGGGGGAAATTCCCCTGGATGGCAACAACTTGGCCATGAAGGCTGTTGCCGCAGTGGCCCGGGCGACGGGTCGCGCCGACGCGGTTGCGATCCTCATCGACAAGAAGGTCCCTGTCGGTGGTGGAATGGGCGGCGGCTCTGCTGATGCGGCCGCCACCTTGATTGCGATCAATGAGCTCTGGCAAACGGGCCTCTCGCAGGTTGAGCTCCTCACTATCGCCGCGGAGCTTGGCTCTGATGTTCCTTTTCTCCTAGAGGGTGGTACCGCGATAGGCCGAGGCCGTGGTGAGATTCTTGAGCCGATCAAATCGCTGGCCTTTAGCTGGGTCATCGTTCCCTCGATGGAGCACCTGGCAACGCCTGGTGTCTATGGCAGGCTCGATGAACTGCGCGCAGATGTTGATGTGGTCCTACCCGAATCGCTCCCCGACGCCTTTCTTGATGCCCTCTACCGGGGGGACCCAGAGGCCCTTGCCCCGCACCTCATCAACGACATGGCCCAAGCGTCACTCGATCTCGAACCCGAGCTCGAAGCGACACTAGAAAAAGGCCTCCAGTGCGGAGCACTCGCGGTGATGGTTTCGGGCTCAGGTCCTACCTGCGCGATGCTTGCGCGTGATGACGCTCACGCTAACGCTATGCAGGCGTCGCTGAGGGACCAGGGGCACCACTGCGTGGTTACAAGTTCTCCTGCTCGGGGCGCCCACCTGGTGAGGCGCTAGTGTCCTTCTGAAACAGGCTCGCAATCACAAGATAGATTGCCCCGCCGACTAAGAAGATGTCGGCAACATTGCCCACAAAAAAACCCGAGTAGTCGATGAAGTCGACAATGTGTCCCACGGCAAATCCTGGTTCACGGAAAAGTCTGTCCCCCAAGTGGCTAATCGCTCCACCCAGGAGCGCAGCGATTCCGATGGCAATTGAGGGTGCTCGGTTGGTGAAGCCATACACCGTCAGAGCAAGAACAGCGATGCCAGCAAGGATGGTGAGCGCCCAGGTGAAATCGGAGGCAACCCCAAACGCTGCCCCCGGATTATAAACAAGGCGCCAGCCGAGCAGATCACCAATGACCGGGTGATACTCAAAAAGCTCGAGTGAGGTCTCTGCCCACCATTTGCTGGCCTGGTCGACGAGCACCACGAGCACTGCGGATATTCCAGTGATGAGACGCAGACGATGATGGCGCGGTGAGGTGGTGGGCACGAATTCTCCTGGGCGTTGGGGACCAGTCGAGTATGACACGGCCCTGTGAGAGCTGGCTTAGCGCTGAGTGATGTCGTTGTTGAGCTGGCGCAGAGCCTCGGCAACAGCGCGTTGTTCGCTCGTGCCAAGCGACGACAACAGTGAGCGCTCGGCGTGAATCAGGTGGGAGAGCGCCGCGTCCACCGCGTGGACTCCTGAGGTGGTCAGCGTGACCACAACGCCTCGACCGTCATCCGGGTCGGCCTGGCGGGTGATGAATCCCCTGGCTTCAAGTTTCGTGAGGCGGTGGGTGAGCGCTCCGGAGCTGACTAGTGTCTCGTGAATTAAGTTCTTGGGGCTCATCCGGTAGGGGTCTCCGGCTCGGCGAAGGGCTGCCAGAACATCGAACTCGAAGGACTCCAAGCCAGAGGACCGGAAAGCTTCGCGACGGAAGTTCTCCACGTATTTGGCAATTCGCGTGACGCGGGAGAGCACTTCCAGAGGTGACACATCAAGATCGGGACGTTCTCGACGCCACGCGTGGACAATGCGGTCGACATCATCCTCGGAAACACTCACCCCACCATTATCGGACCTCTGGCAGACTAGGGGAGGCCTACGGGTCATTCCGCCTTGGTGTAACGGCAGCACGACAGCCTTTGGAGCTGTTAGGTCTAGGTTCGAATCCTGGGGGCGGAGCCAACACAGCATCTCGAGGTTGGCCGTCACAGCGCCCTCGATAGGCTTAAATGATGGGTATGTCGCACAGCGCGCTTGCCGTCGTAATCTTGGCCGCCGGCCAGGGAACCCGAATGAAATCGGCAACCGCCAAAGTCCTGCACACCCTCTCGGGTGTGCCCATGATTGGCCACGTCCTCGCCACCGCTCAAGCACTCGAGCCCGAGCACCTGATTGTGGTTGTTCGTCACGAGCGTGAGCAGGTTGAAGCCGCCGTCGCTGACTGGGCGCCAGAAGCCCGGTGTGTTGTTCAAGACGAGATTCCCGGAACGGGACGCGCCCTCGAGGTGGCAATCGCTGCTCTTCCGAAGGCGTTCACCGGAGATGTCGTAGTCGTGAGCGGCGATGTTCCACTGCTTGATTCCGACACCCTGCGCGTTGTTCTTGACCACCACCGCGACCAGAGTGTCCCCGCCACCATCATCACGACCGTGCTTGATGACCCGACCGGTTACGGTCGGGTCATTCGCGGAGGCGATGGTCGTGTGCTCCGTGTTGTCGAAGAAGCAGATGCCACCCCTGAGGAGCACGCGGTGCTCGAAGTCAACGCGGGCAGTTATGTGTTCAGCAGGAGTGCTGTGGCCGAAGCCTTGGGGTCGATTGGAACCCACAACTCTCAGGGCGAGAAGTACCTCACCGATGTCGTCGAGGCTTTGGCCTCGGGCCACGAGGTTGGCGCTGTTCGAGTGGAAGATTCGTGGCTACTCCAGGGGATCAACGACCGTGTTCAGCTGGGCGAAGTCCAGGCTCTCTTGAATCAGATGATTGTGCGCGGCCACCAGCTCGCCGGTGTGACCGTCCATGACCCGGCCAGCTTCTTCGTTGACCTCGGCGTCGAGCTGGCCAGCGATGTGGAGATACTCCCGGGTGTTCAACTCCGTGGAGACACGAGCATCGCCTCCGGTGCCGTTATTGGTCCGGACACCACTCTGCTGGACACCACCGTGGGTGAGGGCGCGGTTGTGGTTAGAACCCACGCGGAGGGTGCCCACATCCGTGCGGGGGCGAACGTTGGCCCATTCTCGTTCCTGCGCCCCGGCGCCGACATTGGTGAAGACGGCAAGGTCGGAGCGTTCGTCGAAATCAAGAACTCGAGCTTGGCGCGAGGCGCCAAGGTTCCTCACCTTTCCTACATCGGCGATGCCGATATCGGTGAGGGCACCAACATTGGTGCCGGCGCAATCACGGCCAACTATGACGGGGTGAACAAACACAGGACTGTGGTGGGCTCACATTCGCGCACCGGCTCACACACGGTCTTCGTCGCACCGGTGACACTGGGAGATGGTTCCTACACTGCAGCTGGGGCTGTTGTCAGGCGCAATGTGCCAGCGGGTGCGCTGGCAATTAGCCTTGGCGCTCAGCGCAACCTAGAAGGTTGGGTTGAAGCCAACCGTGACGGCACGCCGGCTGCCACCGCAGCCAAGAAGGCTGCTGGCGGTAAAAAAGCCACTAAGGGATAATGAGCGGGGGCTAGGACGCCCCGGAAAAGAAGGCGAAACGACTGTGACCAACATCACCGCCACCACTCAGAAGAATCTCGTGTTGGTGAGCGGTCGGGCACACCCCTCACTCGCCGAAGAGGTGGCCAAAGAAATTGGCACCGAGCTCGTTCCCACCGAAGCCCGCACTTTTGCTAATGGCGAGATTTACGCCCGCTACGGCGACAGCGTTCGAGGCTCCGATGTCTTTGTCATTCAGGCTCACCCGTTCCCCATCAACGAATGGTTGATGGAGCAGCTAATCATGGTCGACGCCCTCAAGCGCGCCAGTGCCAAGCGGATCACTGTCGTTGCGCCCTTCTATCCCTATGCCCGTCAAGACAAGAAGGGCCGTGGCCGCGAGCCAATATCAGCCAGGCTCATCGCGGATTTGTTCAAGGCGGCTGGCGCGAACCGCATCATGAGTGTCGATCTCCACGCCCCCCAGATTCAAGGGTTTTTTGATGGGCCTGTCGACCACCTGTTTGCGATGCCGGTACTGCTCACCCATATTCAGAAAACCCTCGAGGCTAAGAGCCTGACCGTGGTGAGCCCCGATATGGGGCGCGTTCGTGTTGCCGATGTCTGGAGTGACAAGCTGGGCGCACCACTGGCCATCATTCACAAGCGTCGGGACCCTCGTGTTCCGAACCAAGTCTCGGTTCACGAAATAGTCGGCGAAGTGGAAGGTCGAGTCTGTCTTCTCGTTGACGACATGATCGACACTGGTCGCACCATCGCTAAGGCAGCCGAGGCTTTGAAGAACGCCGGAGCGAAGGGTGTCGTCGTTGCCGCCACTCACGCGGTGTTCTCGGATCCCGCGATCGACGTGCTGCAATCTGATCTCATCGATCAGGTGGTCGTAACCGACACTCTTCCCATACCCGCCGAGAAGCGCTGGGATCGCCTGAGTGTTCTGCCGATTGCGCCACTACTGGCGAGAGCAATTCGCGAGGTCTTCGAAGATGGTTCGGTGACCTCAATGTTTGACGGCGCCGCTTAGCTTCCGCTCTGGGGCCGAAGCCGCGGAGCGCCTGGGATAACGCCCAGGTGGGCCACGAACTCTTCGCTGCCATCAAACATCACGGCGTAGCAATTCCAGCCGGGAATAGAGGGATTGAGCAGGCTGAAGCTGGCCTTGGCGGCATTCGCACCGGGGGCGTAGTAGTCAACCGCGATCGCGCAGGCAAAGTTCGCTGTCCTCACCTGGGTTGACCAGGTGACGATGAATCCTGGAAGGACCAGTGCGGCGATTGCCACACTGACCACAATTCGCATGATGCGTCGACGCATCGGACGAAATGGTGGTTCGTCGTCGTCAGGAAAATTCATGCTCATGGTCACCTCTTAGTCTTTCACGCTGACTATGCTGTGCGCGTGACCGGCTTGGTGCGACGCCTTGGCCCCCTGGGGGCTAGTGCAATTGGCCTGTCCTCGATGATTGGCGCCGGTGTCTTTTATGTCTGGGCCCCGGCTGCCGAGCGTGCGGGATCATGGCTCTTGGTTGCTCTCCTGATTGCCGGCACGATTGCGCTTCTGAACGCTCTCGTGATGGCGCAGTTATCCCTAGAAAACCCGGTCTCTGGTGGGGCCTATCGGTTTGGACAGAAGTACGTGTCACCCAAGGTGGGTTTTCTTGCTGGGTCATTGTTTCTGATCGGCAAAACCTGTTCGGCAGGGGCTATCGCTCTGGTGTCCGCCAGGTATATCGCCCCCGATCACGCACCGGCCGTCGCAGCCGGTCTCGTGGCGCTGTTTGTGGCAGTCAACATCACGGGTATTCGTACTACCGCTGCCGTGAGCCTGGTGGCCGTGGTGCTGGTTGTTGGCGTGTTAGTGACGACACTCGTTGTGTCTGCTCCAGGACCGAGAGCTGGCGCGGACTGGGTGGACGCCAATGGTTGGGGAGTGCTTCAGGCAGCGGGACTCATGTTCTTTGCTTTTGCCGGCTATGCGCGAATGGCAACGCTCGGCGATGAAGTCAAGAATCCACGGCGAGTGCTGCCCGCGGTCATCATCGGGACACTTCTGGCCGTGTTGGTGCTCTATGGCCTCATCGGATGGGTTCTGAGCAACAGGTTGGGGGTGTCAGCGCTTGCCTCGAGCACGGCACCCGTTGCGGATTTGGCGTCGCCTGAACTTGCCCCCTATGTCATCGCGGCGGCAGCTCTTGCGAGCCTGGGCTCCCTCGCTGCCATCCTGGCTGGGCTTAGTAGAACATCCATGGCGATGGCCCAGTCGGGGGATTTGTCAGCGAAGCTGGGGTTTGTCTGGCGCACAACATCGTCACCGGTGGTGGCTGAGGCGACCATGGGCGTGGCCGCAATAGTCCTGGTTCTCGTCGTTGATCCTTTGTGGTTGGTGGGGGCATCCTCTGGTGCCGTGTTGAGCTATTACGCCATTGCGCACTGGAGTGCGACCAAACAACCGCCAACCGAACGGGTGTTGCCCTCGTGGTTGCCCTGGCTTGGACTAGTCGGCTGTGCGCTACTGGTGGTGGCTCTGCCGTGGCAGTCGGTCCTCGCCACGGCAGTGGCGATTGGCGGTGTTCTTGGTGTCTGGTCTCTTCGAGACCGCGGTCGCCAAAAACTCGGTTAGACCTGCAGGCACACCCTGGGCTAGCATGACTGAGTACTTCGGCGAGGAAGTGTCCGATGGCACTTCGTAATCGACGCGGTGGAGAAGGCTCCTATGGTCTCTCCTCACGCTAGGACGTTCGAGTTCGAGAAAACACTGACCTAGGAGCAAGAAAATGGCTGATAACCAGACTGTGGACGGCGACGTCCGCACTTCGTTTGGTAAAGGTGCCGCGCGCAAACTTCGCGCGGCCGGAAAAATCCCCGCGGTGGTTTATGGCCACGGCTCAGACCCGCTGCACGTTGCGGTTCCTGCGCACGAGACGACGCTGATTGCTCGTCGCGCCAACGCACTGATCGATTTGAAGCTTCCTAGCGACCAGCACTTAGTGCTGATCAAAGACATCCAGCGCGACCCAGTACGCCAGATTATCGAGCACTTGGACCTGGTTATTGTGCGCAAGGGTGAGAAGGTGACCGTGGATATCGGTGTTCACATCGATGGCGAGCCTTACCCCGGCATGATGGTCCAGCTTGAGCACAACACGATCAGTGTGGAGGCCGAGGCAACCCACATTCCTGAGTTCGTTAGCGTTTCTGTGAAGGGTCTCACCTCGGGTGCTCAAATCCACGCGGGGGACATCTCCTTGCCAGAGGGCACCACCTTGGTCAGCCCTTCGGAAATGCTGATTCTTGCTATTCACGAGCCTTCCAAGGCCGGCGATGACGAACCCGTCGCTGCCGGCGAGGGTGCTGCAGCGTCCGGCGGTACCGCCTCTGCTGCGCAGGCATCGGGTGACGCAGGGTCTAGTGGCTCTGGGTCGAGTGATTCAGGGTCTGGTGACGGCGACGCAGGTGGCGAATAGTCCTGTTTGGACGATTCGGCTTAGCTAAAACCACAGGCGCCACCGAGTGGCTGATTGTGGGGCTTGGTAATCCAGGTGGCGACTATGAGCGCACGCGTCACAACGTGGGATTCCGCGTCGTGGCAGCGTGTGCTGAGAGCGCATCGGTCACTTTTCAGAAGTTCAAGAGCCACGGTGTCACGGCAGCAATCAAGCACCCGAGTGGTGTGACCCTGCGCTTGGCTGCCCCCTCGAGTTTCATGAACCGATCGGGCACTCCGGTGGCCGCCATGGCGTCATTTCACAAGATTCCACCCGAGCGCATCATTGTGATTCACGATGAGCTCGATCTGGAGCCGGGCTTGGTCCGGCTTAAGTTTGGCGGCGGTCACGCCGGTCACAACGGCCTTCGCGACATCGCAAGGATGCTCGGCACCACAGACTTTGGTCGAGTGCGGGTGGGCATCGGCCGACCTGAGGGCCGAATGCCACCGGCTGATTACGTGCTGGGGCGCTTTAGTGCTGCTGAAGAGGAGACGTTGCCGG
>WLEA01000036.1 GCA_009704535.1 Actinomycetota bacterium
ACCAACTTCCGACCAGACCGTAACGCCGCCGCCGGTGGCGCATTGCCGAAGGTCGCGGGGACCACCCGCTAACTTAAGGACGCTATGCCCCAGTCTTTGCTGGAACCGCCCGCTCTCGACCCTGGAACTCTTCGCATCATTCCCTTAGGGGGAATTGGCGAAATCGGTCGCAACATGACCGTCTGTGAACTCGATGGCAAATTGCTCATCGTGGACTGCGGTGTTCTCTTTCCCGAGGAGACGCAGCCAGGCGTCGACCTGATTTTGCCCGATTTCGAACCCATCGGGCACCGACTCGATGACGTCGTTGCAGTGGTCCTCACCCACGGCCACGAAGACCACATTGGGGCCGTTCCTTATCTTCTGAAACTCCGAGACGATATTCCCCTCATTGGCTCGACTCTGACCCTTGCCCTTGTCGAAGCGAAACTCAAGGAGCACCGCATCGCACCCCTGACTCTCGCCGTTACCGAGGGCGGGCGGGAGAAGCTTGGGCCTTTTGATCTTGAATTCGTTGCTGTGAACCACTCTATTCCAGACGCCCTCGCTGTCATGATCCGGACCGTAGCGGGAACTCTTTTGCACACCGGTGACTTCAAAATGGATCAGTTACCCCTTGATGGTCGCCTGACAGACCTGCGCGCTTTCGCCCGTCTGGGTGAAGAAGGCGTTGACTTGTTCCTGGTGGATTCCACCAACGCCGATGTTCCGGGCTTCACCCCGAGGGAAGCCGATATCGGCCCAGTCCTCGATCAAATCGTCCACCGTGCCCCCAGACGCGTGATTGTCGCAAGCTTTGCCTCGCATGTTCACCGGGTGCAGCAGGTTATTGATTCTGCTGTGGCAAATAACCGCCGGGTCGCGCTGGTCGGCCGTTCTATGGTGCGCAACATGGGGATTGCCCAGGATCTTGGCTACTTGAGTGTGCCGGAGGGTGTTTTGGTTGACGCGAAGAAGGCAGTAGACATGCCCGATGATCGCGTCCTCTACATGACCACTGGCTCACAGGGTGAGCCGATGGCCGGCCTCTCGAGGATGGCCAATCGCGAGCATCCGACGATTGAGATTGGCCCTGGCGACACTGTCATACTTGCCTCGAGTTTGATTCCCGGCAACGAGAACGCCGTCTATCGGGTAATCAATGGCCTGATTGATTTGGGCGCCAACGTCGTCCACAAGGGCAATGCGAAGGTTCATGTGTCCGGTCACGCGGCCGCTGGTGAACTGCTCTACTGCTACAACATCGTCAAGCCACGGGCCGTCATGCCCGTCCACGGCGAGGCCCGTCACTTGAGGGCTAACGCCACAATCGCAATTGAATCCGGTGTCCCGCCGGAAAATACTTTTGTTGGCGAGAACGGCACGGTCATTGATATGCGCGATGGACAAGTCACGCGCGTCGGGCAGATCGACATTGGCTTTGTCTATGTTGACGGATCGACAGTGGGTGAAATTACCGAGGCTGATCTGAAAGACCGCCGCATTCTTGCCGAGGAGGGCTTCATCTCGATCTTCATCGCCATTGACACGCAGACTGGAACCATCATCGTGGGGCCTGAGATTCATGCCCGCGGATTCGCCCCGGACGACTCTGTCTTTGATGATGTGCGCCCAGCCATTGTTAAGGCCCTGGAGGAAGCCTCTGCCAATGGCACCAGGGACACCCATTCGTTCCAGCAGGTTGTCAGGCGCACGGTGGGTCACTGGGTCAGCACCAAACTCCGCAGGCGACCCATGATTATCCCGGTGGTCATTGAGGCCTAAAGTTCCTCCGACGATGTGCTCCGCTAACCACTAGCGTTGGAGGATGCCTCGTCCCCAACACACCCTTCGTTTTCTCGGAGCTGCGGGAACCGTCACCGGGTCCAAGTTTCTCCTGGAAAGCGGCGAATCCCGAGCGCTCATTGATTGTGGCCTTTTCCAGGGCCATAAGGAGTTGCGCCTGCGCAACCGCGATCCGCTGCCCGTGGCGCCAGAGTCACTTGACACTCTTCTCGTGACTCACGCGCACATCGACCATTCCGGCTATATCCCCGCTCTTGTCCGTGACGGATTCGATGGCCCGGTGTTGGCCACCAGTGCCACGAAAGATCTCTCCGAGCTCTTGTTGCCCGATAGTGCGTATTTGATGGAGGAAGAGGCGTCCTACGCGAAGAAAAAGGGTTTCTCCAAGCACCGGAACCCGGAGCCCCTCTACACAACTGAGGATGCTGCGCGAGCGCTAACCCGTTTCCAGATCGTCGAGCGCGACCACCCGTATGAGGTTGCCCCAGGAATGACGGCCACCTGGGTCCCCGCTGGCCACATCATTGGCGCCTCGAGCATCACTGTCACTACCGCTGCCGGCACTGTCTTTTTCTCGGGTGATCTTGGCCACCCCAACGATGCTCTGATGAAGCCAGCGCGACCCTTTTCGGGCAGTGACATTTTGGTGATGGAGTCCACCTATGGCAACAGGTCTCACGGCGATGTGGCACCCGAGGATCAACTTGCCGGGATTCTCGATCCCGTGCTGCGCCGTGGTGGGGTTGTTCTGATTCCTGCTTTTGCTGTGGGGCGAACCCAAACAATCCTGCTTCACATTTCCCGTCTGATGGATGCCAAACGCCTCCCGGAGGTGCCCATCTTCGTCAATTCGCCGATGGCCGCCAACGCCTCAACTCTGTATGCGAAATATGAGGAAGATCAGCGCGTGCCGCCAGGTGAGCTCGAGCGAGTCTATGACAGGGCGCGTTTGGTGCGAACGGTTGAGCAATCGATGGCCCTGAACGAGTCCGATGGTCCGATGATTATCGTCTCCGCTGCCGGGATGCTGACCGGTGGGCGAGTTCTGCACCACCTCGTCGCGTTTGGGCAAGATGCCAAGAACGCGGTCGTTCTCTCGGGCTTCCAAGCCGGGGGCACTCGTGGTGCTGATTTGGCGGCGGGGGAGCGAACCTTGCGCATCTTTGGCCGAGACATCGTTATCAAGGCCGAGGTTCACCAAATTGATTCCATGTCCGCTCACGCGGACGCAGATCAGCTAATGGAGTGGATGTCTGGCGCTTCCGCCGCGCCAAAAATGACCTACCTCGTCCACGGTGAGCCAGATGCTGCCGGCGAGCTTCGCGCTCGCATTGCTCGCGAAATGGGCTGGCCCGTTCGCGTTGCCCAATATCTCGAGGAGATTGATCTCGAACGCCCTCGCTAATCCGAGGATTGGGCTGGCTACTGCTCTGCCGGGTTAGGCAGTGCGCCTCTCACCATCGGGATGATGAGAGCGCCCGCGACAACGTGCATGAGGTTCAGCCAGAGTGCCGCCTCGGTACCGGAGATCGCAAGGAAGGGCAACGCGAAGCTCAGGGACAGGGCAATCAGGCTAATCGAGAGCCATACGTTCTTCGGTGACTTGGTGCGAGAGGCAATCCAGGCCACAATAACGCCGCCCACGATTCCCTGGAAGACGCTGAAGAGCGCGGGGGCGAAGAACGGGATAGCCATGCCGGCTGGGTCAGTGAGGAGGAACTCCACCTGGAAGAACTCGGCGGCGAGGAAGTAGAGGGCCTGGTTGATGACGGCTGCGATAAAAGATGCAACGACGACGGGGCGGAATATGTCTTTCACAGTGGCTCCTTGGTGAGTTGGGTGTGGTCGGGAAGCGTGATGGGTCCGGTTTCTAGTGCCAAATCTGCTTGCACAACAACGTCGCTGGATCTGGCCGTTTGAGCAATAACGATTCCTCCTAAGACTATCGAGGCTCCCACAACCTGCAAGAGGCTCAGAGATTCTTGGAGCCACAGCCACGCCGTGACAAACGCAAAGGCAATCTCACTGGTTGCCAGAATGCCCGCCGCAGTAGCGGAGAGGCGCTTCAGAGCGCTCAAGGAGAGCAGGAACGGGGCGAAGGAGCCCAACACCACGTTCCAGGCCAGTAGCGCCCACAGAGGCACCAGTGCGCTATCTGGCTCGGATCCCAGTGGGGCCAGGGTAGTGAAGCTGGATGCGTCGAGTTCCCACCATCCGGAGAATGGCAGCCAGAACACAGCGGCAATGGCCATCGTCCAGAAGGCGAGAGCTAACGGAGATATTGTCTTGAGCTGCCTCTCACCCACCAGGAAGTAGGTGGCCAAAGTAATCGCCGCCAGCAACCCCCACATGACACCGATGGGGTTGAGTGTACTGGCCCAAATCTCAGCGACGACCACCAGACCGGCCATCACGAAGGCTATCGCCACCCACAGCCGAAGGCGCACTTTCTCCTTGAATACGAAGAACGCCACGAGTGCGACCAGCAAAACAGCGAGGTATTCCAGCAGCAACGCAATTCCTACCGGCAGAAGTTCAATGGCTAGTGCGTAGGTGACCTGCAGCATTGCAACACCGACAACGCCGAGAACCACCACCACCGGCCACTGCCCTGGCGGAAGCCGGAACGACTTTTTGTCGATGATGAGGAGGGCAAGGCCGGAAATGACCGCAGCACCGAGAACTCGCATTTGAGTGAGCTGCATCGCGGAAAATCCTGCTTGGATGATGACTTTGCTGACCGAGCCGTTAGCTCCGAAGAGAAACGCTGCTACCAGCGCGTAAATGTAGCCCATGAGTTATTGAAGACCGTCGCGTTTCTTGTCATAGTGAAGCCCAACCACCTAAGCGTAGGGGGTGCCAGAGGCTGCCAGCGTTATTGCCTGGCGCTTAATGTCGGGCGTTTGTCAGGCCACCGGGATTACCCTTAGGGCATGAAAACTTACGTGCTTGCAGGGGGTTGTTTTTGGTGTCTCGATGCCGCCTACCGGGTGCTGAAAGGTGTGCACTCTGTTGTCTCCGGCTATACCGGGGGGCAGGTGGACCATCCGTCCTACGAACAGGTCTGTACCGGGACCACCGGTCACGCCGAGGCAGTGGCGATTACCTTTGACCCCGACGTAATCCCCTCGGATGTCATCCTTGACGCCTTCTTCACCATGCACGACCCGCGACAACTCAATCGTCAGGGCAATGACGTGGGAACCCAGTACCGCTCCGCCATGTTCTTCGGGTCGCCTGAAGACCAGGCGCTCTTCGAGGCAGCTAGAGATCGAGCGGGCGACATGTGGGGCGGTGGCGTTGTCACGGAGATCGTCCCGCTGGGGACCTACTACGACGCTGAGGACTACCACCAAGATTTTTTTGCCAAGAATCCTACGCAGGGGTATTGCCTCGCAGTAGCGGTCCCAAAAGTCTCGAAGATTCGTGCAAGTTTCGCCCCTTATCTGCGAAGCACCTAGCTGTCCACAGCGGGTGCTGTGATTCTGGCCGTACCCGGATTGGTTGAGTCGACCCGCGCTCAATCGGGAAGCGAGCACAGTTGCGCACGGTGCCACTTGACACGCGGGTGGTGGCGCCAGAACGCCGTGAAGCCCGCTAAGCCAAGGAGCATCATCATGACTGACCAACTCACCCTCACCGGCCTTGTTGCCACCACACCCAGGCACATTGTGACCTCGGAGGGTCTCGCCATCACCAGTTTTCGTCTGGCCTCACAACAGCGTCGCTTTGACAAGAGCCTCGGCAGTTGGGCCGATGCCGACACCAATTGGTACACCGTCACTGCTTTTCGGAATCTCGCGCTCAATGCCTCCGTGTCGCTCAACAAGGGCGACCGGGTTGTTGCCGTGGGTCGTCTCAAAGTGCGCGACTGGTCGAACGATGATCGTTCGGGGACGTCGATCGAGGTGGAAGCGGATTCCTTGGGTCACGACCTCCATTGGGGAGTCAGCGAGTACCAGCGCGTGGCTAGGCCCGACACGGAGGAAAGCCCAGAGCCCGAAGGCGACGAAGAGGACGAGGTCCACGCCTAAACTTGGAGTTCGCACCTACTTGAATGGCGAGGGAGGCTCCAGTGTCACACGTGCTCCACTGGGCCCCTCTCGCCCTTCTTGTGAGCGTGGTGGTGACGGGTTGCGAGGTGCCCACTGAAGACACCCCCGCGAGCACCGACGTCGCCGAAGACTCGCCTATCGTGGAGACTCTCGCTCCAGAGTTCATTCCGGAGCGGGTGCCACGTGGTTCAGCGCGAGAAAACCAACCCCACATTGATTACGTCATTTCCGGAGAAATCGAGAATGTGCGGGGGGACGTAATCGGCCTTGACCTCGTGGACGCGCTCGTGGAGGCCGGGTATTCCCTGGAGGACATGGAACTGACCCCCGATAAGTCTTTGACCGAGCGTCCGGCGGATTCGGCGACACTTGCGCTCCGCTTTGGCGAGGAGTGCTTCATCGCCCAGTGGGGGCGTAACTGGTATGCCTCGGCGGTTGAACCGGTTCTCGCTAGCGACACGTGTCTTCTCGGCAAGACCGTATCTCTAGACTAGGAAACTATGGCTGAGTTCATTTACACGATGGTGCGCGCCCGCAAGGCGATCGGCGACAAGCTGATTCTCGACGATGTCACCATGTCGTTTTTCCCCGGTGCAAAAATTGGCATGGTCGGCCCGAACGGTGCCGGTAAGTCGACCATTCTCAAGATAATGGCAGGCCTCGACACCCCCAGTAACGGTGATGCCACGCTCAGCCCCGGCTATACCGTGGGAATTCTGTTGCAGGAGCCTGAGCTCGACACGTCAAAGACGGTTCTCGAGAACGTCCGCGATGGTGTTCGTGAGATTCACGAGAAGATTGTCCGCTTCAACGAGATTTCAGCGGCCATGTCGGACCCGAACGCGGACTTCGATGTTCTGCTGGCTGAGATGGGAACTTTGCAAGAGGCCATCGATGCAGCGGATGCCTGGGACTTGGACTCGCAACTGGAACAGGCGATGGATGCTCTGCGTTGCCCACCCTCAGATGCTGCGATTTCGCATTTGTCGGGGGGAGAAAAGCGCAGAGTCGCGCTGTGTAAATTGCTGCTGGAAAAGCCCGACCTGTTACTCCTCGATGAGCCCACCAACCACTTGGACGCAGAGAGCGTGCTGTGGCTGGAACAGCACCTCTCCAAATATCCCGGTGCCGTAATCGCCATAACCCACGACCGGTACTTTCTTGACCACGTCGCTCAGTGGATTGCTGAGGTTGACCGTGGCCGCCTCTATCCCTATGAGGGCAACTATTCGACCTACCTGGAGAAGAAGGCAGAGCGCCTCAACGTTCAAGGGAAAAAAGATCAGAAACTGGCGAAGCGTTTGGCGGATGAACTCGAGTGGGTTCGCTCGAATGCGAAAGGTCGCCAGGCTAAGTCCAAAGCCCGTCTTGCTCGTTACGAAGAGATGGCCACCGAAGCCGAGCGCACCAAGAAGCTTGATTTCGAAGAGATTCAGATTCCACCGGGGCCTCGCCTTGGCCAGCAGGTGTTGGAGGCTAAATCCATCTCGAAGGGCTTTGGCGACCGAGTTCTGATTGAGAACCTGAGCTTCACCTTGCCCCGCAATGGCATTGTGGGCATCATCGGCCCGAACGGTGTGGGTAAGTCGACGATGTTCAAAACGATTGTTGGCATGGAGACCCTCGATGGTGGCGAGTTGGTGGTGGGCGAGTCAGTCAAGCTGTCCTATGTTGACCAAGACCGTTCGGGAATTGATTCGTCGAAGACTCTCTGGGAAGTCGTCTCTGACGGGCTGGATGTGATTCAGGTCGGGCACGTGGAGATTCCCTCCAGGGCTTATGTGTCGAGTTTTGGGTTCAAGGGCCCAGACCAACAGAAGAAGGCCGGTGTTCTCTCCGGTGGCGAGCGAAACCGCTTGAACCTTGCGCTGACCCTGAAGCAGGGGGGAAACCTTCTTTTGCTCGACGAGCCCACCAACGATCTAGATGTGGAAACGCTCTCGAGTCTTGAAAATGCTCTCCTAGAATTCCCGGGTTGCGCCGTGGTGATTACCCACGATCGGTGGTTCCTTGACCGCGTGGCAACCCACATCTTGTCCTACGAAGGCACGGAGAAAGAGCCCGGCTACTGGCACTGGTTCGAAGGTAACTTCGAATCTTATGAGCAGAACAAGATTGAGCGCCTGGGCCCTGAGGCTGCAGCGCCCCACCGTTCCACCTATCGCAAACTTACGAGAGACTAGGGACGCGAACCATTCCCTCTTGAGCGACCGAGGCAATCAGATGTCCGTCGCGAGAGAAGATTTTTCCGAGCGCCAACCCGCGGCCGCTCCTGGCTGACGGCGATTCCTGCACATAGAGGAACCATTCGTCAGCGCGTGCGAAGCGATGCCACCACATCGCGTGGTCAAGACTTGCAAACTTGAGTCCCGGTGTTGCCCAACTTACCCCGTGGGCACGCATCACGGGTTCCAAAATGCTGAAGTCACTTGCATAAGCGAGCGCTGCACGGTGCAGGTTGGGGTCATCGGGGATAGCTCCGATGGACTTGAGCCACACCGCTTGATGGGGGACGCGGTCCCCATCCACGCTCACATAGAGCGATGAGGGGAAGTGGCGCAGATCGAACGCCCGAGTTTTTGCCCAGACGTCGGCAATCGGATGATTGATGGACGTGAGCACCTCGTGAGCGCTCGGGAGGCTCTCGGGGTCGGGTATGCCCTCAGGCATCGGGGCCTCGTGTTCCAGGCCTTCGTCCTCGTCCTGAAAGGAGGAAATCATCGAAAAGATTGGTTGGCCCTTTTGGTAAGCCTGGACCCGGCGGGTGGAAAACGAGCGCCCGTCGTGGATGCGATCCACCGCGAAGGTGATGTCATCGGCAATGTCTCCCGGCCGCAGAAAATAACCGTGAAGTGAGTGGATGACGCGTTCGTCGGGAATGGTGTGCATTGCGGCGAGTGCGGCCTGTGCCATAACCTGGCCGCCAAATACCCGGCCGTGAGGCTGCCATTGGCTGGGGCCAGTAAAGATGTCTTCCCTGGTTCTTGCCGTGCTACTCGAGAGGGTAAGCGCCTCGAGCATGCTTGCCATGGGGTCTGGGGGTAATGCGCTGGTGTCACGCGACGAGTCCATGGGTTGTAGTTTAGAGGGCGACATGTCCCATTTTTTTTCCCTGGAGTCCAACCCGCCTCGCCTTGACGCGATTCAGTTCCTTCAGCGCGCGGCGAGAGTGAATGATGGTTCCGCTCGGCTCATTGCCGATGGCACCTATCTTCAGGTCTATGTGGGGGTCCTCTTCCCTCGGGGCCTCCTGGATCGTACGCCCACGGTGTTGGGACTGCGTGTCTTTGGCCTCGCGGAGCCCGTAACCTTTGATGTGGTGGTTCCCATCGAGTCTCTGGTGCACCGTTTGACTGTCGGCTCCGAGCAGGGCGAGTCTGCCAACCGAGTTCCTGCCGAGGTCGCATCGTTGCAGTGGGCAGCCATCACCCCGCCCCAAGATGGCTGGCGCCGTCGCCTTGCCGTCAGCACTGAAGCCCTCCGCGTGGCTGCCGCGACTGGTGTTGCGAAGGTCGCTGAAACTGTGCCCGACATGATTGGTGAATCTGTGTTGCAGAAGGTCCGGGCAGAGGTCTGGGGCAGCATGATTCCCGATCACAAGAGAATCCCTGCCGGTGCAGCCTTCGCTGCCGATGCTTTGGGGTTGCTCGCTGGGAGTTCACTCCAGGTTCACACACTGGAGAATTGGGTGCGCCTGAGTTCGAAAGCTGGTTACGTTCTGGTGAAGTTCCCCGGAGGTCAGAGCTTCGGGGACGATGACGAGGGGTAATCCTCGAACGTGTTGACCATAGAGAGCGCTGCGCGCTCCAGGTAGTCCCACAGCTCGCCCTCGTCCAGGGGAGAGAGCTCGAGGCAATCGAGCGCTGTGCGCATGTGAGTGAGCCATCGCTCTTTGGCATCTGGATTGACATGAAAAGCAGCGTGCCGCATGCGCAGGCGCGGGTGCCCACGCTGATCGCTGTAGTCGGTAGGGCCACCAAAGTACTGCTGGAGAAAACTCGAGAGTCTCCAGATGGCGCCCCCTAGGTCGCCCTCGGGATACATCGGGCGAAGCCGCTCATCCTCTCGGATTCCCTCGTAAAACTTCGCGACAAGGGTGTCGAAGGTTACCGAACCACCTATCCGGTAGTACAGGCCAGAACCGCGGGAAAGATCGGTCATGCCTAGCGCTTGGGCTTCTTAGACTCGGCGGTGGTTGATTGCGCTCCATCAGCCACCCGTGCTTGGCCCTGTCGGTGGGAATCGGTGTTGTCGACGATCATGCGATTCAGAGCGGGGATGTCGATTTCCCTTGTGTCGAGTGCGTCTTTCAGCGCGCGATAGAGGGCGCGCTCGGCATCCCACTGTTCTCCAGCTCGCACCTTGACCACCAGGCGCAGGGTAATCGCCTCAGCGGAAAGTGACTGGATGCCCCAGACCTCAGGTTCTTCGATGACCTTTCGGCGCCACTGAGGCGAGTGGGCAAACGTCTTTGCGGTCTCCAGAAGCAGGTCTTGAATGTCGTCGATATTGGACTGGTAGGGAACAGGAAGATCCACGATGACTCTGGACCAGTCCTGGGTTTGGTTGCCAACGCGGAGGATCTCGCCGTTGCGGACATACCAGAGTGTTCCCGACACATCACGAATCTCGGTGACTCGGATTCCCACTCGCTCGACTACTCCGGATGCGACGCCTAAGTCGACGACATCTCCGACACCGAGTTGATCTTCGAAGACCATGAACAAGCCATTGAGCAGATCCTTGACAATGCTCTGGGCCCCAAATCCGATCGCCGCCCCGATGATGCCAGCACTGGCCACCAACGCGGTCACTGAGAAGCCGAGCTCGCTGAGGACAAGAATAATCACGACGGAAACTATGACCCAGGTGGCCGTGTTGTTGAAGACGGAGCCCAGTGTTCTTGTCCGTTGGACAGCGCGCAGAGCTTCGACCGGACTTGCCGTGAGTTCCCTGGTCTCGTCGACGTTGTGAGCCTTTTTGACTCCCGTCACCACCTGATTCACTACCCGCTTGATAACAACGCGAATAATGCTTCTGCCGACAAAACCGGCGGCAATTACGCCGAGAATCCGGAAGAACGTCGCATAGGTGGCAACTGCCTCAACCAGCCACGACCAGAACTCTCCCAGATCCATGCCCCCATGCTACGCCGGTGTTGCGGCAGAATCGCGAGCCTGGACTCGAAGCGCTCGCTTCACCCCGGCGAGGTTTTCTTCCACGATGCGACGAAGGGCCGGAATGCTCGGGTGAGTAGCGAGCCATTGCTCGCTCGCTGCGACCAAACTCTCACCCACGAGCGAGCTCGGGTAGAGGCCCTCCACGATGTATTCGGCAATCTTGTAGGTCCGCTCTTCCCAGATCTTCTCGAGCCTGGCGAAGTAGGGCTCGACTAACCCCTCAAGGTCGCGCTGATCATTGACGAGGTCATAGCCGAGGGTGAGGGAGCGAACGATTGCGTTGGGGATAGTGGCATCGCCCGTGAGGCGATCAAAGATCGCCCGCTTGGACGCAGCCCCGGGCAGAAGCGACTCTGCACGCGCCGCAGCTTGTTGGCCATTGGAGGTGTTGTCAGTGGAGAGGGCTTCTGCGATATCGGATGGTGTCGCCCCACCACACAGGGCGAGCCCGGCGAGCAATTCCCATTCCAGGTCGGTGTCGATTGCGAGGCCTGGCAGGGTTGTCTTTCCTGCGCGCAGCGCGCGCAGGAGCTCGAGGTGTTCGGGGGTGCTGGCCAGCCCGCAGAAGGCTTTCACCAGCTGGAACTGGATGTCGCTGCCGGCCACAGCGCTCTGGGCGAGTGACCAGATGGCGCTTCCCGCCTGAGCGAGAGCGGTGGCTCGCCTCGAGGGTGTCACATAGTTCCGCACGACCAGGGCCAATTGCCCCAGTGCTGTTCGCACGGTCGTGCTCTCGGTCTCGGCGCCTATGTGCTGAAGTACCAGGTCGATGAAGTTCTGGGGTGGGATTTCAGCGTCTCTGGTTGCATCCCACGTACTTCCCCACACCAGGGCGCGAGCCAGTGGGTCGTCGATTGCTGAGAGGTTCTTAATCGCAAAGGCCTGAGATTGCGGGTCCAGACGAATCTTGGTGTAAGCCAGGTCATCATCATTGATGAGGATCAGGTCCGGTCGCGGTAACCCGACAAGCGCGGTGATGGATGTTTCTGCCCCATCCGCGTCCAGTTCGATGCGCTGGTGGCGTCTCGTGACGCCGTCCTTGTCGGCGTTGTAGAGGCCGACCGCTAGTCGATGGGGTCGAAGTGTTGGCCACTCCATCGGAGCGCTCTGGAGCAATTCGGCTGCGGTGACAACACCCTGGTCGTTGACCTCGACTCGGGGAATCATGGTGTTCACGCCGGCGGTTTCCAGCCACAGGGAACTCCAACCCCCCAGTTCGCGACCGCTGGTGGCTTCGAGTTCCGTGAGTAAATCGGCGAGCGTGGCATTACCCCACTGGTGCTTGACGAAGTAGTTGTGAACTCCAGAGAAGAAGGCCTCCTCGCCGACCCACGCCACCAATTGCTTGAGCACCGAGCCCCCCTTTGCGTAGGTGATGCCATCGAAATTGACCTGAACATCTTCGATGTCTCGAATGTTTGCCACAATTGGGTGAGTCGAGGGCAATTGATCTTGCCTATATGCCCAGCTTTTTTCCATGGCATGGAACGTCGTCCACGCATGGGTCCATTCGGTGGCCTCAGCGGTGGCGAGGGTCGAGGCCCATTCCGCAAATGATTCGTTGAGCCAGAGGTCATTCCACCAGCGCATGGTCACCAAGTCGCCAAACCACATGTGTGCCAGTTCGTGGAGGATTGTGACGACTCGACGCTCGCGAATTGCATCGGAAACTTGGGAGCGAAAAACGTAGGTTTCCGTAAATGTCACCGCTCCGGCGTTCTCCATTGCCCCGGCATTGAACTCCGGAACAAACAGTTGGTCATACTTCTCAAACGGGTAGGGGACGCCAAACCTCTCCTCGAAATATGCGAAGCCCTTCTTGGTGATATCGAAGATGTAATCCGCATCGAGAAATTCAGAAAGAGATGCCCTGGCGTATACGCCGAGTGGAATGGTTGCTCCGTTCGAACTAGTCAGCTCGTCGCGCACCACCGTGTATGGCCCGGCAATGAGGGCCGTGATGTAGGAGGAGATTCGGGGAGTGGGGGAGAAAGACCAGGTCGCTGAAGCCTCTTCAACCTCGGGTGATGGGCTTGGTTGGTTCGAAACAATCTGCCAGGTGGCCGGTGCCTGAATAGTGAACTGGAAAGACGCTTTGAGGTCTGGCTGTTCAAAAACTGGGAAGACCCGGCGCGCGTCTGGAACCTCGAACTGCGTATAGAGATACACCTCGCCATCGACTGGGTCAATGAACCGGTGGAGTCCCTCGCCGCTGTTGGTGTAAGCGTGCTCCGAGACCACAACCAGAGTGTTCCAGTCCGAGAGGTTCACAAGCGCGATCCGCGAGTCGGAAAACACGGCGCCTGGGTCTAGCGAGCTGCCATTGAGGCTGACCTGGCGCACCCGCTCCGCAATGATGTCGATGAAGCTCGAGGCGCCTGGGCTCGCCTGGAAAGTGACCTCCGTGGTGGTTGTGAAGGTTGGGGAGTCGGCAACCTCGCGCAGGTCGATGTCGATGAGGTAGCTCTCCACATGGATGAGCTCAGACCTGGCGGTGGCCTCATCACGGGTTAGATTTTCACCGGGCACCACGAACTCCTTGGGGAAACTCGGGGTTACATCCCCTGGGACAACAGAACGCTCTCGAGATCTAGCCTAGACCGTGCTGTTGCGGAGGCTGGCTTAGAGGACTAAGCGCGGCGCTTCTTGGCGTCAATCGTGACAGAGACCTCTTCGGGTAGTTCCTCAGCTGCTTCCCCGGACTGGGTAATCGGCTTGAAGTCAGCCGGCAACTTGGGGAGTTCGATGGAGTTGATGGCCATGACAATGTCAGTCGACGACGTACGCATGCGCTGCAGAA
>WLEA01000037.1 GCA_009704535.1 Actinomycetota bacterium
CGGGGACTTCACCCTGACCAGTGGAAAAAAAGCCAACTTCTACATCGATTTACGCCAAGTCAGCCTGGACCATCGCGTTGCGCCACTCAGTGGGGATGTGATGCTGGAGATGCTCGCAGAGTTTGAGCCCATCGACATCATTGGCGGCCTCACGATGGGTGCAGACCCCATCGCCAGTGCAATCATGCACCGCGGAATTCTTGCCGGGAAAACTTACGACGCCTGCGTTGTGCGCAAAGAGCCTAAAGACCACGGTCGTGGTCGCCAGGTTGAAGGCCCCGATGTGAAGGGGAAACGGGTGGTCGTTGTTGAAGACACTTCGACCACGGGCGGCTCGCCCCTGGCTGCAGCGCGGGCGCTGGAACACGCAGGTGCTGAAGTGGTTGCGGTGTGTGTGGTCGTGGATCGAAAGACCGGGGCCGACCAGGTAATCGAAGATGCGGGTTATCCCTACCGCGCGGCGATCAGCCTTGACGACCTGGGTCTCTAAGTGACAACCGAGGAACCCCAGGACGCACTGCGGCCAAGAAAGCGTCTGACGGCCACCGCTACTGGCCAAAGCATCTTTATTGGCCTGTGGATTCTTGGCACTCTCGTCATTGTTGCGATTCTTGCCGGGGCCTTTCTTTTCGGGCAATCATTCTCGAGGGCTTCTGCAACAGACAGCGAGATTGCCCTGGAAGAGGCTCAAGTTCCCGCAGTGGAATTCCCCACACTCCACGGAGTTCCCATCGAGCCCGGGCAATGGCCATGGGATGAACTTCGGGGTGGCGAGTGCATTTCTGGTTTCGCGGGTGCTTTTGCCGAGGCGTTCACGGTGGTTGGTTGCGAAGTTCCACACGATGCTCAACTGATGACCGCAGTGTTGCTATCGCGCCGAGCTGAGGAACCCTTCCCGGGCCTTGATGACGTCGTCCAAGTCGCGCGTGAAACCTGCGAGGTCACGGACCGGATCGATTACACCCTCGCCACGCAGTACGACGACTTAATCGTCGACTACTCCTACCCGGCGAGCGAGGAGCAATGGGCCCAGGGAGAGCGTGGCGTCTATTGTTTTGTCCTCCGGTCATCCGGGGGCACCCTCCAGGGCGACCTCGTTGACTAGAGGTAGGGCGCAAGCCTTGTCGTCATGATGGCGTGAGCGTCCGGGAGGGCGTCAATGGCAACGAACCGCCTGCCCAACTCGGCAGCGGCGTGAGCGGTAGTGCCACTACCGGAAAATGGGTCTAGTACCCAATCTCCCGGGTTGCTCGAGGCCCTAATAATCCGACGCAGAATCCCTAGCGGTTTCTGCGTCGCATATCCCGTCTTCTCTTGTCCGGTCGGGCTGACAATCGTGTGCCACCAGACGTCGGTGGGCAACTTGCCGCGCGCTGCCTTCTCGGCGCCAACCAAGCCAGGTGCCATATAGGGCTCACGGTCGATGGCCTCGGAGTTAAAGACGTAGTTCTGCGGATCTTTCACATAGACGAGAATCGTGTCGTGTTTGGTCGGCCACCGTTTCTTGGTTTTTCCACCGTAGTCATAGGCCCAGATGATTTCGTTGAGGAAATTCTCTCGGCCAAAGATCATGTCGAGGGCAACCTTCGCGTAGTGCACCTCGTGCCAGTCCAGATGGAGATAGAGGGTTCCCTGCCTCGAGAGCACTCGCCAGGTTTCCTCGAGCCGTGGCGCTAGGAACGCCCAATAATCAGAAAAGTTGTCGTCGTAACTCAGGAGTTTCTCCAGCGTTAGGTCATAGAGCCGCCCTCCAAATCCGCCACGGGAGCCATCTGCCCCGGATCGTGCCGAGGTCGTTTTGCGCACTTGAGTTCGACCGGTGTTGAAGGGTGGGTCGAGATACGCGAGCGCGATGGACTCATCCGGAATGGCTGCAAGATGCTCAAGATTGTCGCCCTGGAGAAGAAGATTGGGGCCATCGGGATCCCAGGCGAGCGAAGGCATGCCCACAGGCTAGCGCCTGGTGCCTAGGCTAGAGCTCGTGACTGGCGAAGAGAACCATCCGGAAAAGTCCACCCACGGAGTGGGCCCGTGGGTAGGACCTCTCCCCACGGATCCGCGCTTTGATCAGGAGCTTCTCGCCACCGGAGACTCTCGCAACGTTGTCGACCAATATCGCTACTGGACTATGGAGGCGATCGTCGCTGACCTGGATACCAAACGACACAGCTTCCACGTCGCCATTGAGAACTGGCAACACGACCTGAATATCGGATCGATTGTCCGCACGGCCAATGCCTTTCTCGCCGACACGGTCCACATCGTGGGGCGAAAGCGGTGGAATCGTCGCGGTGCAATGGTGACTGACCGCTACCAGCACGTCGTCCACCACGAGACAGTCGAGGCTTTGGTGGCCTTTGCCAACGAGCACCAACTTCCGATTGTTGCCATCGACAATCTTCCGAATTCCCAGGCGATTGAGCAGATTGTGCTACCAAAGAACTGCATTCTCTTGTTCGGGCAGGAGGGCCCTGGCCTCTCACCAGAAGCCCTAGCGGCAGCATCGATGGCGGTTGAAATCACTCAGTTTGGATCGACGCGGTCACTCAATGCGAGTGCTGCTGCAGCGATTGTGATGCATCAGTGGGTGGTGCATCACGCCCCGTTACACAGGGCTTGAGCGCGCACTGAGGTGTTCTCGCTCAAGTCTCACGACGAGCTGAACGTTGCCCCCCGCATCGGAATAACGCGACCACTTATTTGGGGCTACCTGGTTGAGATGACGTGTGCCAAGGCCCACCCGATTGCTCTCGCGGTGGGTTCCGTTGTTCCGTATGGTGAGAATGAGAGCATCTGGCTCGAGGGCGAAACCAATGCGGACCCAGTCTGCTCCGCCGTGACGGACAGCATTGTTGATGGCGTCGACCACCACGGTGTGGACGGCTGGCATGAATTCGTCCGGGACATGTGCGAGCGGGCTGTCGACTGAAATATCCAAGATTGCGGACCAGTTGGAGAGGAATTCCCTGAGCAATTGGGCATCAGTGCGTTCAGCCGACGCTAACTCGAGGTGCTCGGACAGCGCAATCCGTAGCTTGCCAATGTCATCGAGTGCCTCCTCTACGTGATTCTTGTCAACATGTCGTTGGAGATTCAACACCGCGGCCAGGAAGTTTCCGCGGACATCGCCGTGGAGCTGGCTGGCAAGCTTCTGGCTCACGATTGCCAACTGACTTTCGATGTGGAGCTTTTCTAGGGTTGCCTGGCCAATGTGCTTCTGCAGGTTGTTAAGAATGGCTTGCCGGGCGAGATTTAAGGTGGCCGGGAGCGATGCGATGGCCACCAGAATGAGCGAAATCGCGTGGACAGCGACAACTCGCGGGGGTGATGAGGCAGATAGTCCCAGCAAGTGCGCAACGAACAGCAGGGGAATCGAGGAAAAAATCATCATCCCGAGGCTCACACCGAGTGCAGCCAACACAAAGCGGGGGAGTTTTGCAAGAACCCAGTTGGCGAAGAAGCCAAAGGCAACGGCGCCTCCGAGCCACGCGAGACTGACCAGTGCGCCGATAGCGGCGTCGAATACCCGGGAGTACACGACTAGGTAGAGAAAGAGCGTCACCAAAGCGAGCATGGGAACACGGAATGGTCCGGCAGTCGCATACAGACTCAAGAGCTCCCGAGTTCGAATCTTTGGTGCTTCCCGCGGGGCTGCGAACCACAAGGCCTCGCTCACCCGTTTCCATGTCTCATCTGAGAGTTGGCGGAGCTCATCGAGGGCTGGCTTCACATCCGAGCGCTCCACGAGAGCTTTTTCTAGATGGTCGAGCGACCGTGTTGACGACTCTCGGGACTCATCCATCTGCTGATCGACGCGCTCAACCAGAGCAGTTTTCATTGCTAAGACTGTACTTCGGTGCGAGAACAACTGGTCTTCGCTGTCCAAGAGCTGCTTCAGTAACTCAGCTCGTTGGTCACGGAATCGAACGAGCGCATCTAATGCGTAAGAGCCAACCGCGTATCCCACTGTGGCCATCAGCACGCTTACCGCGATGCGGGTCGACAGGGGGACGTCGTCGGGAAGACCGACAACATCGAGCCCACCCACAATGACTCCGAGGCGGGTCAAGGCAGAAGCAGACCAGACGAGGCAGGCGGCGGTGAGAGACATCGGGCGCTCTCTCCGATGTCGACCAACCGTCAGATGTCCCAACCACAAGGTCAGCCCCATGGCGACTTGTCCGGCGGTAGCCAAGCCAAGCCCAGTGATGAGCCCGTCGACCGTGGTGAAGCTTGTGGGCTCGTTGAGCACGAACCCCAAAATCCAGAAGGGCGAGCCGATGAGGAAGACCGTGAGGGAAAGCGCGTAACGTCCGCCGACGCGCTCCTTAAGCTCACGCCAGCGAGGGTTCATCGGTTGGCGCCGATCGCGTCGAAGTAGCTTTGAATGAGAGCTGCTCGGGAATTGATGGCGGCGCCAGTGTCGAGGCCAAGCCTCTTGATCATCCGGTTGATGGTCTTGGAAACGGAATCTTCGGTGACGGAGAGTTGCAGGGAGATTGCCTGATTACTCGCCCCTTGCGCTACGAGGCGTAGCACCGCGATTTGGGAGCGGGTCAGATTAACTCTCGGTAAATGACCTTTTTCTGCACGGGCGGCCCGGTCAATCGACAGGGCGACCGCGGCAAGAATATCTGCTGTTTCGCTGACCTGCTGCTTGATCAGATAGACGAGCCCCTTCGGGGCTTCAGTCAAACTTGCGTGGTGCAGACGGGGGTCACCGTAGGCGCTCAGCACGACGATTCCAAGCTTCGGCAATTTCTTGCGGAGGTGGGCAGCTATATCGATGCCTGTGGGGCCTGGTCCGAAATCAAGATCGCTCACCAGAGCGTCCGGCTTGGTTTCTAGAACCAGGGCGACGGCGTCCCGCGGGTTACGCGCTCGGCCCACAATGGTCACGCCGTTCATCGACAGCGAATCGGCCACCCCAGAGAGAGTGAGCTGGTGGTCATCGGCGACCACTACGCGCAATTCGGACACCTCAGAAGTATCCCGCGTTGTGGGGGCTGCCGTCCAGACCAGGCCTGGCGTGAGGGCTTGGAATCGGTAGACTGTCTGAGTAAGGGTGGCTTAACAAAGGAATCCTGATGCCCGCCGTTGTGATTGTCGGAGCCCAGTGGGGCGATGAGGGTAAAGGTAAAGCTACTGACCTCATCGCTGACCGCATCGACTACGTCGTCAAGTTCAACGGCGGCAATAACGCGGGCCACACTGTTGTTATCGGCACCGAGAAGTACGCCCTGCACCTGCTTCCCTCCGGGATTCTGACGCCAGGTGTTGTGCCGGTCATCTCGAACGGTGTCGTGATTGACCCCGAGGTCTTGATGGAAGAACTTGACGCGCTAGAAGCCCGGGGTATTGATGTTTCCGGCCTGGTGATTAGCTCTCACGCTCACCTGATCACGCAGTATCACCGGACTTTGGACAAGGTGACGGAGCGCTTCCTCGGCAAGCGTCAGATTGGTACCACCGGGCGCGGCATTGGTCCGACCTATGCCGACAAGATCAACCGTGTCGGCATTCGCGTGCAAGACATTTTTGACGAGGGAATCCTTCGCCAGAAAGTGGAGGGTGCCCTCCACCAGAAGAACCACTTGCTGGTGAAGGTGTATAACCGTCGGGCCATTGAGGTGGACGAAGTTGTGGAGGAGTTGCTTTCCTACCGGGATCGTCTGCGCCCTCTGGTCCAGGACACGGCACTTCTGCTCCACACTGCACTGGAGGACAACAAAACGGTTCTGTTTGAGGGTGGCCAAGCAACGATGCTCGATGTCGACCACGGGACATACCCGTTTGTGACGTCGTCGAGCGCGACCGCGGGTGGTGCCGCGACGGGGTCCGGAATTGCACCCTGGCGCCTATCAACAGTGATCGGGATTGTGAAGGCATACACCACACGGGTTGGCTCGGGCCCGTTCCCCAGTGAGCTTGAGGATGAGTTTGGCGAGTTCCTTCGCGAGAAGGGCCACGAGTATGGCACCACCACCGGTCGGCCCCGCCGGACCGGGTGGTATGACGCCCCTATCGCCCGCTACTCCGCTCGAATTAACGGGGTGACCGACTTCGTTCTCACCAAGCTTGACGTGTTGACCGGTCTCGACAAGATTCCGGTGTGTGTGGCCTATGACGTTGATGGCACCCGTATCGATGAGGTCCCCTGGTCTCAGTCTGATTTCCACCACGCGAGCCCGATTTATGAGTATTTCCCCGGCTGGAGTGAGGACCTGACCGGAATTCGTGAGTTTGACGATCTGCCACAAGCCGCCAAGGATTACGTCCTCGCCCTCGAAGCCATGAGTGGTGCCCGAATTTCTGCCATTGGTGTTGGCCCGTCACGCGACGCCATCGTCACTCGCCACGCACTTCTGGACTAGTCATGAGCGGGCTTGGCTCGGTAGGGTCGCTCTATGACCGCTGAGATTCCCACTGAGCTCTCGTCGTTGCGCAAAAGCATCGACAATATCGATGCAGCGCTCGTGCACTTGTTGGCCGAGCGTTTCAAGACGACTCAGCAGGTGGGCCGATTGAAGGCCCGCTCCGGTATGCCACCCTCAGACCCTGTGCGTGAAGCGGCACAGCTGAAGCGACTTCGCACGCTGGCCACTGAAGCTGACTTAGACCCGGCCTTCGCCGAGAAATTCCTGAGCTTCATTCTCGCTGAGGTGATTCAGCACCACGAAGAGCTAGCCGCCAGCGAGGGGTAGTTCTCGGTAGAGGTCCTGGGCGACACCGATAAGTCGCTCAATGAGAGCCTCGTCACGATTGACGACGACGAACTTTGGGCCAGGCCACGCAGGAACCATTTCCCCCGACCGTGTGGTGCGGAGCATCCACCCAAAGACACAACTGGTCGCGCCTGTCACATAGAGCTGCCACTGCACCTGGCGCTGGTAGTGACCTGGCACCGCCCTCCACTCACCCCAGTCGCGACCGGTCGTCTTCACTTCAGCAATGAGATCGTGGCCGGGCGATAGGCCATCGGGGGTGGCCATTTGCCAACGATTTTCAGCATCGTCCTTGGCAATGAGCCAATCGTTGGGCTCCAGGTCGAACTGGGTGGAAAGTTTCTCCATCAAGGCAGACTCTTGTTCCCGGCCAAAGCGCATGTAGTCGTTATCGGCAATGGGGGTCGGATTCCTCAGAGAATCCATGACTTCTCTGAACCCCGCAGGGGTAACTGCTTTGGCTACCGCGGTCGCGGTCACACCGGTCGCTCTGACTTCCAGCCATCTCTTGTAATCGGAGGAGGGGACGAGGAAGCGCGAGGGTTCAATCATGACGCCCTAACGCTACCGTGGCCCACTGACGGGTGTCGGCTCCTCACCGCGACTAGCGCGGTTGATAGCCGACGACCGGCCCCAACACTGCGGGGATGGTGCCCCGGCGAATCTTGTCTAACTCGTCGAGGGTAAATCTAAAGAGCTCGGCGATATCGAGAGCGTGTGAGGGTGCCTCGGTCACACCAATCCGCGCCACCGGAACACCTCGCCCAGCGCACAACCCCCGGAACTTTACATCGTCTTCCCGGGCAACCGTGACGACCATGCGGGCCACCGATTCAGAGAAGAGCGCTGCGCGGTTATCGATTCCATAGGATTCCACGACCTCGGAGAGCCAGATTCTGGCGCCCACTCGTCTGCGCAGAACCCCCTCCACCAAGGTGCCAAAAAGCCCACCGGTGGAGACATCGTGGGCACTAGTGACCAGCCCGTCTTTTGCGGCAACAACCATGAGCCCAGCCATGGCCCGCTCGGCTGCCAACTTGGGGGTTGGGGGCATTCCACCCAGGTGGCCATGCACGACGTCAGCCCAGATGCTGCCATCGAGCTCGCTGTGGGTTTCTCCCAGGAGGTAGATGTTCTCACCATCGTCTTGCCAACCGCTTGGCAAACGACGATCAACGGTGTCAATCACGCCAAGGACAGCGACGACCGGGGTGGGGTGGATAGGCGTTGTTCCGGTCTGGTTATACAAGCTCACATTGCCACCGGTGACCGGGACTTCGAGCTCGAGACAGGCGTCTGCCAGGCCACGCACCGTCTCAGCGAATTGCCACATCACCTCGGGGTCCTCTGGACTACCAAAGTTCAAGCAGTCACTCACTGCGCGGGGTTCTGCCCCCGTGGCGGCGACGTTGCGGTAGGCCTCAGACAGGGCGAGTTGAGCCCCCAGATAGGGGTCTAGGTAGCTGTAGCGGCCATTCGCATCGGTTGCCAGAGCAACGCCCAGACCGGACTCCTCGTCGACGCGAATCATTCCGGCGTCATCGGGAAAACTCAGTGCAGTGTTTCCCATCACATACCTGTCGTACTGGTTCGTGATCCACTCGGTGTCAGCCAGGTTGGGCGAGCCAAGAACTGCGAGGGCTTCATCGCGCAAAATCTGCGGTGCCACAGAGAGACTAGCCGTGGCGAGGGAGTCAGCTTGGACCCGGTCGAGCCATGACGGGCGGTGGTAGGGGCGCTCATAGACGGGGGAATTAATCGCCACGGTCTTCGGGTCAACATCCACAATCGTTTCACCGCGCCACCGAAAAATCAGGCGACCACTGTCGTTGACCTCGCCGAGGACACTCGTTTCCACTTCCCACTTGGCCGTAATTTCGAGAAACTTGGCGAGCTTGTCGGGCGAGACAATCGCCATCATGCGTTCTTGGCTCTCCGACATCAGTATTTCCTCGGCGGTCAGGGAGTTATCCCGCAACAACACGTGATCAAGAACGATGTCCATTCCGCTGTTGCCATTCGCCGCGAGCTCCGAGGTAGCACAGCTAATTCCCGCCGCACCGAGGTCTTGAATCCCCTCGACAACTTTTTCGGAAAAGAGCTCGAGGCAACACTCGATAAGAACCTTTTCCGCGAAAGGGTCCCCAACCTGCACTGCGGGACGCTTGGTGGGGCCACCCTCATCGAAGGTCTCACTGGCAAGGATCGATGCCCCACCGATTCCATCTCCCCCGGTCCTGGCCCCAAAGAGCACAACCTTGTTTCCCGCACCGCTCGCGCTGGCGAGATGGAGATCTTCGTGGCGGAGGACTCCCAGCGCTAGAGCATTCACCAGAGGATTGTTCTGATAAATCGGATCAAACCAGGTTTCCCCTCCAATATTGGGAAGCCCCAGGCAGTTGCCATAAAAACTAATCCCGCTCACCACTCCCGTTGCCACGCGGGCAGTGTCGGGGTGAGTGAGCGCCCCGAACCGCAGCGCGTCCATTACCGCCACCGGCCTGGCACCCATCGAGATAATGTCGCGAACAATCCCGCCAACACCGGTGGCCGCACCCTGAAAAGGCTCGATGAAGCTGGGGTGATTGTGGCTTTCGATTTTGAAGGTGACCGCCCAGCCTTCGCCAATGTCGACCACCCCCGCGTTCTCACCCATGCCGACCATCAGGTGCTTGCGCATGGCGTCGTTTACCTTCTGGCCAAACTGGCGAAGGTGGACCTTCGAGGACTTGTAGGAGCAGTGTTCGCTCCACATCACCGAATACATGGCGAGCTCGCCGGAGGTGGGCCTGCGGCCCAGCAGTGCCCTGATGTCGTCGTATTCGTTGGGCTTTAAACCCAGTGCTTGATAGGGCTGTTCGCGCTCGGGGGTGGCGTGCGCGTTCAACACGCTATCCACCACCATTAGCGGTTGCCCCATTCCGTGGGGGAACCCAGAAGGAGCAGAACGCTCAAGACAGCGGCCATACCTAGAACAATGACGACAAAAAACCACCCCGGGTGGCGAAGGCCCAAGCGCAGCGTGTAATCCAGGGGGTGTGCATCACGGGGGTCATCAGTTGCATAGAGACGCCAGGCCCCTTGCAGTTTGTTGTGTGCCACTAACCAGCGGTCAAAGGGCACGGTGGCGTACGGGGGGATCGCGACAATGACTGCCAGAACAATGATTCCAAAACCCCAACGCTGGTTCATCCCCACCACGACTGCCGTGATGCAGTACGCAATGAAAATGACGCCGTGGCTCAGTCCGGCTACGAAGAAGAGCTGACCGTCATACCCAAACCCATACCGGGCGATCATCGCGATGATTAAGCCAGTCCAGGTGACCATTTCGGCCGTTGCCATGACTCCATAGAGCGAACCAGGGGTTTTCGTCATGCTGTTACCACCAACCGCAGCACCGAGGTGAAGATCGCAAGCCCGTCAGTTCCCGATTTCATGGCGACCTCGGTGTCTGGCCCAAAACCAGCCTCCACGGCGTGCTCGGGGTGTGGCATGAGTCCCACAATTCGACCCGACTCGTCGCGAAGGCCAGCAATGTCGTGGAGCGAGCCGTTGGGGTTGACATCCAAGTAACGGAAGGCGACCAGGTTCTCGCCCTCAATTCGCTTGAGCGTCTCGTCATCAGCAATGAAGCCGCCCTCGCCGTTTTTGAGGGGAATGATAATCTCCTGGTTTATCGCGTAATCCGCAGTCCAGAGAGTGTCGCATGATTCAACGCGGAGTTTCTGGTCACGGCAGATGAAATCGCCGTGGTCATTGCGAATCAGGCCACCGGGGAGCAGTCCGGCTTCCACAAGGATTTGGAAGCCATTGCAGATTCCCAGCACGGGAAGGCCTTTTCGTGCCTCGGAGATAACCTCCGACATGATCGTGGAGTGCGCCGCAATCGCGCCGCACCGCAGATAGTCCCCATAGCTGAAGCCACCGGGCAATACCAGGGCGTCAACGCCCTGGAGGTCGGCGTTCTGGTGCCAGAGCAGGACGGGCGTGCCACCAGCTAGTCGAATGGCCCGCTGGGCGTCACGGTCATCGAGCGAACCTGGAAAAGTGACAACTCCGACTCTCATGCCGGAGAGTCCTCCACTCGAATGTCGACAACGTCTTCGATGACCCCGTTGGAGAGGAGCCCCTCGGCGAGGGAGCGAGCCTGCTCCAGGTGAGATTGCGTTGCTGGGCCATCGACGTGAAGCTCAAAGCGCTTGCCGATACGAACTTCGACAAAGTCATTAACCTTCTGCCGGTGGAGGGCACCAAGAACCGCTTTGCCCGCTGGGTCCAGCAATTCCTTCTTGGGCATGACCTCAACAACGATGATGGCCACGGTGCGCCCCCTTGTAACCGACGAAGTGGGGCCAGTCTATCGGGCAGTGAGTTGGGCCAGGGCGCCACGCTCGAGAGCATCCCGCAAGGCAAAGTGAGCCCAGTCTCGATAACCGTCGGCGCTCGGGTGAAAACCATCCTCGGCAAAAAACGTGTCGTTGTAACCAGAGGGCGGTGGCGACATGAAGGCGAAGGATCGGGCTTCAATAAGTGGTCGGACCGAACGCTCGATCGCTTGAGCGTGCCGATACAAGATGCCTCGAAGAGGTTCGGGAAGCGTGGGGAACAAGTAGAAAGCAGGCAAAGAGGAAAACAACATCACGGCGTTCGGGTGGCCTTCTCGAAGAACGTTGATCAGGCGCTCAAACCGAGCAATCGTTGCCCTCAGCGGTTTCAGATTCTTGGCGTCGTTCGTGCCAATGGACACCAGCAGGACATCAGCGGGCTCCGCGAGAGCGGGCGACAGGAACCGTTGGAGGATGTCCTTCGTGGTCGCACCGCTCTCACCAACGCACCGCCACGAGACACCCCGGGACAGTTCTGCACCCAGAGCAATGGAGAACTGTGCGGTGAGGCCATGCATCGCGTCGGACACTCCAACACTGGCGATAGTCGAATCCCCCAAGCCCAGAACCCTGATCGGTTCTGGGCCGGGAGCAACCCCCGACCATGGTTCTGGAGCCTGGGGCATCCGGGGAATCACCCGCCTCACATACTTGCCCTGCACGAAGAGCAGGGGGGCCAGCGCCACCGCGCTTGGCCACGCGAGTGTGTGGGAAATCAACACCCGGGGGAAAGGGTTGTGTGTGGAGGGCCCGGTCACGGTGATCCCTCGAATTCCTGACCGGTGAGCCTGGAGTAAAGCTCCAGGTACCTGGCCTTGGTGTGTGCGACAAGTTCGTCTGGCAACCGGGGAGGAGCACCCTCTCCCGACCAGTGTGCACTCAACCAGTTGCGGACAAGCTGTTTATCAAAGCTATCTAAACGGTGTATTCCGCCTTTGGCATATAACTCGCCATCCCAGTAGCGGCTGCTGTCGGAGGTCAACACTTCGTCCCCCACAGTGATATCTCCCGTGACTGGATGGACACCAAACTCGAATTTGGTGTCGGCAAGGATGACGCCGCGCTTGCGGGCAATCTCACTGGCACGTCGATAAATCGACAGGCTCAATTCTTTGAGCCTGTGGGCAGCATCCTCGCCCACTATCCCCACCATCTGGTCGTAGGTGATGTTCTCGTCGTGGTCGCCAAGAGCCGCCTTTGTTGCTGGGGTAAAAAGGATGTCGGGAAGCGGATCACCTTCTCGGAGGCCAGAGGGAAGACGATGCCCTCCCACGCTCTGGGAGTGCACATACTCCCTCCACCCACTGCCCGCTAGGTAACCACGAACCACGCATTCCACGGGAAACATCCGCAACGGCGTTACGACCATAGAACGCGATGTCAGTTCAGCCGGGGGAGCTTCGCCTGTGAGGTGGTTTGGCGCGTCGGAGAGTTGGGAGAACCACCAGGAGCTCAGAGCGGTGAGTATTTCGCCCTTGCCGGGGATTTCTGGTTCGAGGATGTGGTCGAA
>WLEA01000038.1 GCA_009704535.1 Actinomycetota bacterium
GACTCCTCGCGCACCCGCCAGAGCCCAGTTACCCTTGCTACGTTTCCGTCCTAGGGGAGTTAGCCAAGTTAGCGCCACGCGAGGAGCCACCCCGAGTTTATCGTTAGGATGACTAGAGCGTTGGTGGACCTAGGTCTTCCATTGCACCGGAGGATTCGCCTAGTGGCCTATGGCGCACGCTTGGAAAGCGTGTTGGGTGAAAGCCCTCGGGGGTTCGAATCCCCCATCCTCCGCCACGTGACGAGACGAGACATAGTTCCAGCCAGCCGCCAAGGATCGAACCTCCCGGGGGGCCATGCTGTTCATGCCCCGCGACTGTTATGGTCCCAAACCTCCCAAGATCTCCTGAGAACCTTCCTAGACGACTGTTGGGTCGGTCAGTAAGTCCATCCAGACCAGAGTGTCTTGCAATGACCCAATAGCGACCAAGGATTTGCGGGCGGGAACCGGTTTCTCTGCCCAGGGGAAACACCCGCCGGATCGCTTCTGAATTGATTGCCGGAGCGGAATTGTCGCGGCAAAAGTGGTGTCGGGCTTGGGGTTGTGTGGCGAATCGCCTGCGAGCGATATCCAGAGCCCCAAAACCGTCTGCCAACAAACATCCTTCGCCACAGGAAGGAATTGAGTTCTTCGCACTTCTCTGATTGAGCCCTTCACGGGGAAAGGTTTTGGCTGCAAAACTTCTGCGCATCGCGACGCCCAGCAAATCCCATAATTAACGGCGCGCTTTCGACATCTTGAAGAACACAAGGTGCCGAAGAAAGTCAAGCCATCGAAACGGGCTCAACTGGGAAACGTTGAGCTTCGGCGGGAGCACGCCAAACATTTTCAAGACGTTTCCTGTAAGGGCTGGCCTGTCCCAGGGCATAACACGATTGGCCTGGTTACCGCCGTGAACTAGTTGAAGCCACATCGGCACCCTGTTGTCTCGGGCAAAGAACAAGTTGGTGTTCGCGAATGAGACCTTCCCGTGATGCCCCAAGTCAAAAACGTTGTCGCCCTTCTCTCCCAGATGCGCCAAAAAAGGATTGTTACTCAATCGACGCAGACCCAGGAAAGGCGTCCCGAGATCCAAAATCACCCCGGAGGAGAATGACAGCACTGCGCCCACGGGCAACCGCTCGCTAGACAACGTAGCGATAAAATCCGGGTGAATCATGTCATCCGAGTCGAGGCGGACAGTCCAGTAGGGTCCTTTTTCGTTTTGCAGGTGGGCGCGAAAAACATCCTCAGAGGGCGCTAACCCTTTCTGCACCACCACCGTAGCGAAACCTGCTACCGCGTCGACCAATGCCTGTCTTTGCTGCGGGATGGCGGTCTCACTAATGGACACCAGCCACTCAAAATTTTTAGCGCTCTGCCTGCGCAGACTTGGCTCGGTCCACTGCTTTAGCAGGACGATTCGCCAATCCCACCAGTCAGTGGAGAATCCCGCCCCCCGATGCCCGATTTCTTCCGCAAAACGAGTCAAGACAAAAACTTTGGGTTTGTCCATGGTTAGCCGGCCAGCCGCATCGTCGGGACATTGCGGTGGGCGAGGGAAGATGAATCAGAGCCGGGTTTGCCCCTAGGGTAGACGACGCGATAACGATTCGAGGAAGTCATTGATATGACCATACCAATTGCGATTGCCACCTACAGGAAATCCCTAGAGATTGCTAAGCGTAGGAGGAGAACTTTTCGCCACGTGCTCCTCTCCATTCGTTGGAACTTTGCCCTCCTGAAGAAACGAAAAAGAGCTCTGCCTCACGGGGAGAATTTCAGCGACGCGCTCTCCAAAATTAGTGTTTCTGTGATCAACCTCAAGCACCGAAAAGACCGCTATGAGGCTTTTTCTCGAGAGATGGCCTCGTTGGGGATCACCGATTGGACCAGAATCGAGGCGGTCAACGGCAAGGCGAGGTTTCCCGAGACAGATGGTTTCTTTGCAGGATCAGCCGGGTGCACCCTTTCCCACATCGCTGCCCTAGAAGAAGTCGATTGGTCATCGTGTCAGGGAGCAATGATCTGTGAAGACGACGTCGAGTTCCTCGTTCCCCGAGCGGACGTCGAAGCCGCGGTGGCCGCTTTCCTCGAATCACCCGCTATAGATGTTCTCGCCTTATCGTGCAGAGCACGCGGCGGCTCTGCGGCCATCAACGATCGTTTGCGTTTGGTCGTGGGCGTGGTTGGCCGCGGCTGTTACATCGTCAAACCCCACATGGTCCTCCCACTTCAAGAGGCTTTCGCTCGAGGGTTACCGAAATTGCTTGCTGGCGATCGCCGCGGGAAGGGTGACCTAATGTGGCAACCGCTGCAAAGTCGAAGACATTTTTTTGCAACTCCTAGGTTGCCCGTAGCTCAACAAAGCACTGGATTCTCTGACATCGAAGGTCGAGACCTGGGGGCGAGATGAGTGACTGACGGAGGCGATAAAGGGCGAGTTGTCTGCGGTTGTTCCCGCTAACCCGATGCCACCCCATCGCTTACCTGGTCGACCAAACCTTACAATTATTGGACGAAACTGGCTCCAGTCCAAGGCACACCAAACCCATCATGCTCGCCGGTCTCGGGGTCACCCAGCGCCTCGAACAGCAGGCGAGGGACTCCACGCGAATCTCTCCCCTTCATCGATAACGATTACCTAATGATCGCTCAGAACGATCTTCCCTTTGTTCGAGAAGTCGCTATTCGTGAGGTAGTCGGGCCACCTAATGAATCCCCAGAACCTAGAGAATCCAGTTCAGTATAAGGAGCGACTTGCCACAAGGTTCTGATGTCAGGGAGACTCAAATGCAACGTGAGGTGTGAGTCTAAACACCCCATCCTCCGCCAAGAAGTCAGATCCACGGTGTGCTCAAGTGGATAGCCGAGAGGGCCTCGCGGATCGGCGAGGTGTTTTGGCCTGCCGACCGGTAGCTTGCTTTCTGAGGTTTATTCAGACTCGCACGAAGGGCGAACGCATCGAGAACCCGGCACTCAACCGGTCCTCCCTGAGCCTTTTCCGCCAGTGAGCAACAGTGGCAAGCTCAGGGAGCGGGACGCAACCAGGAGCCGTGAAGCCAATCGCCGTGACGGCAGAAAAGCTGTCGGTCTGAAACATGCCCGCACCAAACAGTCCGGACAATGGCGGGGGAAGGTTGCTAACGGGAATCGCGCCCAGGGCGACCGATTCCCAGTGGCGGTAGGTGTCCATCCGATCTCCCGGCGGGGAAACGACGTATCTGTGTCTCAAAATCTGGTCCAAATAGGACGTGAGCTTCAGTCGCGGACCCATGACGTCGGCCAGTTGCGCACGCGCTTGGAGTGCAGGCCCTGAAAGATGGGCGTGCGACGCAACATGAGGGACGAATACCCCCGACCGACCCCATCCGAAGGCCTTCTTTAGCCTCATGCGCCAATAAACCTGGGGAGCAGAAGATAACTTCACCCCGTAGGGGAAGGGGACGATAGGGACATCCTCATAGATCTGATTTTGGGAGTACCAACGCTTCAGATGAGCATTGCCGAGAATCACCTGGACACTGTCGTTGAGCTCGAGCCCAGGTAAGTGCCACTTTCCCGTGATGAGAATGAACGATCCGGGGATTTTGGGGAGAATTTGGTCGGCAAAGACATCGAGCTGATTAATCTGCACAAAAACTATCGGGCATTTACCGGCAGGCCAATCACTGGATTCCGAAAGGTTTATCGACCGGGGATTGAGGCCGCGGAGCCCGTATTTATCAACTTCCGACGCAAGAAAAGCGTCGGAGAGGACATAAGGAGTAAATGGGGTAACGATTTGCCGAGCCAAGAAGCGGAGAACTAGACTGCGAAGCCCATCACGAACGCCCACTTGTTCGATTCCTTTCGTGGAACGAATAGAACACTACCCTGAAGTTTTGAGTTTTTCTCAGTGAATCGTGAACTTAGGCAACGGTTTTTGAACTGAAAGGTCCCTGTCCGATGAGCACACTGGCCGATGTCGCCAAACGAGCAAAGGTGTCGAAATCCACCGCATCACGTGCTCTGTCCGGGCGCGGGTCTGTTTCGGCAGCCACAAGAACCCGTGTTGCTGATGCGGCAGAAGAGCTCGGTTTCGTTGCCTCGAGCGCAGCAGAAAGCCTCGCAACCGGGCGCTCTAGGAACATTGCTGTCGTGACGCCATTCATTAACCGATGGTTTTATGCCGAAGTCATTGACGGAGTTGAATCAGCACTGATCGGAGCGGGCTACGATCTCACGCTCTATCGGCTCACCGATGACAAAGAACAGCGCACGGCGTTGTTCAAGTATTTCCTGGTAAGGAAGGGCGTCGACGCTGTGATCGCATTGACATTGTTCATCAATGACGAAGAGGTCCAACGCCTCAGGAGCCTTGGCAAACCGATCGTCGGCGTTGGGGGACGAATTCCCAATATTGCGACCTTCTCGATTGATGATGTCACCACTGCCAGGCGGGCAACGGAATACCTCATCAGCCTTGGCCACACCAAAGTCATGCACGTCGGCGGCGACCAAGAGAAGCAGCTCGACTTCGAAGTGCACTCGAACCGCCTTGCCGGCTTCCGTCAGGCGATGAAGGCTGCTGGCCTAGCCCATGACAACGACTTCCTCGGGGACGACTTCGATTTGTCGGGCGGATACAGAAGCGCCATAAAGGCTCTCTCGAATCCGTCAACAAGGCCAACCGGCATTGTCGCTGGGTCGGACGAAATCGCCATCGGTGTCATTACGGCGGCCAGGGAGCTCGGCATCCGAGTCCCAGAAGACCTCTCCGTCATTGGCATCGACGGCCATCCCCTTGGTGAAACCTTCGGTCTGACCACTATGAACCAGCACCCTGCACGGCAGGGAAGTATGGCCGTGTCGCAAGCGCTAGCCCAACTCAGTGGTGAGTGGGATGAGAAAGATGACTCCCACCTGGAGCTCCAGGTTGATCTTGAGGTCAGGACCAGTACCGCGCCCGTAAACTCGTAGGGTTGGTGGCGTGTGAGGGATCAACTCACTCAGGCAAGAGAGGCAGGGGGTGAACGTGGTCTCAAAAGCACTTGTTATCGGGGGTTCCGGTCAAACCGGTGCTTACTTGGCCCACACGCTCCTCAGCAACGGTGACAGCGTCACTGTAACGTCAAGGGATTCAGAGGGTACGGATTGGTGGCGCTTTGAAGCGCTCGGCATACGCGACAGGGTTGACATCGCCACGCTGGACCCAGCGGATTCTCAAAGCGTGTCCGACCTTCTCGACAACCAAACACCCGATTCGATCTATTATCTGGCTGGGCCCAGTAGCGTAGCCCAATCTTTTGAGGACCCAACCAATGTCTTCCGCGACATCACGCAGCCGATTATCGCCATCCTCGAAGTCCTGAAAACCAGCCGCTACCAAGGAACGTTCTTCAACGCCACGAGCACCGACTGTTTCGGAAATCAGCCAGACCAGCGACTCGACGAATCAACTCCCATGCGTCCGGTGAGTCCCTATGGTGTTGCAAAAGCAGCCACCTTCAGCATCACCAGGAACTATCGCGACACCTTTGGGCTGGCAGCCTCCAATGGAATTCTCACTAACCATGAGTCACCGCTGCGGGGACCACACTTCGTCACCCAGAAAATTGTGTCGACTCTGAAGAAAATCAAGGCGGGAGAAGAAACCAGCCTTCACCTGGGAAACACCGCCATCGAGAGAGACTGGGTGTGGGCAGGAGAAGTTGCAACGGCCATAGCTCTTATCGGCTCCGGAGACCAACCGGGCGACTACCTTGTTGCCTCCGGTCAGACCAGAAGCCTCGATGACTTTGTCACCCTTGCCTGCGATGCGCTCGGCCTTGATAAGGCAAACACCGTGAGCTCGGAAGCGGCACTCCACCGGCCTATGGATATTGCGTCATTGCGTTTCAGCCCGCAACGACTCAGGGAAACTTTTGGCTGGTCAGCGCACATGAGCCTTGAAAACATTGTCAGGAATCTCATCACAGGTGACGCACTGGCCGGCAGACAGTAGCCTGCCGACACTTGGCACAAAATGACTGTGGCGCCCTCCTGAAGGAAAGCGCCACAGTGATCAACCATTTGACTACTTGAGGGTGACGGTTGCGCCAGCCTCTTCGAGGGTTGCCTTGGCCTTCTCAGCGGTCTCCTTGTTTGCGCCCTCGAGCACAACACCGGGAGCGCCATCAACGAGTGCCTTTGCCTCACCCAAACCGAGGTTAGTGAGAGCGCGCACCTCCTTGATGACCTGGATCTTCTTGTCACCAGCAGCTTCGAGGACAACGTCAAAAGACGTCTTCTCTTCAGCGGCATCGGCGTCGCCGCCGCCAGCTGCGGGAGCACCTGCAGCGGCAACAGCCACGGGTGCTGCTGCGGTGACTTCGAAGACCTCTTCGAACTTTTTAACGAACTCGCTGAGCTCAATGAGAGACAGATCCTTGAATCCATCGATGAGCTGGTCAGTTGAGAGCTTGGCCATTATTTCTCCTTAGTTTTTCGGGTGCTACACCGCTGGTGTTAACCAGCGGACTCCTGCTTCTGGCGAAGGGCGTCGACGGTGCGAACGGCCTGAGCCAATGGGGCGTTGAACATGTATGCAGCGCCGTAGAGCGAAGCCTTGAAAGCGCCCGCGAGCTTGGCAAGCAGGACCTCCCTGGTTTCGAGGTTAGCGAGCTGCATTACCTCCGCCGGTGAAATGGGGGCGCCATCGAAATAGCCACCCTTGATCACCAACGCGGGGTTTTCCTTGGCAAAGTCACGCAGGCCCTTGGCCACGCTCACGGCATCGCCGTGAATGAATGCCAGAGCAGAAGGACCAACGAGGACGCCATCGAATGCATCGATGCCTGCCTCTTTGGCCGCAATTCTGGTCAGCGTGTTCTTCACCACGGCATAGGTAGCGTCAGCCTGAATGCGGCGGCGCAGCGTCTTCAGCTGCGTCACGCTCAAACCGCGATACTCAGTCAGCACAATTGCGGCGGACGTACGGAAGTGCTCCGTAAGTTCGGCGATAGTTGCTTCCTTGTTCGCCATGGTGCTCCTTTTGGTTGACGTGTGGTGGTGCCGAAGGAGCGGGAATGAAAAAAGCTCCGGCGCGGGCGCACGGAGCTAGGTCTTTGAAAAAGAACGTAACTTACACACACCTGCGCGGGCCCTCGAGCTGGTAAACCATCTCGATGCTTCAGTAGGGAGGAATTTCTTCATCTCTACGACCAGCGGTCTTCGGTACCGTAAGGCTACGTCACCAGGAGCCGAGATGCAAACCTAGGGGGTCTGCGGACTCAGCGGAAGCTCCCTCACGTAATCCGCTTCTGTGGAGTCACCCACCTGAAAGAATCGTGTTCCGCGCAGAACAAACCCTTGTTTTTCATAAAAGCGGTTCGCCCGGATGTTCTGTTGATTTACCCCAAGCCATACCGAGGCAGCCTCGGCATCCATGGCCTCTGCAATTGCTGCTTCCATGAGCCGCTTGGCCACTCCAGTGCCATGGTGCGACTCGCAAACATAGATTTTCGACAACTCGACGGTCGGGCGCACCGCGACGGCGTTCTGGACATCAGGATCTGTGGGTTCGCCGTGGAGGGACATGGCGTAACCGACAGGTTCGCCGTCCGCTTCTGCCAGCCAGAGACGATGGACGTCACTCGCGAGATGGCCCTCAAAGGACCACGCAGACAGAGACGTCTCGATAAAGAGCGCGATGTTGGCCTCTGTGGTGCCCGGAGGGCATGCCAGAGCAAACGTGGCGGCCGCCACAGAAGCCAGGGCAGGGGCATCGGCGGGGGTTGCCCGCCGAATGCTCACCGACACTGAATCTCCTAGAGTGCAGTCACATCCAAAGGAATGCCGGGACCAAAGGTGGTCGACATGGCTGCCTTCTGGATGTAGCGGCCCTTCGAGGATGAGGGCTTCAAACGCTGGATTTCTTCAAACGCTGCGCGGAAGTTCTCGAGAAGCTGGTCCTCGCTGAAACTTGCCTTACCAATCACGAAGTGCATGTTGGCGTGCTTGTCGAGCTTGAACTCGATTTTTCCCCCCTTGATGTCGGCAACAGCCTTGCCCACATCAGGAGTCACGGTGCCGGTTTTGGGGTTTGGCATCAAGCCACGAGGACCCAGGACCTTACCAAGTGTTCCAACCTTGCCCATGAGCTCAGGGGTCGACACAGCTGCGTCAAAGTTGGTGTAACCACCGGCCACCTTCTGAATCAGCTCGTCGCCACCGACCTCGTCGGCGCCAGCTGCCAGTGCAGCCTCTGCTGCGGGGCCAGTTGCAAACACGAGAACGCGAGCAACCTTTCCGGTTCCGTGGGGCAGGCTGACGGTGCCACGCACCATCTGGTCTGCTTTGCGCTGGTCGACACCAAGCTTGATGGCCACCTCGACGGTGGAATCAAACTTGGCAGAGCTGGTCTTCTTGGCCAGGGCTACTGCGTCGCCTGGGGCGTAGAAGTCACCCTCGGTGATCAGGGCCTTAGCCGCTGTGTATGCCTTCGATTTTGTTGCCATTGTGTATCTCCGATTACTCGAGTTCGCGGTATCTGAGCGTGGCACGCTCTCCCGCTAGAAAAAGGGTGGACGTTAGCCGACTGTGATGCCCATGCTGCGGGCAGTGCCTTCGATAATCTTGGCGGCAGCCTCGATGTCATTGGCGTTCAAGTCAGCCTGTTTCTGCTCTGCAATCTGGCGAACCTGCGCAGGGGTGATGTTGGCAACCTTGTTGGTGTGAGGGACTCCAGAGCCCTTCTTCACACCAGCTGCCTTCTTGATGAGCTCAGCTGCGGGCGGGGTCTTCAACACAAAAGTGAAGGACCGGTCCTCATACACGGAGATTTCGACCGGAATCACGTTTCCGCGCTGGTCCTGCGTTGCCTGGTTGTAGGCGTTGCAGAACTCCATGATGTTCACGCCGTGCTGACCGAGAGCCGGTCCCACGGGAGGCGCAGGGTTAGCCGCACCTGCCTGAATTTGGAGCTTGATTAAGCCCACTACTTTCTTTGCCATTGTTTTTCCTTTATTTCTCGAGCATGACCGATTTGGTCATGCGCTCCCGCGCATCCGGCAAATCCGGTGTGCGGTGGTGTGCATTAGAGCTTGGTGACTTGGTCGAACGCAAGCTCAACCGGAGTTTCTCTCTCGAAGAGCGAAACCAGCACCGTGAGCTTACCGCTTTCAGGTTTGATCTCGTTAATGGTTCCCGGAAGCCCAGCGAAGGAACCTTCCTTGATGGTGATGGTTTCACCGACCTCGAAGTCGACTTCTGCTGGCAGCATGCGTGAGACGCCACCGCCGACAGAAATCATCGCACCCTTGATCGGCGCGACATCGGCAACAGGGACGGTGGACTTGAGCATCGTAAAGGCCTCTTCGAACCGCAGAGGGGTCGGGTTGTGGGCGTTGCCCACAAACCCGGTCACACCCGGGGTGTGGCGAACGGTGGACCAGCTATCCTCGTTGAGTTCCAAGCGCACCAATACGTAGCTAGGGATGCGAACACGGGTCACCAGCTTGCGCTGACCGTTCTTGATTTCAACCACGTCTTCCATCGGCACCTGGACTTCGAAGATGTAGTCCTCCATACCCAGCGACGTGCGACGGTTCTCGATATTCTGCTTCACTCGCTTTTCGAAACCGGCGTAGGAGTGCACGACGTACCACTTGCCGGGCTTGCGACGAAGCTCAGTGCGAAACTCGGCGTAGGGGTCCTCCTCGGCTGCGATTCCATCGGCGTGAGTCTCAGCCTCGTCATCAGTGGCCTCCACAGCCGCATCTGCCTCTTCCGGTGAATCGATGTCCAGTGCGTCCTCCACTACGGCATCAGCCTCGGGGTCGACGGCGTCGTCCAGGGCTTCCAATGCTTCATCGACGTCCACTTCGGTCTCGTCGATCACGTGCATGGCGAGGCTCTCAGCGGCGGCCGACTCAGCCTCCTGTTCCTGCAGGGGCATGCCCTCCTGAGCCTCATCCTCTTCTGAGGACTGCTCTGCTGCGGTCGCAAGGTCGATGTCGCGGGCCATATCTTCAGGCACTGTGTTCTCTTTCTTCTTCTGTAATCTGCGGTCGCTTAGCCAAAGAGGGCGCGGCCGTCACCAAAAATCCATGAGACTCCCCAACCGAAGAGGAGGTCTAACACTGAAACAAAGGCCATCATGATGATCACGAAAACCAGCACCACCAGGGTGTAGTTGACGAGCTCTTTTCTGGTCGGCGTGACCACCTTGGCAAGCTCGTCAATGACCTGACGCAAGAACAACACAAACCGAGCCCAAGCCCCGCGACGGTCGTCGCGGTCGCGCTTAGCTTTGCCGACGAGGTCTTCGCCGGATTCTTCTAGTGCATTGCTCACGTTGTTCCTTCTTGTGTCATAACTTGGGGGCTCTCTCCTGCCGGAGCGAGTTCGCAGGGCGGACAGGACTCGAACCTGCAACCTGCGGTTTTGGAGACCGCTGCTCTACCAATTGAGCCACCGCCCTACAGCGCAAAATCTGACTACAGAGGCCCCGCTCGTGACCATCCTGAAAAGACTTTCCGGGCACAGCAAAGCATGGCAGATTTCAACCACCGACCAACAGTGTAGGTGGGCGGTGGTTCTTTAGCAAAGGCGTCTACCTCGCACCCACCAGACGTGTGTACCCTGTGAGCGTGAGTTCGAACCCCGCCACCATCTCCAAGCGCATCGCGTCCATCGCCGAATCCGCGACCCTCAAGGTTGACGCGAAGGCCAAAGCTCTTCAAGCACAGGGTCGCCCAGTGATTAGCTTCGCCGCGGGTGAACCGGATTTCGCCACCCCCGCGCACGTCGTTGAGGCGGCTCTCGCCGCCGTCAAAGACCCCAAGAACCACCGCTATACCCCGGCGGCGGGGTTGCCAGCCCTCCGCGAAGCGATTGCCGCCAAGACGCTGCGCGATAGCGGATGGGCTGTTGAGCCCAGTCAAGTAGTCGTGACCAACGGTGGAAAACAGGCCGTCTACCAGGCCTGCGCCACCATCCTCGATCCCGGTGATGAGTTGCTTGTCCCCACCCCCTACTGGACCACCTACCCCGAAGCCATTGCTTTGGCTGGCGGTGTTCCGATCGAAGTTTTCGCAGGCGCCGACCAGGACTACAAGGTCACCGTGGACCAGCTTGAAGCGGCCAGAACCCCCAAGACCAAAGCATTACTGTTTGTCTCACCGTCCAACCCCACCGGTGCCGTGATGAATTTGGACGAAACGAAAGCCATCGGCGAGTGGGCAGCGAAGCACGGCCTCTGGGTCATCGCCGATGAGATTTACCAGAACCTCGTCTATGACGAGGGCGTTGACCACGCAGTCTCAATCATCGAGGCAGTGCCAGCTCTAGCCGATCGGTGCATCCTGGTTAACGGCGTCGCAAAGACCTACGCGATGACGGGGTGGCGTTTGGGCTGGATGGTTGGGCCACAAGCCGCCATGAGCGCAGCAGCAAACCTGCAGTCTCACCTCTCGAGTAATGTCTCCAACATCTCTCAGCTAGCAGCCCTCGCGGCACTCACCGGAGATCAAACTGCGGCTCGGACCATGCGCGACGCCTTCAACGCACGGCGTCGCGTGATTGTCGATGGCCTAAACGCCATCCAGGGAATCCTCTGCCCTGAGCCAATGGGCGCTTTCTATGTGTATCCGGACGTCACCGGCCTACTGGGCAAAGAATGGGCCGGTCGCATGGCGAACACCTCGTTGGAGCTTGCCGACATCATCTTGGATGAATGTGAGGTTGCCGCGGTGCCAGGAGAAGCCTTTGGGCCCAGTGGCTATCTGCGATTTAGTTATGCCCTCGGCGATGCCGACCTGGCCGAGGGAATCGCCAGGCTTCAGAAGTTCTTCCAGCGCTAAATCTCGAGCCCAACGATGTTGGGCTCCGGCACAAGGTAAATGCCAGTGGCATTACCGACTGTGGTGATGATGTAGCGGGCAAGCTCTGCAACGTCTTCGCCCGTAGCACCTCCGGTGTTGACGATGGCAAGCGCGTGTTTACTCGAGAGCGCCGCCCCGGAACCCGGCAATGAAAACCCCTTGTGAAGGCCTGAATACTCGATCAGCCAGGCTGCACTGAGTTTCACCATGACATCACCCTCGGCCATCGGGGGAGGTGAAGGGTGGTCTGAACCATCCAGTGGGACCACTACCGACTCAGGCTCTGGTTCGATTAACCACCGCGGCGCTTCTGGTGAAAACGACACCGCAACACGTTCGGGGACGATGGGGTTCAAAAAGAAAGATCCTGAGCTGACCGAATCTGGGTCATGGGGTGAGAGCACCATTCCCTTGGACGCTCTAACCCGCAGCACCGTGTCGCGCACAACGTCAATGGGTGCTCGGTCCCCCAGTGATAGCCCGAGTGCCGTGGCCAATTGTTCAGAGGCCAACGGCGAGCTTTCTCTCGACTGGTCAACGGGCTCAAGAGAGAAGGTGACCCCGAGAACGATTCCTCGGAGGTCGCCAGTTTTGAGCGCACTCGTGCGAAGCCCCAACGCAAGTTCATCAGCCATGACGGTTCGACGGGTGCCACTGGGATACTCCAGAAAATCAATCGACACGATTGTTTCTGACACATCGCTGCCATAGGCACCGATGTTCTGAATCACGCACGCACC
>WLEA01000039.1 GCA_009704535.1 Actinomycetota bacterium
GAGCGATTGCCGAGGCCTACACACAAGCAGCACAGCGACTACTCCATCACCCCCTTCACAACCCCGCTCTCCTGCCGGAGATGCGGACGTGGTTTGAAGCATTTGAACTTGGCGCACACATCGTGCGTCGCATAGCCACGCTGGCGGAAAACCGCCAGCTGGAAACGTCTCAGGTCACGGAACTTGAGGCTGACATCACTCGCCTGAGAGCACTGGGTAGGCGAGTGTTTGGGGACTCACTCGACATGGCTGTGGAGCATTTTGTCGCGAGTGCCCAACCTTCACCATCACGATGAAAATAAGGAGCAAGAGAGAAATGATGCGAAAAGCGAGAAATATGGCGGCGATAGCTATCGCTGCTTCCGCTGCGCTGACACTCGGCGCTTGCTCGGCTGGATCCGACACCTCGGATTCCGCTGAGTCAACCACCGAAGCGATGGCAGAGGGCACGCTGCGCGTAGCCATGGGATCACCTGGTGAAGCTCAGATTGCAGTCTGGGATGACGTTGCAGCTCAGTTCCAAGCGGCTAACCCCGGAATCACTGTCGAGATGAACTACGTCGATGACGACCTGTATCAGACGGTGGGTCTTCCCAACCTTCTGTCGGGCCGTGACGCGCCTGACGTGTTCTTCGAGTGGGCTGGTGCACGCCTTCAGTCCCGTTACGACGGTGGCTACACCGCCGATGTCTCGGAATACGTTGACGGCGGCGTGTTGAGTGGTATCTGGGCCGACTCTGCGTTCTCTTCAGGAACCATTGACGGACAGAAGCTCTTGGTTCCTCACAAGGCTGACGTCACCAACGTCCTCTTCTACAACGTCGACATCTTCAACGAGGTCGGCATTGAGCCCCCCGCAACCTGGGAAGAGTTCCTGGAGACCTGTGATGCGCTCACCGCAGCGGGTTACACGCCACTCGCCACAGGAAACAAAGACCTGTGGGCAGCCGGTAACTGGCTGGGACACCTCACCTCGAGAATCGTTGGCGAAGATGTCTACGACTCTGCATTGAAGCTTGAGTCAAGCTTCGCTGACCCCGAGTGGGTAGAGGCCTTCGGTTACATCAAGGAGATGGTTGACCGCGGCTGTGTCAATGACAGCGCAAACGCCATCAACGACAACGAAGGTGCACAGCTGTTCTTCCAGGGAGAAGCAGCCATGCACCCGATCGGTTCGTGGTTGGTGAGCTGGGCGATTGGTGAGGCACCTGACCTCAACTTCGACTACGTCAACCTTCCCTCGATGCCCGGTGCTGGTGACCAGAACAGTGTGATCGGTGTTGTCACCGGTTATGCCATCAATGCGAACAGCCCTCTCAAGGACCAGGCAGCAGCCTTCCTTGCCCTCGCGAACAACGAGGAATTTGTGGCTAAGTTCGTGGCGGCAGAGGCTGTTCCTTTGGCTCTCTCCACTGCTAACACCGAGCTCGAACCGAGGTCGGCCAGCCTGAACACCATGCTGGGTAGTGCCGTCACTATCGTCGGTCCTCCGGACACCGATTACGACCTCGCGGTCGCTGACGCGTTCTACCGGGCTGTCGCTGAGGTTCTGGGTGGCGTGTCCACACCAGAGGAAGCAGCAGCCAAGCTGGCGGCAGAAGTCGAGTAAGTCGCTATACCGTAGTCCGTGTTCGCCCACTTCGGTGGGCGAACACGGACTCACCAGCCCGAGGAGAGCACTGTGAAACCCAATAAGGTGTGGGTGCCCTTTGCGTTTGCGGCACCGGCTCTGCTGATTTTTGGTTTCGCTGTTCTTACACCGCTGGTCGCCACGGCCGGCTTTAGTTTTCTTGAGTGGTCCGGCTATGGACCGATGACGTTTGTCGGATTTGATAACTACATCGAATTGGCCACAGACACTCTGTTTGCCAAGTCCTTCATCAACGTCATCCTCTACATCATTGCCACGCTCGTTCTTGAAGTGCTGGTCGGTCTCTGCCTCGCCGGATTGATTACAGCTAGGCGTGGCGGATCACTGTGGTTTCGCGTCGCACTCTTCGCACCGGTCATGCTTCCCATGGTCGTTGTTGCGGTCTTGTGGGCGTTTGTGTTCAACCCCGATTTCGGCCTCATCAACGCCACGCTCAACAATCTTGGATTGGACTCGTGGACCAGAATTTGGCTGGGCGATCCCAATACCGCTCTGTGGGCTATCTCGCTCGTGTCGGGGTGGGTGTTCTCTGGCTTCTTTATGGTCATTTTCTACGCCGCCCTGTCGCAGGTCCCCGCCGAACTCTCCGAGGCGGCGCGCCTTGATGGCGCTAGCGAATGGCGAATCTTCTGGAGTGTGAAAGTTCCCTCCATTCGCAACGCCCTTGAAGTGGGAATACTGCTGTGTATTACTGGCGGTTTCCAAGGCTTCGACCTCTTCTTTGTCTTGACTAACGGTGGTCCGTTTCACGCCACTGAAATTCCCACTACGTTGCTGGTGCGCACGGTGTTCCGCGACGCCGACGTCGGTTATGGCTCCGCCCTGGCGATGGTGCTTACCGGCGTGATTGTGCTTCTCGGCGTGCTCTTCGTGAGCTTTAGAAACCGAGAGAGCAGAAAGCTGGCGCGCGCATGACATCCCTCAGGAGTCCCCGGAAGCGATCGTCCCCGCCGCTGATTGCGCGCGTGCCACGCGCGCTGGTGACCATAGGGCTCGCGCTGATGGCGCTGGTGTATGCGTTTCCCCTGGTCTGGATGGCGGTATCCGGGCTCAAGACAAACCAGCAGATTTTCACCGACCCGTTTGCGCTTCCCGAAACGTGGGATTTCTCAATCTGGGTGGAAGCCTGGCAGGTCGGAAACCTCGGGCGCTATGCCCTCAACAGCGCAATCGTGACCGGGACAACCCTCATTGTGGTGTTGATCTGCGCGTCATTGGCTGCTTTTTCTTTTGCGACCTACACCTTCAAAGGCAAAGGAATCGTGATGGGTGTGCTGAGCCTTGGCCTGCTGCTGCCGCTTCAGTCGTATTTCATTGCCCAAAGCTCGATGTTCAATGCCCTGTACATCACCAACACCCGTTTTGCCCTGATCATCCCCTATGTGGCAATGGGTCTTCCGTTAGCGACCTATCTGCTGACCGCCTACCTCAAAGCGTTGCCGCTGGAGCTTTTTGAGGCGGCCCGCATCGAAGGCGCCAGCGATCTGGGGCTTTTCCGCCTGATTGCGATGCCGCTGTTGCGGCCAGGTATTGCTACTGTCGGCATCTTTACAGCCCTGAACGCCTGGAATGAGTTCCTTTTGGCGCTTCTCTATATCCAAGACGATGCGCTAAAGACCATCCCCACTGGTCTCCTTGCCTTCTCCAGTAGGTATGTCACCGACTATGGCCTGCTCTTCGCAGCGCTCACCATCGTTACCGCCCCCATGATTGCCATCTATATCGCCTTTAACAAGCAAATTGTTGAAGGCATCACAGCGGGAAGCCTTAAGTAGGGCCTACGCCCAGGTGCTCAGTTGCCCATTACGAATCATGTGGGTGATGCGCAGGTCCTCTGACCACACCAAGAGCTGTGCGGGCTCACCCTCGGCGATTAGTGGCACAACCTGGCCGTATGCCTTCAGGGGGTTGGTGGTTGCAGCGGCAAGAGCGACCTCTGGTGACACACCAGCGCTCACGCTGTGTGCCACTGCAGCATCGAGGGACAGGGTTGATCCAGCGAGCGAACCCTCGCTGGTTCTAGCGACCCCGTCGACAACGGAGACGGACAGCGCGCCGAGTTCATAGGATCCATCACCCAACTCAGCGGCAGGCATGCTGTCGGTGACCAGCAGAAGTCTCTCGGGCGCAGCCTCGCCGAGGAATTTCACCACCGAGGGATGGACATGGTGTCCATCAGCAATAACTTCAATCCAGGCGCCAGCCTCCAGTGCTGCCACCACAGGTCCTGGTTCTCGTGACGATATCGGTCTCATGGCATTGAATGCGTGAGTCAGTACGGAAGCTCCGGCGTGGAATGCCGACAGGGCATCCTCAAACGTCGCAGTCGTGTGTCCGACTGCGACGGTGACTCCGTGATCGACTAGCCACTCAATGACGCCTTTCTCCACCGAGAGCGGGTCGAGGGTGATTGCACTGACGACATCGAGATAATCCGAGACCACCTCCTGCACGGTCGCGAGCGAGCCTCTCAGGAGGAGGTCCTCGCTGTGTGCTCCTCGTTTCTCGGGTGAGAGGAACGGGCCTTCGAGGTGAACACCGATCACGCTCTTCTCGGAAGACATAAGCTCGCGTGCGGCGCGGAGCGTGGCGTGGATCTCTGGAATGCTGAGCGTGACTGTGCTCAGTTGACTGCGTCCCACACCCCCGGCGCTAGTCACCATGATCAGTTCCCGCAGGGTGTCCAGTGAGTCTGTGACCGCGTGACCCATGCGCCCGTGGGTGTGGGTGTCACACATCAGGGGTGAGACAAAAGCACCAGAGATAACTCCATCGGTGTCATGCTGACTGCTGGATTCGCGCACACCGTCGATGGTTGTGGTGCCCCAGAGCTCCCGAACGGGACCTGAGTTCATCGGGGGGCCAATACGCAGATGCCAGCGATCTGTCATAGACCTAGCCTACTTTCCGTAATGACCTCGAGCGCCCTGCACGCCGGGGGTCTGGTCCAGATGTCGGGGGCGCACTAGGCTCTGTGGATGACTAAAGCGGGAATTGCGACGGACGCGGCAGACATCTCACTGCGAGGAGTCTCACGGTTTTTTGAGCTCGGTGGCGAAAAGATTCACGCCATTCGAGACCTCACCCTCGACATTCGCCAAGGCGAGTTTGTCGCCATCAAAGGCCCGTCAGGCTCTGGCAAATCAACGCTCGCAAATGTCATTGGTGGGCTTGATACGCCAAACGAGGGCCAGGTTGTTGTTGGCGGGCTCGACTTCAGCAAGGCCAATGACAAAGAGCTTTCGCACTATCGCTCACAGACCATCGGATTTGTCTTCCAATCCTTCAATCTTCAAGCTCACACCACCGTGCTCGAGAATGTCCTGCTTCCCCTGGTGATTGCCGGCGTTGACCGCGCCACCCGCCTTGCGCGCGCCACAGAGTGCGTGGAGTTGATGGGCCTTGCTGATCGAGCCGACCAGCCCACGAACAAACTCTCTGGCGGGCAGCGCCAGAGAGTTTCGATCGCCAGGGCGCTCGCCAACTGGCCTCAAATCATCATCGCTGATGAGCCAACGGGGAACCTGGACCAAGCCAACGGTCAGATCGTGATTGATTACCTCACCAAGCTCAACCGGGAACTGAAGATCACGTTGATTCTGATAACCCACGATGCCGGTGTTGCCAACAAGGCACCGCGCATCCTCGAGATTGTGGATGGCACCCTGACGGATCGGAAGAGAGCATGAAATTCCTGGACCAACTCTCTCTCGCCCGTCGCAACCTCAAGCGTCAGAAGGGCCGCACCCGACTGACCCTGATTTCCATCGTCATTGGATCTTTTGCGGTCATCGCTGTTCTCACCATCACCTTCACAGCGAATCGGACCATCACGGACTTCTTCGAGAAGACCGGCCTGCTCTACAGCATTGATGTCTACCGCACGGCGAACGCTCCCTTGGATGACGCTCTGATTGCGAAGATTGAGGCAGTGCCGGGGGTGGCCAGTGTGTCACCGAAAGTAGAGATGTGGTTCTACGAACGCGTTGAATTCGCCGGTGTCGATTCCAACGCGTTTACCGCCTTTGCCGAGCGCGCCAATGGCACAACCAAGCACGTTATTGTCGCCGGTCGGGACCTGCAGGATAGTGACACGGGAGCCATCGTCGTTGTGTCGCAGGACCTCGCTGATGCCCTCACCGGTGACGCCGCGGAAGCCCTCGTGGGCCAGCAGATAACCCTCGTTACGAACCCCTCGTATGTGGGACCCGACCAGCGGGTTGAGAATTGTGACCTGCAAACAGGAACCTGTTCCTCTGTCGATATCCAGGCCACCGTCGTTGGCATCGATCAGGGACGCCAAACGCTTCGATTCCCGCTGAGTTATGGCATCGATCAGAACGAGGCCACCTACTACAGTGAAATCGACTCGTGTGAAGGGTTCAACGACCCGAACTACCGCTGTGAAGACGGCTTTGTTATCCAGAGCTCCAACTACATCCTCGAATCGGGATACAACACGATTCGGATTCGCTCCGAATCGGAGGACGCGCTCGAGTCGATCAGTGCGGCTTTGGTCACGCAGTTCGAGATGAAGAATCAGGCCGACCTCGAAGCCGATGAGGAAGACTTTGTCTTCTCGGTGGGTAGAGATTCGCTCAAAGATTTCTTAGAGGTCGCCCAGATCATTAGCTTGGCGCTCTTGGCCCTCGGTGGAATCTCACTTCTAGTCAGTGCCATTGGCGTGATCAACACCATGCTGATGGCAACCCTCGAGCGGACCCGCGAAATCGGCGTAATGCGCGCGATTGGTGCCACCAAGCGAGACGTCTTGCGAATCTTCACCGTTGAGGCTGCCCTTCTGGGATTCCTTGGTGGCGTGTGGGGTTTGCTTTTTGCCTCGGTCGTCATCCTGGGCGTGGGTATCGCAGTGGCATCGTCTGGCAGTTTGGGCTTCACGCTCGATATCCCGACGTTGATTTTCTCGGGGATTGTTCCCTCGTCCATCGTGATTGTGTTGACTACCGCCATTGGGATCATCTCGGGCGTTCTGCCAGCCCGCAGGGCTGCCAGGCTTGACCCGGTGGAGTCTCTTCGTTACGAATAGAACATCGGGGCACCTAGCCATCAGAGTGTCCTAGGTCCCGTTCGGGCTGGTTGGTCTGTGTGGGGAACGATGTCGCCGGTTGGCTATAGCTTTCACTCATGTTTGACACACTGAGGGTCTGATGGAAAAAGCTGAGGCAGGGGTTCCTGGTTTTGGGGCCAGGGTGCGCGGATTTCATGACGCGCTGCCCGGGTGGTTGTCCCTCTCTGGTGAGCTCTCACGACAAAGCTTTCTGCTGGGCTTGCTACCGATCTTCGTGCTCGGCTCAGTGCTTGCTGTTCCGGAGTTTCCGCTCTGGTTGAGCATCCCCCTGGGTTCTCCCTTGGTTCTCGTCACCCTGGGTCTCGTCATCAAACGCTTACGTGATGCCGGTCTGCACTGGGCAGTAGCGCTTATTGGCTTTATCCCCTTCATTGGCTGGTTATTACTTGCGGTGTTCGTGGCAATCCCCACCAAGCGGCTCACGCAGTCCAGTCACGTCTGGAAAACCTTCGGCACAGGATTGGCAGCGTTTGTCACCTTTTACGTGGTGGCTGGCTCTCTCGTGCCACTGCCAGAAGCACCACCCTCCTCATCGGATAGCTCTCTCACCGAGCAGAGTGCCGAACAACTAGAAACTTCCGACAACCCTGCCGGTGGCGAGACACCACCGGCACCAGACACTGGCACCTCCTCTGAGCCAGGCGATCCAGACGTGGCCGCCGACGAGGCGGCCCCCGATGATGTTCTTGTTCCTGAGTCGGAAACCCCAGACTCTGAGGACCCAAGCTCGGCAGACCCAGACTCTGAGGACCCAGACTCCGATGATCCCGACGCCGAAGATTCTGACTCCGACACGGAGGCGCCGGCCACAGCGCCGGCGCCCCCGACGGGGGCTAGCCCTGCTGGAGGCCTTGAAGCGCTGGTGTCGAGGCTTCGGGTGGAACCAGAAGTGCAGTCTGGGTATGACAGGGATCTCTTTAGGCACTGGGTTGATGCTGATGGTGATGGGTGTGATTCCCGACGAGAGGTGCTGATTGCCGAATCAACAACGGCAGTCAGCATTGGTTCACGATGTTCGATCTCGGGTGGGACATGGTCGTCAGCCTTTGACGGCGTGACCACCACGGATGCCTCAAGCTTTGACATTGATCACTTTGTGCCACTCAAGGAAGCGTGGGATAGCGGAGCCCATGGATGGGATAGCGGGACACGGCAACGCTTTGCCAATGATCTTGAGTACGCCGGTTCTCTTATTGCTGTCAGTGCCAGTTCTAATCGCTCTAAAGGGGCCAGTGACCCATCGGAGTGGTTACCACCGAATCGTTCCTACCGCTGTGTGTATCTGGTGAACTGGGTTGAAGTGAAGCTCCGGTGGAACCTCTCCGCGGACCCGGGAGAGATTGCGGCTATTCGCTCCGCGGGGAGTGGTTGCTAACCCCGCTCGCGCATAATCGCCGAGCCTCCTGTTACACCTGGGTGACAGTTTCAGGCTGACCAGATTCGACTGAGCGCAAAATCGCGTCATTGACAGCGACTGCCCTCACAGCATCGTCGACACTCATGGTGAAGGGTTCACCTGACTTGAGGGATTCGAAGAAGTGCCCCACCTCGGCCTGTAAGTCTCCGTTGAGTTCGCCGTAGACTTCCGGCCAGTGCTGGCCGTCAGGAATCTTGTAGCCATCAGGGCCAAAAATTCGCAATCCGTGATCGCGAACATCGACTTCAAGAGTTCCCTTCGTTCCGACGATTTCAAATCGGCCATCAATGCTGAACGGACCAGTGTCTGGGCGACTCCAACCGAAAAATAGATGGCCTATCGCGCCGCCAGCAAGCTCCACCGTGCTGAAAATCGCGTCTTCAGAGTCGACGCCGTGACTCGGCATGATTTTCGACACAGCGCGAGAATAAACTCGTTCAATTCTCTTCCCAGTAATCCACTGCACTGCATCCACATCGTGAACACCGATGTAGAAACACACCGAGCTTGAACCATTGAGTTTCAGGCCAATACTTTGTGTCCCGAGTCGGCCCGCTGACACGTGAACGACCTCGCCGATGTCGCCACGACGCACCGCCTCCGCTGCCATCGCGTAACGAGGGTCAAAGCGAAGAATGTGACCAATCATGAGCCTGCCTCCTCCCTCGGAAGCCGCCTCGGCTATCGCCCTGGCACCGTCGAGTGTGTCCGCCATTGGTTTTTCCAGGAGGACAGAGCGCCCGTTGCGCAATAGCTTGACCGAGGTTTCGACGTGGAGCCGGTCAGGCAGTGCAACGATGAAGGCGTCAATATCTTCCTTGAGCGCTTCTTCAGCGGTTCCTAGGTACTTGGTGTCGAGCCGCTGCGCCAGGGCCCGACCGCTTTCCTCGTTGGTGTCCACAATCCCAGCAAGGTTGGCTCGCGGATCCCGCGCTGCACACCGCGCGTGGAGAGAACCCATGAAGCCTGCGCCCACTACTGCAACGTTAATCATCTCAATGACACCTTCTTTTTGTTTGCTGTTCTCGAATTTGCTAGGACAAAGTGACACTTCGAAGAGCTGGCCCGGCGTCGCGGGAGTTGTCTTCCCAGTCCGCCACCCATTCCTCGTCATAGATACGAAAACCGTGAGCGAGGGTGGCGATGGAGTCAGTGTCCTCTTGGCTGAGGGCGAAATCCCATATGTCAAAGTTCTCTTGGAGGCGATGAGGCGACTTGCTCTTTGGCATCACTGCGACCTTGCGGTGTTCGACAAGCCACCTCAGCGCAACCTGCGCGGCTGTTTTTCCGTGCTTTTCACCGATGGCCTGCAGAAGGGGGTCTTCAGATACCCGCCCAATCGCTAGTGGCGCGTATCCGGTGAGGAGCAAGTCGCGCTCGGCTGCGATGCGAAGAAGAGGTGTTTGGTCGAGGTAGGGATGGAACTCAACTTGGTTGCAGAAGAGGTCCCCATAGTTGAGTGCCTCCAGAAGCATGCTCGGTGGAAAATTACTGACACCGATCTGGCGTGCCAGGCCAGCATCTTTGGTGAGAGAAAGCGATTCAATCGATTCTTTCAGACCGAAGTGAGGAGATGGCCAGTGGAGCAACAGTAGGTCGACACTCTCGAGCTTCAAGGCCGCAACGGACTCTGCAACAGTCTCAACAATCGTGTCGGGATGCAGGTCGGTGATCCAGACCTTTGTCGTGAGAAAAAACTCGTCCCTCGAGAGGCCACTGCGCGATAATCCCTCACCGACAGCCTGTTCGTTGCCATACTTGGATGCCGTGTCAAAGTGCCGGTATCCCGTCTCCACGGCTTTCTGGACTGTTTCGATGGCGGCCTCGCCAAGGAGCTCGAATGTCCCAAGCCCGAGCTTCGGCACCGCCGTTCCTTGAATGGTTTCAGTCAACATTTCACTCATGCTAAGACCTTATGTGAAGCTTGTCTATGGAATCTTCCAAATTGGGTCTTATTTCCGAAACAGCGAACTGGAGTGCGATTTCCGCACATCGGCCCACAATAAAGCGGAAAAAACCAGTTACTCGAGGAGAATCTCATGGGCCTGGGCTGTGCACGAATTAAGCTCTAAACTGTCCCCACGAGCGCAACGTCGGCTGAGGGCTCATCCACTACACAGCGAAAGAGACTGAACCGTCATCTCTCAGGGGGATCTCGTGGAGGGTTCGTCCAACGAAGTCCACAGAGGGGATGTTGTCCCAATCCACGTCAACTCCTAGCCCCGGCTCCTCCGACAAATGCAACCAACCGCCTTCTCTCCGGAAATGGGTCCGGACGCCAGGCGAAGAGGCCAGATCGTCGTCGAAAGGGCTGTACTCCTGGACCAGGAAGTTCGGTATGGAAGCATCGACATGGGCAGCAGCTGCGGTGAGAATCGGCCCCAAACAGTTGTGCGTCACGAGCGTTGAACTGTGTGCCTCAGCGACCGCGGCGATCTTCTTGACGTGGCTGATACCGCCGGCGGTACCGAGGTCTGGTCGGACGTATTGTGGCCCGCCAAGTCGCAAAATGTCATTGAATTCCCAAATGGTGTGCAGTCTCTCGCCAACCCCGACCGGCCCGCTAGAACTGGTGGCCATACCCGCTTGTGCTGAGAGGTTGTCTATCTGAATGGGGTCCTCGATAAAAAGAGGCCTGAATGGTGTGAGGGCTTCCATCAGAGGTTTGGCTTGAAGCGGGGTCAGTTTTCGATGAAGTTCGAGAATTATGTCTACATCGGTTCCCACCACGTCCCTCATCGCCGCGGTTCGTGCCACAGACTCCTGGACGAGAGATGCTAGCGAGAGGTCTTGGCAATCACGAGGAATCGGGTCGAATTTGACGGCAGTAAAGCCGTCTTTGACTGCTTTTGTGGCGTGTGCGAGGGTATCTTCGATGGGTCCGCCAGTGAGCAAGAGGTGCAGTCGGAGCTTAGTTCTCGTGGGGCCTCCCAGGAGTTCGTAGATGGGGGCTTGGAGCCTCTTGCCTGCGATATCCCACAGCGCGATGTCGATCGCGCTCACTGCGGCAGTCAAGATTGCCCCGCGGAAGGGGCCCATTCGATAGAGGTGGTGCCAATGGTGCTCGATAAGACGCGGATCACGCCCGACGAGGTAATCTGCGAATCGCTCGACGACAGCGTGCACGGCCTCCGGGTATGCCCACACCCCGGATTGTCCGTATCCCACGAGCCCGGTGTCGGTAATCAATCGGACGTAATGGGCAGCGCCAATGACTTTAGAATCAACTGAGTCAATTTTCATGACAGCTACTTTCTATACTTATTAGGACTATATCCCAATCGCTGCGCCTGCTCCAGGTTATCCCTTGAAATAATGTGGACAAAACGGCCACCTTTCTGCCATAGTTAATTTGTGCCCGATTACACACCAAAAATATCTCGACCGATTGTGATGGCGGATCTCTACCGCCAGATGTCTCGAATTCGAGTCTTCGAACAGATGACCCAAAGCCTCAAAGAGGCAGGAGAAATTCCTGGATCGATTCATCTCTCGATTGGTCAGGAAGCGATACCTGTCGGCTTTTGTCACGAGCTAGCTGAGGACGACATGGTTTCGGCCACCTATCGTGGCCATGGCTGGGCGCTAGCAAAGGGGATACCCCCCACTGGGATTTTCGCTGAGATGATGGGGCGAGATTCGAGCCTCAATGGTGGCCGAGGTGCCTCACTGTATTTTTCGTCGGCTGCTCACAACTTCCTGGGTGAAAACTCGATTGTGGGTGCCGGTGCCCCCATCGCTACCGGAGCCGCTCTCTCGGCCCGGAATGCTGGGGACGGACGCGTAGTCGTATCCACTTTTGGTGATGGCGCCATGAATCAGGGCGTAGTGCTGGAAGCGCTCAATATTGCGGTCGTCATGGATCTGCCAATTCTGTTTGTGATCGAAAACAACGTGTACTCCGAGATGACCCCGATTGTCGACATGATGAGGGGTGAAAGTCTTGCGTCGCGGGCAGCAGGTTTTGGAATTCACTCATATGTGATTGACGGCAATGACCCTCTGGCCGTTATTGGGGCGGCTAGTGACGCCATTGACCGCGCCCGCAGTGGGCGAGGTCCCACGTTCATCGAAGCCACAACGGTGCGCCTTGCCGGGCATTACAGCGGCGACGCTCAACAGTATCGAGATGCGGAAGAGCTTCGAGTTGCCTGGAGCGATGAACCGCTCGTTCGGCTCCGCCGAGGCGCTGACCAGGCGACCCTAGACCTGTACGACACGATTGACGTTGATGTGACCAATGAACTTCAGAAGTCTCTAGAAGAAGCAAAAAGACTTCCCACCCCAGATCCTTCGACAGCGAAAAGGCACCTTTATGCAGAGTGACAGCGCC
>WLEA01000004.1 GCA_009704535.1 Actinomycetota bacterium
CCGGCTACCCGTCGTCGCCTTGGTGAGCCATTACCTCACCAACTAGCTGATAGGCCGCGAGCTCATCCCTGACCGAAGTTCTTTCCAACTGATGACCATGCGGTCTCAGTTCGTATCCGGTATTAGCACCGATTTCTCGGAGTTATCCCAGAGTCAGGGGCAGATTGCTCACGTGTTACTCACCCGTTCGCCACTAATCCAGTAGAAGCAAGCTCCCACCTTCATCGTTCGACTTGCATGTGTTAAGCACGCCGCCAGCGTTCGTCCTGAGCCAGGATCAAACTCTCCGTAATTAGCTTGTTAGCCGGTGTTTCCACCGACAGACTTGCTGCCGAATGCTAGGCATTCAGGCGAGTTTGTTCTGACTAAATGACTTGTCTACTGACTTGTCCAATTTAATCCAAAGGAATCTCTTTGACAGGATTTCTCCTGCCAACGAGGTTATTTGGCATTGACTTAGTGCACACTGTTGAGTTCTCAAGGATCGGGCGTCGCTGACTCCTCCACCAGTTTCCCGATGAGGCGTCGGACGTCTGTCCGTCTTGCTTGTCCCCAGCGCAGCTTTCTGAGCCTGGAACCAACCCGCCCCGACTGGGAGTGTTTTGGCCCGACGCTGTGAAACGCTGGATTTTCAAGTCTAGTGAGGTGAATCCCCCACTGCAAGTGGTGAATGGTCTCGCTAGGTGAAGTCCCGCTTGAGTCCGACCGAGCTGCTGCTCGACGTCGACCTTTGGGGTGACAACTTTCCCACTATAGGGGCGCTCTCGGATGTTGACAAATCACGGCCACCTCGGGCGTGTCGAACCTAGCACTGGGTCACCGCTTGGCGCAGTCGCTGCGCTTTCTGCGCAACGGATTTTCGCGAGTCTCCAGCTAGTTCTTCTAGTCGCGACAGCAACCAGCTCCTCAGCGCGGAATCGGCTCCCGCCCACTCCGCCAGCGTTTCCATTGTTTTGATGAGGACAATCCAGTCGTGCGAGGTGGTCAGGTGTACCTTCATCACCTCGATTGCACGCAGGCGTTCCGCGGCAGTGAGGCTCGGACCAAGCTCGAGGAGAATCTCCGCGATCGTCCACTGCGCAGAGGGCTGCTGGAGCCTGACCACCCAATCGATGACGGCATCCAGCTCATGGTGGACCCACTCGGGCTCGGCCCACGCCACCCTCTTGAGTGCACTCGAGACCCGAAGCCGGACGACCTCATCGTCACTGGAGTAGGTCGCAATAAGCCCCCGCAGGAGGGACCGATCAGCAACGACCTCGTCGGCAACCGAGACGGTGTTTCCCAGCGAGTTCGGATGGCCGCCGCTCAGCCTGTCTTCAAAGGACTTGACGCTAGGCATAATTCAGCGCTGCGAGGGTCTTCTTGCCTCTCTTGAGAAGCACTGCAGTCGGGTGCGGAGGCCGGGCTCCCCCGATTTCCGCTGTCTCTTCGGTCACTGCCACGTTGTTGATGCTCACCCCACCTTGGCTAATGGCTCGCCTGGCTTCCGAGACGCTCTGACAGAGCCCTGTCGCAACCAAGGCCTCCGCGACCGTCGTCTGGGGGGTCACTGACCCACTCGGCAACTCGGCAAGCGCCTGAGCAAAGACGTCAGGGTTCAGCGACTCCAACGAGTCTTTGCCAAACAGCGCCTCAGATGCCTCCTGGACACTCTGAGTGATGTCGATTCCGTGCACAAGGGCAGTGACCTCATGAGCGAGACGCTTTTGGGCGCTGCGACGATGAGGCGCCTGCTCCACCTGGGAAGCGAGAGCCTCAATGTCAGCTTTGTTCAAAAAGGTGAAGATCTTGAGGCGGTCGATGACGTCCCGATCATCGGTGTTGAGCCAGAACTGATACATCGCCCACGGACTCGTCAACTCTGCGTCTAACCAAATGGCGTTACCTTCCGACTTACCGAACTTGGTGCCATCGGCATTGGTGATGAGCGGTGTGCCAAGCGCATGCACGCTCACTCCCACAGCCTTGTGGATGAGATCCGTCCCGCTGGTGAGATTGCCCCACTGGTCCGAGCCACCGGTCTGCAAGACGCACCCGTAGTTTTCATACAGCTTCAGAAAGTCCATACCCTGCAGGATTTGGTAGGAAAACTCGCTGTAGGAGATACCAGCATCAGAGTTCAACCGAGCCGCAACGGCATCCTTCTTGAGCATCGTGCCCACCCGGTAGTACTTGCCCACATCTCGCAAGAAGTCAATCGCCGACAGGTCCCTCGTCCAGTCCAGATTGTTGACCAGGCGAGCTGCAGCGCTTCCACCAAAGTCCAAGAACCGTGATATCTGATCACCGAGACGCCCTACCCAGGCAGCGACGACCTCGGGTTCGTTTAATACGCGCTCCGCGGTGGGCTTCGGGTCCCCAATGAGCCCAGTGGAGCCTCCGACCAGCCCCAAGGGCTTGTGGCCGGCAAGCTGCAGCCTGCGCATCAGCAGCAGCTGCACGAGGTTTCCCAAATGCAGGCTGGGCGCCGTGGGGTCAAAGCCGCAGTAATAGGTGATGGGCTCCCCGGCGAGTGCGTGGGCAAGGGCTTTTTCGTCAGTGGAGACGTGAATCAGCCCCCGCCAGTGCAATTCTTCCCACAGGGAGGAGAAGGAGGGGTCGTTGGTTTGCTCACTCACGACACGATTATCTGGCCCTGACACGCGCCCAAGGCTATCAGCGCCGTAACACAGGGTCATGTAGAAACATCACGCAGAATTTTGCTCCAGAATACTTACGTACCATTTCCCCTTCACTAAGGAGTACTCCATGTCATTGAAATCTCGTTTACGCAGCCTGAGCGCTGCCCTGGGTGTGGGAACACTTGTTCTCGGCCTCGCCGCGTGTGCCGGTGGAACCCCAGAACCTGCCGCACCCGAGGCTGAGGCACCCGCGGCGACCGAAGAAGCACCGGCGCTTGCAACCCTCACCGAAGGCAAGCTGACCATTGCCACTGGCGAGCCCGCCTATCCCCCCTACGTAATTGACGACGCTCCCGAGAGCGGCCAGGGCTTCGAGGCAGCTGTGGCTTACGCCCTCGCTGAAGAACTTGGCTTTGCTGCCGAGGACGTTGTCTGGGTCCGCACCACCTTCGAAGCGGCTATCCAGCCAGGCCCGAAGGACTTCGACCTAAACCTCCAGCAGTACTCGATTACCCCCGAGCGTGCTGAGAACGTCGACCTCTCCATCCCCTACTACCAATCTCCTCAGGCGATCCTGACTGTCGCTGGCAGTGCGGCTGCTGAGGCAACGAGCCTCGCTGACCTGAAGGAGCTCAATATTGGTGCTGCTAGTGGCACGACGAGCTTCCAGGCCATCGAAGAGTCGATCCAGCCAAGCGCTGGCGCACTGGCCTTCAACAACAACGACGACGCCAAGTTGGCCTTGGAGACTCGCCAGATCGACGCACTAGTTGTCGACCTGCCCACCGCGTTCTACTTGATTGCAGCGGAGTTGACCGATGGCGTTCTCATCGGCCAGTTGCCTCCGGGAGCAGGAATCTCTGACGAGTGGGGCTTTGTCCTTCCAAAAGACAGCGCCCTGACCGAGGCAGTCAACGCAGCACTGCAACGCCTGATCGACAGCGGCAAGCTCGCTGAGATCACCGCTGCGTGGCTCGGCAGTGACCAGGGAGCCCCCGTCCTCCAGTAGGACAGCCCCCGATCCTCTACTACCCTCGAAGAGTGAGTAACGACCCTAACGCCCGGCGTCCCAGCGCAATAGAGCTGGAACGCCGGGCGTTTCGGCGCCATCAGAACGCCAAATCCGTCGCCATTTCGTTTATCAGCACAATCGTGTTCGCCATCATTGTGTGGTTTACGGTCGTCAACACCCCCGGCTGGTCTCTTGTCCAGCAAAGTTTCTTCAACCTGGATGTCCTGGCTGGAGCATGGCCCAGGGTTGTCGAAGGCATTCTGCTAAACATTCGGGTGCTGCTCTTCGCTGCGGTTGGAGTGCTGATTCTCGCGCTGATTCTCGCGACGCTGCGCACCCTGAGCGGACCTATTTTCTTTCCGCTACGAGCTCTCGCGGCCGGCTACACCGATCTTTTCCGCGGAATGCCACTCATTATCGTGTTGTATCTGGTGGGCTTTGGAATTCCCGGCCTCAATGCACTGCCGCGAATGCCTCTGGAATTCTGGGGAACCATTGCGCTGATTTTGACCTACTCTGCCTACGTATCCGAAGTGTTCCGGGCGGGCATCGAGTCCGTGCACCCCTCGCAGCGCCTGGCTGCCAGATCACTCGGGCTCAGCTATGGGAAAACTCTGCGGTTAATCGTGATGCCCCAAGCGGTTCGCAAGGTGACTCCGGCGCTCATGAACGATTTCATCGCCATGCAAAAAGACGTGGGCCTCATCTCCGTGTTGGGGGCCGTCGACGCCGTGCGCGCGGCACAGATTGAAACGGCGCAAGCTTTCAACTTCACCCCCTACGTCCTCGCCGGCCTGCTCTTTGTCCTGCTCGCGCTTCCCATGATTCGACTCACCGACTGGTATACGGCGAGGCTTCGCGCCCGCGAACAGATGGGCTCGATCGTATGACGCAGCCCGTTCTTTCTCTCTCTGGCGTGACCAAAGTCTTTGGCGAGACCCAGGTGTTGCGCGGAATCGACCTCGACATCCATCACGGTGAAGTAGTCGCCGTGATTGGTGCCAGTGGGTCTGGAAAATCAACCCTGCTGCGCTGCATCAACCTTCTCGAGCAGCTCGATGACGGACAGATTTGGCTGAGCGGCGACGACATTACTGACCCGTCCGTCAACGCAGACTCGGTGCGGGCGCGCATCGGGGTGGTGTTCCAACAGTTCAACCTCTTTCCACACCTCAGCGTGTTGAGCAACATCACCCTTGCTTCCCGGCACGTCTTCAAAGTCTCGAGAGATGAGGCAACCACTCGAGCGCTCGAGCTTCTTGACCGTGTGGGTCTTGCTGACAAAGCTCAGGAATACCCCGATCGGCTCTCCGGTGGCCAACAGCAACGTCTTGCGCTCGTTCGCGCGATTGCCAATGAGCCGGAGGTTTTGCTTCTCGATGAAATCACCAGCGCATTGGACCCCGAGTTAGTCGGCGAAGTTTTGGATCTGGTCACGGATCTTAAAATCGATGGCACAACCATCGTGATGGCCACCCACGAAATGGCGTTCGCGAGGGACGTGGCCGACCAGATTGTGTTTCTCGATCAAGGCTTGGTCGCAGAAAAAGGCCCCCCAGCGCAGGTCTTTGGCGCTCCGCGCGAAGCGCGCACCAGAGAGTTCCTCCAGCGCTTTCGCGGTGGCCGCTAGTCGGTATCGAGCGCCTCAATCAGCTCGGCCACACGAGCCCGCTGCCTGACCACCTGAGCCGGCGCTGTCCCCCCGACGCCGGCCTTGCGCGCCACGGAGGCCTCTGCGGACATGACTGAGCGAAGCGCAGGGGTCAGGTGGGACGAAACCGATGCCAAATCCTCATCTGATACCTCGTGGAGTTCTAGGCCCTGGGATTCACAGTGGGCGACTAAGCGCCCCACAATTTGGTGCGCATCGCGGAACGGGACACCCTGCTCGACCAAGAAATCGGCGACATCGGTGGCCAAAGAGAAACCCTTAGTGGCTTGGCTTTCCATCCGGTCATAGTTGAGCGTCATCGAGGCGATCATGCCGGCCATCGCCGGCATGACGAGCAACAGAGTGTCGACGGAGTCGAACACTGGCTCTTTGTCTTCTTGCAGGTCTCGGTTATAGGCCAGCGGCAAGGCCTTGAGTGTGGCAAGAAGACCCGTCAAGTTACCAATGAGGCGACCGGTTTTCCCGCGAGTGAGTTCCGCGATGTCGGGATTCTTCTTTTGGGGCATCATCGACGAACCCGTCGCATAAGAATCATGGAGAGAAATGTAGCCAAACTCGGCAGAGGTGAGAATCACAATTTCCTCTGCCACGCGGGAGAGATCTATACCAATCTGGGTGGTGATGTAGAGAAACTCCGCTACGCAATCCCTGGAAGAGGTGCCATCCAGAGAATTCTCCATCACCCCCTGAAACCCCAGTTCCCTGGCAATGCCCTCGGCGTCTATGCCGAGTCCGCCACCGGCCAGAGCGCCCCCACCGTAGGGAGAAACATCGTTGCGCTTCGCCCAATCATCGATTCGTGAAATGTTGCGCAGCAATGGCCACGCGTGAGCCAACAGGTAGTGAGCCACCAACACAGGCTGGGCATGCTGGAAGTGGGTGCGCCCAGGCATGACCCTCTCGCCGGCCTCTTCAGACCGAGCAATAAAGATTCTCACCAGCTCAATAAGAATGTGGCGGATGGCCCGTGATGTGTCCCGCATATAGAGACGGATAAACGTGGCGATCTGGTCATTCCTACTCCGACCAGCGCGCAAGCTCCCACCAATCTCGGCGCCCACCGCTTCCATCAGGATGCGCTCCAACCAGCCATGAACGTCTTCGTCCTGCTCCCCCGGCGCGATGGTGCCAGCGGCAAAGTCTTTACCAATCGTCGCCAACGCTGATTCGAGAGCCTTCAGAGAAACGACGGTCAGCAAACCCCGCTCCTGAAGTGCTTTGGCGTGGGCCTTCGTGGCATCCAAGTCGTAGGGCACCAGACGCCAATCGAAATGCGTGGACTTACTGAGCCGCTGCAGCTCGAAGCTTGGGCCAGAGCCAAACCGGCCGCCCCACAGAGCGCCCTCGTGCGTTTGGCCGGACATCAGACTTATCCCTGATTCTTGGCGTGCCGCTTGGCGGAGATTTTGCTCGGCAGAGACCACAGCTCGATAAAGCCCTTGGCGTGAGACTGGTCGAAGGTGTCACCGGTGTCGTAGGTGGCAAGGTCGAAGTCATACAGACTCTGATCAGACATCCGGCCGGTCACCATCGCGACGCCGGACTGCAACTTCAGTCGAATGTCTCCGGAAACATGTCGCTGCGTGTGCGCAATGAAAGCGTCCAGGCTTCTCTTGAGATCCGAAAACCACAGGCCGTCATAAACAAGGTTTGCCCAGTCGGCCTCAATCTTGCGCTTGTAACGACCCAGATCGCGTTCCAGGACAAGGTTTTCAAGCTCTTCGTGTGCCGTGATCAAGGCTATTCCAGCGGGTGCTTCGTAGACCTCGCGGCTCTTGATTCCGACAAGTCTGTCTTCGATGATGTCGATGCGACCAACTCCGTGGCGCCCTGCCGCAGAGTTCATCATCTCGATTGCCTGCAGCGGTGTAACAGCCTTACCATCAATCGCCACGGGGGTTCCCTCCGCGAAGCGGATTACGACGTCCTCTGCTGGCAGACCCTGAGCCGGGTCATCGGTGTATTCCCACACTCCATCTCCTGGGGCATTCCATGGGTCTTCCAATAGACCGGTCTCCACGGCGCGACCCCAGACGTTCTTGTCCACCGAGTAGGGGTTCTTCTTGCTCTGCTTGATCGGGAGGCCATGTTCTTCGGCATAAGCAATGGCTTTGTCCCTGGTGAGAGCCAAGTCACGAATAGGAGCAATACTGGTGAGCTCTGGTGCCAGAGCAGCAACAGCGGCTTCGAAGCGCACCTGGTCGTTACCCTTACCGGTACAACCGTGAGCGACACTGTCGGCTCCGAGCTCACGCGCAACGCGTGCTAGGTGCTTTGAAATCAGGGGCCTAGACAGAGCAGACACCAGCGGGTAGCGCTTTTGGTAGAGAGCATTTGCACGAAGCGCCGGCATGACAAAGTCAGTGGCAAACTCATCCTTGGCGTCGACCACAATGGCCTCAACCGCACCGCAGTCTATGGCACGCTGACGGATGTCTTCCATGTCCTCGCCGCCCTGGCCGACGTCAACAGCAAGCGCGACAACCTCTTTACCCGTGGCGTCTTTCAACCAGCCAATACCGACGGAGGTGTCGAGACCACCGGAATACGCCAAAACGACTCTTTCGGACACTAACGCCGCTACTTTCTCTCACGTGGGCACACCAACCTGGGTGAAACTTCAGTCTACCCGCCAGCCTGTCGTCGCTCTGCTCGCTCCAAAAGCCACACCATCAGGGCTTTTTGGGCATGGAGCCGATTCTCTGATTCATCCCAAATCACGCTCTGCGGGCCATCGATGACCTCCGCTGCCACCTCAAACCCACGGTCTGCTGGCAAACAGTGGAGGAAGATGGCGTCACTGGCCGCCTTCGCCATCAACGCCTGATCCACCTGATAACCGGCGAAGGTGGCAAGGCGTTGTGCCTTTTCCTCTTCTTTGCCCATCGACACCCAGGTGTCAGTGACGACGACGTCCACCCCATCAACAGCTGCACCTGGGTCATCGAGCACCGTGATGGACCCGCCGGTCTTCCCCGCCAGAGCAGTCGCATCCGCCACTACGGCTGAATCCGGAGAAAATCCGGCCGGGCAGGCCAAACGCACGTTCATTCCGGCGTTCGCGCCAGCAAGAAGATAGCTCTGGGCCATATTGGAGCGACCATCACCGAGGAAGGCCACCGTGGTTCCCTGAAGGGAACCCTTGCGTTCGCGAATGGTCAGCAGGTCAGCCAAGAGCTGGCAGGGGTGAAAATCATCACTCAGAGCGTTAACCACGGGCACCGTGGTTCCCGCTGCCATCTCTTCAAGGCCTGCCTGGGCATACGTCCGCCAGACAATCGCTGCCACCATCCGCTCGAGCACACGGGCCGTGTCAGAGGGAGTTTCTTTTCCACCGAGCTGCGAGTTGGCGGTGGAAATAATCAGTGGCTGGCCGCCCAAGTCGGCAATCCCGACCGCGAAGGACACGCGGGTCCTCGTGGAGGACTTGTCGAAAATCACCGCGACTGTCTGTGGACCGGTCAGAGGCCGCGCTCCGTAGCGATCGGTTTTCATCGCGATAGCAAGATCGAGTATCGCGGTTTGTTCAGCCGGGGTGATGTCATCATCACGCAAGAAGTGTCTGGTCATGATGCCAGTACCTCAGTTCCTATTCCCTCAGCGGTGAAAGCTTCCAACAGCACGGAGTGCGCGAGGCGTCCATCAATGATGGCGGCTTTGGCGACACCGCCTCGCACTGCATCCAGACACGCGGTCATCTTGGGAATCATTCCGCTCTCCAAACTCGGCAGCAACCCCTCCAACTCGGCCAGCGCGAGGCTCGATATGAGGGACTCCGTGTCTGGCCAGTTTCGATACAGGCCCTGCACATCCGTCAGGAGCACCATCTTTTCAGCGCCCAACGCAATGGCAAGAGCAGCCGCTGCCGAATCCGCATTCACATTGAGCAGCGACGCCCCATCATCACCTGGCGCGACAGAGGACACCACAGGAATCTTCCCGGCATCGAGTAAATCGTGGATAACGCCTGGGTTCACCCGCACCACGTCACCCACATAACCCAGGTCCACGGATACGCCATCCACCACAGCACCGCGCTTAGTGGCAACGAAAAGGTTCTCGTCCTCCCCAGAGAGCACGACTGCCAGATCGCTGTGCAGATTAATCCGCTTAGCGACGTCAGCGCTGATGGTGTTGCGCAATACGTCTCTGACCACAGGAATAGCTGCCGTGCTAGTCACGCGGTAGCCACCCCGAAACTCGCTGGGTATCCCCTTGGCCTCGAGAGCCTCGGTAATTTGGGGACCGCCACCGTGAACAACAACCGGCTTGACGCCCACCGTGGCAAGAAAGACCATGTCATCGGCAAAAGACTGCATTAACTCGTCATCACCCATGGCGTTGCCGCCAAGCTTAATCACGAAGATACTGCCGTGGAATCGGCGCATCCATGGCAATGCCTCGGTGAGCGTTGCCGCCTTCCGCAACGCCTCAAGGGAAGAATTCGTCATCGCTTCCATGGCTAGCTCGAGTAGGCGCTGTTCTCGTGAACGTAATCAGTGGTCAAATCGTTTGTCCACACCGTCGCGCTCGCGTCACCGGCGTGTAACTCAATGAGGACGTGAGTTTTGCGCGGGGTCAAATCCACCTCGGTGCGTGGTCGGTCTGGAGCGCCCTCGTGACACACTCGAACCCCGTTCATCGACACATCGACCCCGTAGACATCAAAGCTGGCATCCGCAGTTCCGATAGCAGCCAACACGCGACCCCAGTTGGCATCATTGCCAAAAATTGCGGCCTTGAAGAGATTGTTCCTGGCCACCGAGCGCCCCACGGCAACAGCCTCTGTGTCGCTCAGTGCGCCCGTGACTTCGATCGCGATCTCGTGGCTGGCACCCTCGGCATCCGCGTGGAGCTGAAGGGCAAGATCGAGACAGAGCGCCCTCAGGGCAGTCTCGAACTCGTCGATCCCAGGAGTGATTCCGCTGGCGCCAGAGGCCAGCAGGCTAACCTGATCATTGGTGGACATGCAGCCATCGGAATCAAGCCGATTGAAGGTGACCTCGCTCGCTTGGCGCAACGCGCGGTCGAGCTGATCGGGCTCGAGCAGAGCATCGGTAGTGATCACGACAAGCATGGTCGCAAGTCCGGGAGCCAGCATGCCAGCACCCTTGGCCATCCCTCCGAGGGTGACAACACCGGAAGGTGTAGTCAGTGCGACCTGGGCCATCTTGGGCTTTGAGTCTGTCGTCATGATGGCGCGCGCTGATTCCCCACCGGAACTCTCGGAAGAATCTCTCAGGGCGACCGCCTGGGAAATACCGGTGATGAGGGCTCCGGCTGGCAGTAACTCACCGATCAATCCGGTGGAACAGACCAAGATGTCTGAAGCACTCGCGTCCCCGAGTGCTTCGGCAAGTTTCTCAGCACTCTGGTGTGTCAACGCAAAGCCCTCGGGCCCGGTAAAGCAGTTGGCGCCACCGGAGTTCAAGACAATTGCTCTGACCTGACCGTCGGCAATCGCCTGTTCCGACCAGAGGATGGGGTGCGCCTTCGCGCGATTACTCGTAAAGACTGCCGCGGCACTAAAGGAGGGCCCCTCGTTCACGACAACGGTGAGGTCAGGTCCTCCCTGAGACTTGAGCCCAGCGGCAACAGTCCCAGCACTAAAACCAGCGGGGGCGGTCACGCTCACGGAGCAACCCCATTGACACTAAGCCCCATACCTTCAGGCAAACCCAGCGCGATATTCATGCTCTGCACTGCAGCCCCCGCGGTGCCCTTGACCAGGTTGTCAATCGCTGCGACCACAATCACCCGATTAACGGCCTCATCGATGGCCACACCGAGCGCGATGGTGTTGCTCCCCAGCACATCTGCGGTAGCGGGGAAGGTGCCAAGTTCCATGACACGGACGAAGGGCTCGTTGGCATAAGCCCCAGCGAGCGCCTCGTGGAGTTTCTTGGCGCTCTGAGGAGAGGCAAGCTTTGCGCTCACGGTAGCCAGAATTCCCCTGGACATCGGCACCAGAACCGGAGTCATCGACACGCTGACCGCAGAGCCACTGGCAAGCTTAAGATTCTGAGCAATTTCTGGGAGATGCCGATGCGTTCCACCCACCGCATAGGGCTTGGCTGAGCCGAAGAGCTCCGACCCCAAAAGATCCACCCGGAGTGACCGACCAGCCCCCGAGGAGCCCACCGCGAGCACAGCCGAAATGTCGTCGGCCTGAATCATTCCGGCTGCCAGCAACGGGGCCATCGCAAGGGTCACCGCGGTGGCATTGCATCCAGGGGCAACGATGGCCGAGGCCTCAGCAATTCGCTCACGCTGGCTGGCACCATCATGACGGGGAAGCTCTGGCATGCCATAGACAAAGGGTGTGTGGTGAACCCCGCCATAGAACGTGGCCCAGGCGGTGGAATCGACCAGGCGTCGATCAGCGCCAAGGTCTATCAGCAAGCGCTGGTTGCCTGATGCGACCAGTGTTTCGCCGAGCGACCCGGATTCCCCGTGAGGAAGCGCAAGGACTACAACGTCGTGGCCAGCCAACACCTCTGGTGTTGTCACCTCAAAACTCTGACCGGAAAGACTTGCCAAATGCGGGTGGACTGAGGCAACCGAGTCCCCCGCGTGTGAGTGAGCGGTCAGTGTGAGTGCGCCAAACTCGGGGTGATCAGCCAGCAGGCGCGCCACTTCACCACCGGCGTAGCCACTGGCGCCGGCAATTGCAACCCGCAGAGTCATAACCACAACCTTAGACCAGTTATTGAACCTAGGGCAGGCTGTTTATGCCCGGAGTACTGCGCCAAATTTCTTGGCGGCAAGGGCAACGCCGCGCTCTTTAGCCTCGGTTGCCTCCGCCTGAGTAAGAGTTCGATTACTGGCCCGGAACCTCAGGGCAAAGGTCAAGGAACGCTGTCCCGCGTCAATCCCCTCGCCGCGATAGTCATCGACCAAAAATGCGGATTCCACTAGCTCGCCACAACCCTCGATAAGAACATCGCGCAACGCGGCTGCTGGAACATCCAGGGAAGCCACGAGCGACACATCCTGGGTGGCGGCGGGGTAGATCGACAGTGGCTTGGCAGCGTGAGGTTCCTCCCCACGCGCTGCAATCAGTGCGTCAATATCGAGGGAGAACACCGCCACCCGGCCGACAAGATCACGAGTCCTGGCAATGCGGGGCAGTAGTTCCCCCACAAACCCGACTACCGTCTCCCCCGCCAGAAGCTCGGCATAGCGCCCGGGGTGGAAAGCGGGATGCGTGGCTTGGACAACAGTGAGCTCAGCGCCGGTGGCCCTGGCTGCGGTGCGCGCGGCATCAAGGGCGTCTGCAACCTCGAAGGCTCTCGCCCTCGAGCCAGGAGTCTTCTCGAGGGCGTTGCCGAGGAACACACCGGCCACATTCCATGGCTGGTGGCCGGTTGAGGCATAGAGCTTCGCTTCAACCTTGGCGTCGGGCTTCTTTGCTCCCTCAGGAATGTCGGTGGTACCAAGAGATCCGGGCACAACGTGAAAAACAAGACCAACCTCATAGAGGGCCAGTGACGTGAGGCCTCTCGACAGGTTGCGCTGTGCAGTCTCAAGCAGGCCAGCAACCAAACTCACCCGCATGCGGTTCACCAGGGAGTCAAGAGCGTTGGCGAGGACCACGTCGTCCTCGGTCTGGCCGAAGAGCACGTTGTCCTCATGCGCGACGAAGGGATAGGCAAGTACTTCGGTCATCCCGCTGGCGGCCAAGGCATTAACCAGGCGACGCCTGGCTGCCTGGGCGTGGCTGAGCCCCCGGCCCGACGGCGCTGGCGGCAGCGCGGAGGGAATCTTGTCGTAGCCGACAATCCGCGCAACTTCTTCGACCACGCCAGGAGCATCGACAATGTCGGGTCGCCAGGATGGCGGGGTCACAGTCAGGCCGGCATCCGTTTCGTCCACGGTCGCGCCGATAGAGCGCAAAATTTCAGCGGTAGCCGAGCGGTCCACCGCCATGCCCGTCAGGGCCAGCACCGCATCGTGAGCAAGGTGGACAGGGGCGTACTGGCCTGCTCCTGGCTCAAACACTGAGGCGCCGAGAGAATCTCTGGTGCCACCGGCGTAGCGCTCCAACAATTCAACGGCGCGCTCGGCGGCTGCGGCGGCAACCATCGGGTCAACACCCCGGGCAAAACGCTTGGATGCCTCGCTCGGAAGCTTGTGCCGCCTGGCCGTGCGAGCAATGGAAACCTGATCGAAGCCGGCCGCTTCGATCAGAACATCGCGGGTCGCATCAGTAATCTCGGTGGTCACACCACCCATCACGCCCGCAAGCCCGATAGGCCCAGACCCATCCGTAATCAGAAGGTCCTCAGGATCCAGACTGCGCTCGAGCCCATCCAGAGTGGTGAGCTTCTCTCCCGGCTTCGCTCGACGGACAGTTATTCCACCGGAGAGGCGATTAAGGTCGTAGCCGTGCAGGGGTTGCCCCATCTCGAGCATCACGTAGTTGGTGATGTCCACGGGGAGGGAAATCGAGCGAATACCTGCGAGCACGAGCCTTGCGACCATGAACGGTGGAGTGGGCAGGGTCGGGTCAATACCGCGCACGGTGCGCGCTACGAAGGTGTGGCACCCCCTGGTGCCGCGAATCGGAGCGTCGTCCGAGAGGGACACGTCATATCCACTGCCCTGGGCGGGGCTTAGCGTCCCAGCCGGGTCGCGAAAAGCAGCGCCGGTCGCGTGGTGATATTCGCGAGCAATTCCTCTAATCGAGAGCGCATAGCCCCGATCCGGCGTGACGTTGACTTCTACGGCCACATCGTCAAGGCCGAGCAGGCTGATGGCATCAGTACCAACCTCGGCCGAGATCCCCATGGTGACTAACCGCAAAATCCCCGAGTGGTCATCGCCGAGGCCAAGCTCTTTGGCCGAGGCGATCATTCCATCGGAGACGTGGCCATAGGTACTTCTGGCGGAAATCGGAAACGGTCCCGGCAAAACGGAACCCGGGAGTGCCACAACAACCTGATCGCCGACGACAAAGTTGTGGGCTCCACAGACAATCCCGCGAACAGCGGGAGCATCAGGAGCGTCCTTGGCTGCCACTTTCACTTGGCACCAGCGAATGGTCTTCCCATTGCTTTGGGGCTCATCGACGAAATCAAGTACTTCGCCGACGACTACGGGACCACTGAGCTCGAAGCGGTGGATCTCTTCTTCTTCAAGACCCACTGAGACCAGCGCCTCGTGAACGGATTCTGGGGTGGTCTTCGCCGGGAGTTCGACGTATTCACCTAGCCAGGACAGCGGGACGCGCACTAGACCACCATCCCAAACTGACCGGAGAATCGAACGTCGCCCTCCACCATGTCGCGCATGTCCTGCACGTTGTTTCTAAACATCAATGTCCGCTCGATACCCATACCGAAGGCAAAGCCTTGATACTCCTCGGGGTCAATCCCAGCGGCGCGCAGCACGTTGGGGTTGACCATGCCACAGCCGCCCCACTCAATCCAGCGCGCTCCCCCGCTAAAGGTGGGGTGCCAGATATCGAGCTCGGCGCTCGGTTCAGTGAAAGGAAAATAGTTAGGTCGCAGGCGAATCTTGGCCTCGTCACCAAACATCGCGCGGGCTAGGTGCTCTAGGGTTCCGCGCAAGTGGGCCATCGTGAGGTTCTTATCAATGGCGATGCCCTCAATTTGGTGGAACACCGGGGTGTGGGTGGCATCAAGCTCATCCGTGCGATACACGCGACCGGGAGCCACCACATAGACCGGCAGTTCTCGCTCGAGCAGGGAGCGAATCTGAACGGGGCTGGTGTGTGTGCGAAGCACCATGTGGCGATCCACTGGCTCAATAAAGAAGGTGTCCTGCATAGCCCGAGCAGGGTGATCAGCATCGAAGTTCAAGGCGTCAAAGTTGAACCACTCGTGTTCGAGCTCCGGTCCCTCGGCAATCTCCCACCCCATGGAGACAAACACATCGGCCATGTCCTCCATCAAGACGCTGAGGGGATGCCTAGCCCCCTGGTGGCGCCTGGCGCCGATAGCCGTCATATCGAGGGCCTCCTCCTGGAGGCTTGCAGCTTCTTCTGCGGCTTCGAGGAGAGCCTCTGCCTTGTGGTATGCAGCCTGAGCCTCGCTCTTGGCCTCACCCATCAGCTTGCCGGCCTCGGCCTTCCGATCTGCTGGCACGTCGCGCAGGGTCGCGTTCAGTAACGAAAGTTCTGAGCGCTCGCCTAGATGGGTGGTTTTCTCTTTCTTGAGCACGTCCAGTGTGCTCGCGCGCGCGAAAGCCTCAACAGCCCCAGCAACAGCCGAAGCGACGCTCTCCGCGGAAATTTCGTGAGACGAGGACACGAGCGCCAAGTCTATAAGGCGTAAGGCTCAGCGTCGCTTGGCAAATGCCGACTCGTATAAACACACGGCCGCTGCAGTTTGCAAGCTCAACGACTCGGCCTTGCCAAAGATTGGCACCGACACCACGCCATCCGCTAAGGCCTCGTCCTCATCGCTCAGGCCATGCGCCTCATTGCCAAGCAACCAGGCGACGGGTTTCGCCAAGGCGCCGGAGTCCAGAACCTCATTCAGGCTCCGGCCACCGGCATCTGTAGCCAGCACAGAAACCCCGGCGGCCCTGAGAGCACTAATCGTCACAGCCAGGTCAACGCCCACCACAATCGGGACATGAAAAAGACTGCCGGTGCTTGCACGAACCGCTTTGGGGTTAAAAACATCAACGCTCTCGGCAGTGACCACGACGGCATCAGCACCGGCCGCATCGGCCGTGCGAATAATGTTGCCAACATTGCCGGGATCTTGAACCTGATGCAGCAGCGCGATTAGCGCTGGCTTCTTCGCCAGAACATCACCCAGGGTCACATCGTTGAAACCACACACCGCCACCACGCCCTGCGGGGTCACCGTGTCGGCCATTTCCTCGAGCACCTTCTCGGTGGCGAGCGTCAACTGAAGCTGGTGCTCGGCTGCCAGGGAGACCAGGTCCTTATGACGGTCCATCGCAGCCTGGGTAATGAACACATCCACAACGAGCTCAGGTCGAGTGAGCAGGGCCTCGCGAACAGCCTGGGGACCTTCCACCAAGAACAGGCGAGCTTCCGTGCGGCGCTGCTTCTTCGCAAGCTTCGCAACAGCGCGAACAGCAGGTGACCTGGGGTTTTCTAGCACGTGTCCAGACTATGTGCCTGGACCAAATGCCAGCTGAAGGCTCGGTTAACGGCGTATAACGATGAAGGCCACGCGCGTAATGCGCGTGGCCTTCATCAACCTGGAGAGAAACTACTTGATGACCGGTGCCGAGGTGTCCTTCGGGAGAGCCTTCTTGGCTTCCTGAACGAGTGTGGCGAACGCGCCTGGCTCGTGGATGGCAAGCTCGGCGAGCATGCGACGGTCAACTTCAACACCGGCAAGGCCAAGGCCCTGAATAAAGCGGTTGTAGGTCATGCCATTAGCGCGAGCGCCCGCGTTGATGCGCTGAATCCAGAGGCGACGGAAGTCGCCCTTGCGTGCGCGACGATCGCGGTAGCTGTACACCAGCGAGTGGATGACCTGCTCTTTTGCCTTGCGGTAAAGCCTGGAGCGCTGGCCGCGGTAACCCTGAGCGCGCTCGAGAACCACCCGACGTTTCTTGTGTGCATTTACCGCATTCTTTACACGTGCCATGATTTTTGTCCTTTGTGGTCGGGCTTACTTGGAGAGCAACTTCTTGATGACTTTGGCGTCCGCCGGCGCGACGACCTGTTCCTGGTTGAGGCGGCGGGTTACTTTGGTTGACTTCTTCTCCAGGTTGTGACGCATTCCTGCGCCCTGCTTCATGACCTTGCCTGTGCCGGTCAGTTTGAAGCGCTTCTTCGTTCCCGAGTGGCTCTTCTGCTTAGGCATCTGTCTCTTCCTTCTTTTCTTTGGTGGTCTTGGGGGCGGCCTTCGGTGTCCTGGCGGCAGCCGGTGCTTTCGCCGCTGGGGTCTTTGCTACCGCTGGACTTTTTGCTGCCGCTGGTGCTTTCGCCTTTGCCGCTACGTCGTCAAGGATTACCACTGGCTCGGTTTCGCGGACTGGTTTGGCGGTCTTCGCTTTAGCCTGGGCGGCCTTTGCATCCGCTTTCGATTTCAGAGGAGCAATGATCATCACCATGTTGCGACCATCAATAGTTGGGGTGAATTCCACAACTCCGTTTTGCGCAACATCCTCGGCAAACCGCTGCAGAAGTCGAACACCTTGTTCGGGACGCGATTGCTCACGTCCGCGGAACAAAATCATCGCCTTGACCTTGTCACCGGCCTGCAAGAAACTCTCTGCACGCTTGCGCTTAGTCTCGTAGTCGTGTGTGTCGATCTTCAGTCGGAACCGAACCTCCTTGAGGATCGTGTTCGCCTGGTTCTTGCGGGCTTCCTTGGCTTTCTGTGCCGCCTCGTATTTGAACTTTCCGTAGTCCATAACCTTGACTACGGGTGGGTTCGAATCAGGTGACACTTCAACCAAGTCGAGGTCAGCTTCTTGAGCTAACCGCAGAGCCACGTCAATGCGCACGACTCCGACCTGCTCACCTTCGGGTCCAACAAGGCGAACCTCGCTTGCCCGAATGCGGTCGTTAATCCTGGGATCGCTGATACCTGTCTCCTGTTCTGTCAGCGTGTGGTTCCAGCGATAGACAGACAAACCCCATAGCCGTGGTGGCTATTTCGCACCCTTAACGCTGTGAACCTGATGAGATTCACGGAGTACAACGACCCGGTAGCCTTAGTCCAGCAGGCCCACGCGGGTGGGAGGTTTCTCCACTTTCGCATGCTTCCCACTCTGGGAGGGAGAAGCATGGGCAACGATAGCAGGCTTTAGGCCGGTATGCGAGTGGAAGGTTTGTAACGCTGTGAGTGATTCCATCGGCGACGAGGCACGCGATATTGCTGAAGTTCCAGCGGTCGAGCTCATTACGACCGTCTCGGTCCACCTTCTCTCCGCAGCGGCCGTCAAGTGCGGGCTTGCCAACAACCCTGAGCAGGAAACTGACCTCGCGGAGGCCAGAAAGCTGATCACTGCACTCGCCGGGCTAATCACCGCTGCCGCACCCGAAATCGGTGACCACCACGCCAGGAGCCTGCGCGATGGGTTGCGCAGTGTGCAACTGGCCTTTAGAGAAGCCTCAACTTTCCCCGATGCCCCCGGTCAGGGCCCCGGCGAAAAATACACGGGTCCGGTCAACTAAGCCGGCAACACTTTCACCCCGACCCCATCACAACGCTCTGCGACTACGGGGTTGCTAGCCCATCGGGTCGAGATTTCCGTGAGCATCGAAGGCACGACGTCAGGCCCAAGCCCTCGGACAACACCGAGGACAACAAGAACCTCGGGCCCGGCGAGGGTTTGACTGGGGTCTCCACATATCACGCGGTGAACAGCAACCTCTGGGTAATCACTCAGCACCGCGGCGAAACCAGCCCGGACCGCGTCATCACTCCAGGGGGCCAGGTAATCCGTGCCGCTGGCGGCCGCCTGGAGAGCACTGCGACGAAAGACCCTGGCGCCAGGTGAGCCAGGGTCGAGGACCAGAGCGAGCCCTTCGCTGGCAGCGGCAAGCGCAGCCCTCGACCCCTCGACTGGAATGGGGCGCGCCGTTGAATTCCACCTGGCCATGGCAGCCACATCACTGAAAACCGGCGCAACGGCTCGTCCATCTGGCCCCTCGAGCTGTGGAACAGAGAGCTCCTGCGTTTTTTCGACCAGTGCGCCGGTCTCGCTAACCCCGTAATCACCTGCCTCGGCAATCAGCGGGCTCAGCACTCGTGCCCTGCCAAGCGCTGTCACACAGTGACCCCACGCCGTGGCCAACTCGATCTGGGTGCGCTGCTCCGGGTCCGCTTCGAGGAGTTCCTGGAAGGCAGCAAGAGTTTCACCGAGAACCTGATCCGCTTCGCCAGAATCGCCAGCGAAAGGGTTAGCAGAAAAAGACCGGCCCTCGAAAGGCTGGCCGGCCGAATCAACCCCCGGCAACATCCAGAGCCTCAGTGAGCGTGAACGCTCCGGCATACAGGGCTTTCCCGAGAATGGCGCCTTCCAGGCCAAGGGGCACTAACTCGCGAAGCGCCGCGACGTCATCGAGCGAGGATATGCCCCCCGAGGCAATCACGGGGTGATTGGTCTGGGAGAGCACATTTTTCAGCAGTTCAATGTTGGGGCCGCGCATGGTGCCGTCTTTGGTGACGTCAGTGACAACATAGCGAGCGCACCCACACTCGTTGAGACGGTCGAGCGTGGCAAAGAGATTGCCGCCCTCTTTCGTCCATCCCCTGGCAGCAAGCGTTTCGCCGCGAACATCAAGTCCCACGGCGATGGCTTCGCCATATTCGGAGATGACGTGAGCGGTCCACTCGGGGTTCTCGAGTGCGGCGGTTCCGAGGTTCACTCGTACAGCGCCCGTGGAGAGAGCGTTCTCCAAGGATTCGTCGTCGCGAATCCCACCGGAGAGCTCGACGTTCACCTTTCGACCGACGGCCTTCACCACGCGACGAATGACGGCGCGGTTGTCGCCGCGGTCGAATGCGGCGTCAAGATCCACGAGGTGTAACCACTGCGCTCCCTGGCGCATCCACTCTTCGGCCGCCTCAACCGGGTCCCCATACGAGGTTTCGGTGCCGGCCTCTCCCTGAGTGAGCCGAACGGCTTTCCCATCGGCGACATCGACAGCGGGCAAAAGAATCAACGAAGGCGATTGAGAGAATTCATTCATAACGGTGGAGGCATGTGACCTTGTGAGAGGGAGAAGCGCATCGCATCAGCCACGGTGCACAAGATAGAAATACTACCCCGTTAAGGCGAGCCGTTTTTTCGGGCTCAGACCAACGATGTTACCCAGTTGCGCAAGAGGGCAAGCCCCGCCTCCCCCGATTTCTCCGGGTGAAACTGTGTGGCGCTGAGGGGGCCATTTTCGACAGCCGCGACGAATTTCTGTTCGTGAGTTGAATACGAGACCAGGGGCGCCGGAAGCGATCCGGTGTCATCCAGAAGCCATGTCGTGGCCGCGTAGGAATGCACGAAGTAGAAGCGCTCCGATTCAACCCCCCTGAACAACGAACTTCCGGGAGCGACGTCAACAGTGTTCCACCCCATGTGGGGCAATATCGGCGCCTCGAGTTGCGCAACCGTCCCCGGCCACTGCCCAAGGCCTGGGGTGTCGACCCCGTGTTCCAGCCCGCGCTCAAACATGATTTGAAGGCCGACACAAATGCCGAGCACGGGTCGTCCGCCGGCAACCCGCTTGTCGATGACCTCTTCGCCCCCAACCTCGCGCAGACCAGCCATCACAGTTGCGAAAGCACCAACACCGGGGACCACGAGGCCATGCGCCTCGAGGGCTTCCTCACGGTCGTTGGTCAGCAGGACATCTGCGCCAGCGTGCTCGAGAGCTTTGAGAGCTGAGTGAACGTTGCCTGAGCCGTAGTCATAGACAACAACACGAGGGCTCACTATTAGAGGGCGCCCTTGGTCGAGGGAATGCCCTCAACGCGTGAATCCAGCGCGACGGCCTTCCGTAGTGCCCTGGCGAAGGCTTTGAACTCGGCCTCAGCGATGTGGTGGGGGTCCCGGCCATCGAGCACCGTGATGTGAACAGTCAAGTCGGCGTGCATCGTGATGGCTTCGAACACGTGTCGCACCAAAGACCCAGTGAAGTGGCCGCCGATGGCGTGATACTCAAAGCCCTCAGGTTCGCCCGTGTGGACAAGATAAGGCCGCCCAGAAACATCCACCACGGCTCTTGCAAGGGCGTCGTCCAGTGGCACCAGAGCGTCACCGAAACGCGCGATGCCTACTTTATCGCCAAGCGCCTGCAGGATTGCCTGCCCGAGCACGATAGCGGTGTCCTCCACGGTGTGGTGAACATCAATATCGGTGTCGCCGCTGGCGTCAATCTCAAGATCAATCAAAGAGTGCTTAGAGAGTGCCGTCAGCATGTGGTCATAAAAGGGGACCGTCGTGGAAATGGAGGAACGGCCGGTGCCATCAAGGTTCAGGGACAGCCGAACCGATGATTCAGAGGTGCTGCGCTCGAGAGTCGCAGTGCGGGGGGACGTCACGCCTTCAGTGTAGCCAGTGCGTCAAGAAACGCCGTGGTCTCCTCGGCGGTGCCCGCGGTGACTCGAAGGTGGTGCGCAATCCCCACATCCCTCACCAGGATTCCCCGCTCCAACAGCTCCGCAAACAGCTTCTGGGGGTTAGCAATCCCCCCAAAGAGGACAAAGTTCGCGTGTGAGGAGTGAACGCTGTAACCAAGCACCGGCAACTCCCGAAGAAGTCGATCGCGCTGAGACCGAATGTCGTCAACCATGGCGAGCATCACATCCGCGTGACGAAGTGCTGACACCGCTGCCGCCTGGGTGAGCGCAGAGAGGTGATAGGGCAAACGCACCAAACGCAGGGCGTCATTTACCGCGGGGTCGGCCAGGATGTAGCCAACTCTGGCCCCCGCAAAGGCGAACGCCTTCGACATCGTCCTGGAAATAATCAGCCGCTCACGACCTGGCAGCAAGTCCTGGGCGGTGGGAGAGCCTTCGGGCAAAAATTCGACATAGGCCTCATCCACCAGAACTATTCCTGGTGTCTCGCCATAGGCGGCCTCAATCACATCAAGCGACACCGGAGTGCCCGTCGGGTTATTGGGAGCACAGAAGAACACGAGGTCGGGCTGGTGTGCTCGAATGTCCTCCGCCACAGAATCCGCGCTCAGGCTGTAGTCGAGGCCCCGGGAGCCCTGAACCCAACTGGTTCCAGTCGCTTCGGCAATGATCGGGTGCATGGAATACGTGGGGGGAAATCCCAAAGCACTGCGACCTGGCCCACCAAACGCCTGAAGCACGTGCTGAAGAACCTCATTGGAGCCGTTGGCTGCCCACACCATCTCGGGGCTAACTGTGGTGACAGAGCCGCGTGAGTTCGAGTAGAAGGCAAGCGCGTTCCGGAGCCCAGTGAACTCCCTGTCCGGATAGCGGTTGATGGTTTCCAACGACGCGCTCACCGCCGTCAGGATGGACTCGCGCACTACGGCTGGAATCGGGTGGGTGTTCTCGTTGACGTTAAGGGCGTAGGGAACCGCGATCATGGGAGCGCCATAGGGCTTCTTCCCTACAAGGTCAGCCCGAACCGGCAAGTCGTCAAGAGTGGCCACGCGATAATCGTAGCCGGGCAGGCTACTGGCTTACCCCCTAGCGGGGAATCGCAAGCTCTTGCCCAGGGCTCAGGTTGGCGCTGGTCAGCTGGTTCAGGGTCATCAGCTCGACCACCATGTCTCGCGGGTCACCGGTGGGATCAATCATCTCGGCAATCGCCCACAGGGTGTCCCCGGACACCACGGTCACGTACTCAAAGTTGTTAGACGATGCCGTGCTCTCAGCGAGTGCACCAGGAGACGTCACCAAGAGGGAGACTGCGACAACGGGAAAAGCGCATAATGCTGCGAGGACGACGCGTCCTCTGCGGGTGATGCGAAGTGTGGAGCTGGTCATGATTACTCTCCTTAGCTGGTCGAGATTCCGGACCCGGCCCTCGGCCGGGAGGACCGGGTCCGAATCTCTGTTTCGAATATATGTTCGAATCCATAGATTGTCAAGTACCGAACAGTCTCTATTTCATCAGCCACCACCGACACGCTGTGGACAGATTCGAACGCATGTGTAGAAAAAGTGTTCGACATCGGCTACCCTGGGGTCATGTTGACCGAACAGCAGCAGAAGATTCAGGCCTTTATCGAGCACTCTCTTGACTCACGTGGGGTTCCGCCGAGCATGCGAGAGATTTGCGACAACACCGGGCTCTCCTCTACCTCGAGCGTGTCGCACCAGTTGAGCCAGCTCGAACGGGCCGGGTTCATCAAGCGTCACGCCAACACAGCTCGGACGTTAGAGATCGTCAAACGTCTAACTCCAGAGCCAGACCAACCTGTGGTCTCCTTGGTGCCACGCGGCGACAGCGTCGTGAACGTCCCACTGGTAGGTCGCATTGCCGCCGGTATTCCGATCACCGCAGAGCAACAGGTGGAAGATGTTCTCCCCCTCCCCAGGACCCTCGTCGGCAACGGCGAGCTCTTTATGTTGAAAGTCGTCGGTGATTCCATGATTGACGCCGCGATCTGTGACGGGGACTGGGTCGTCATCCGCCAGCAGGCGACGGCCAACAATGGCGACATTGTGGCGGCCATGCTGGATGAGGAAGCCACGGTGAAGGTGTTTAAGCAACGCGATGGCCACACCTGGCTACTGCCACAAAACAGCGCCTACGAGCCGATTCTTGGTGACCACGCAACAGTGCTTGGCAAGGTGGTCACCGTACTTCGTAGCCTGTAGAGGCGAGGGAAGGGGCCGGCCGATACGCCGGGTTCTGTCCCGAAGCGAACTTCGGTGGCGACCATCTTTCTCGGAGGGCTGTTACCAACACTCTCTAGCGGCCTACCCGACACCCAAGCGAGCAACTTCAGTGGTGTCTGTTTGGCCTTGCTCCGGACGAGGTTTACCGAGCAGATTCGGTCACCCGAATCTCTGGTGGTCTCTTACACCACCGTTTCACCCTTACCCGATTGCTCGGGCGGTTTACTTTCTGTGGCACTATCTCGCGGATTACTCCGGGTGGGTGTTACCCACCGTCCTGCTCTCTGGAGCCCGGACGTTCCTCGGCACTACCGAAATAGTGACGCGACCGCCTGGCCGACCCTTTCCAACACTGCCAGCGTAGAGCAGTGAGACTCCTCGCACTAGAGCTCGCGATAGGACGCCACTGAATCGAGAGCCCGGTTCGCCGCGGCATCAGCTCGGGAGTTCTCTTCTCGGGGAACCCATTCGAAGGCGACGGAACATCCCACGAGGAGCGCCCTGGCTTCCGTCGCTAAAGCCTGCATGTCGGGGTGCTTGATTTTCCAACGCCCGGACATTTGTTCCACGACGAGTTTGGAATCCATGCGAATGTGAAGGCGTGCAGAGGGTGAGATCTCCAAAGCAGTCTTGACGCCCTCGATCATTCCGCGGTATTCGGCAACGTTGTTGGAGGCGACACCGCAGAGGATTCCCGCAGAGGCAATCACGGCACCCGTCTCGGGATCAATGACTACTGCCCCGCCAGCGGCATCACCAGGATTACCTCTGGATGCGCCATCGGCCTCAATCACCAGCCGCTGGTAAGTCACAGGCCAGACTCTGCTGTTCGAATGAGAATGGCGTTGCTATCAGGACACAACAGCACCTCATTCGCCGGTGCTTGACGAACGCTCTGGATGTCCGATTCGGTGAGGGCGACACCGCTGGCACTAGAAATACCCGCCCTCAGGTGAGAAGCTCCTTGCCCGTAACGCTCTCGTTGGCGCTCGTAGAGTGCCACTAGATCAGAGGGCAAGAGGGCAACCAGTTCAGCTCTGGCCGATCCGAGGCGGGCCACCTCGGTGGCCAGCTCAGCGCTCTGGGTTTGTTCCTCGCTGCGCGCGTGAGCGAGGGCATCCTCTGCAGTGGCGAGGTCTCCTGCGATTTGTGCCTCGGCGGCCTCGGCGTCATCGAGTCGTTCCATGATCGCCAGCTCAATGTCTTCTAAGTCAGAGCGCCTTCCCATCAAGCTCTGAAGTTCGTGTTCCAAGCCCTGCGCGTCCTTGGCAGAGGCGGTGTGTTCGAGGCGTTCTTTGTCAGTGGCAATGCGCATCTCGACAATCACCACGTCAGACTCTGCTCGGGCAAGCTCGGATCGAATGCCCTCCAGCTCCACAAAAGCCTCGTGCCGGCGGCCCTTCAGTTCTTCCACGGCTGCACTGAGGCTTGGGATGTGGAGGGTGTCAGACAGCGCCGACTGGGTTGTTCTGGCGCGGGTAAGGGCTCGGTCATAATCGGCCATGTCCAACAACTTGGCTTGGACTTCGGGGGGTGCACTCAGTGCCACGGTCACTCCCCCACTCGTTGAACCTGGAAAGTCCACGGATCGGTATTCAGCTCGCTCACGGAGACCCCAATACCCAGCAGCGAACGAAGTTCCTCGGCTGCCCCGTCGAGCCAGAGCCACTCGGCAGCAAAGTGCGAGATGGTGATGAGACTTGGCCCGCCAAAAAGTTTAGCGTGCTCGCGAAACTCGCTGGCTGGATGGTGTCGCAAGTCACTGGTTATGTACACGTCGCTATCGAGTACGGCTGGCTCCTGCAATAAGGAATCCCCGGCACCAGCACACACGGCCACCCGTTTCACTCGAGCGTCAGGTTCTCCGGCAATAACAGGGCCAACTGCGGTCTGTGGCAGGACCTCGCCGAGGGCCACGGCAAGCTCGTAGAGGCTCGTCTCTTGTGGGAGCGAGCCAACACGTCCCAGGCCATGCCCAGGTCGTAACCCTGGGACCAAGGGCTCGTGCCCGACAACCCCAATCAAGTCAGCGAGTCGACTGGACGTTCCCGTGGGCACCACATCGGCGTTGGTGTGAGCCGAGTAGAGTGCTACTCCAGCCCGAATGAGCTCGGCCACCACGTAGCCTTTATACGTTGATTCCGCAACGCTCGTGACGCCCCTGAGTAGCAGAGGGTGGTGGGCAATGATCAGGTCGGCCCCGGCCTCTCTGGCCTCCGCAATAGTCTCCGGCGTGACATCCACCACCAGGTGGATTGAGTCGATGGCCTGCTGCGACGACCCCACCACGAGCCCGGGGGAATCCCACTCCTCCGCCCCAGATTCCGGCCAGAGCGTGTCGACCTGCGCCAGAACAGATTCCAGAGTGGGTTTAGCCATGCGCCACCCGAACAGTCTTCGCCCGCAGAGCCAGCGCGGCTATGGCGCTCACGAGTCCAGAGACTACGAGCGCGACCAGCACTCCCGATTGACCAGAACTCAAATCAACAAAGCCTGCCATCTCCAGAAGGGGCAGCAGGTAGCCGAGCCAACCAAGCCACGGGACCGAGGACGTAATCATGCCAAGACCTGCACTGACGCCAAGAGTCATTCCGGCTAGCGGCGCCACGCGCCATGTCGGCAGTGGTCCAGAGGCCACATCATCAAGGCGCTTCGCCCCGAGTGCTACGTCGAGTGCGAAACTTGCGCCCCACGCAGCCAGAACCACACCGGCGACATAGAGCAGGCTTGGGACATAGCCGGCCACAGGTTGCCCCACAGCAATCACAGCTGCCACGGCCGCCAGAGAAATCACAGCAAAGACCGTCGTCGCCAACGGCCGCGAAATACGCAGACCTGCCGAGAGACTCGCCAAGCCGCCAGAGAAGAGCGCCAAAGACGCAAGACCGACAAGCGGTAGGACTAGACCAATAAGCAGCGGTGCCGGATACCACGGGGGCATGTCAGCAGCTAGCGTGCCCACCGGATCAGTCACCAGCGTCAGGGCACTGCGGGGCGAGCCGATTGCCACCACGGCCACATAGGAGACAAAGATAAGAGTAGGGATAACCGCAACGAGCCCCGTCAGGGTGCCCACCGCACCGCGAGCGCTACCGCCACCCCGGTGATACCTGGCAAGGTCTCCTCCGGTGTGGCCACAGAGCACCAACAGAACCGACAGCGCCAGAGAGCCAAGAGCCACAACCGGGAGGCCAGGGCTTGCCCATCCTGTCACCCCAGCGAAGCTGAGGGTGGGGGCCGTGAGAAAAACAAAGCCAATAATTGCTGGCACCTGAACCCCGGCGGTGACATAGAGGGCAACCCGCAACACCCGCCCGCCCAACAGAGCAAGGGTCAGAACAAGCCCCGCGATGGCCGCCGTCATCGCCACGCGAAGAATCCACACCTCAAAGGGCCACCAACCAGCGCCGGTCACGATCCGCGTCACCAGGGTCTCAGCCCCCACGATCAGAAGACTGACGAGAGCAATGCGAATGACAACAATCAACACCGAGGGCACCACGTTGCCGTGCCGACCAAAGGTCATCTGGGCGGTGTGGAGGGTCGAGAGACCAGTCCGGGCACCGGCATAGGCACTGGCTGCGACGAGCCCGCCGGAGAGGAGGCCTGCAGCGCCAAGAGAGACCACAGTCTCGACGAGCCCGAGCCCGCGCGAGACCAAGAACGCTCCGGCAACGATGCCCACAATCGGCGTCAGCGTGGCCCACCAACTCCAGAACAACCCTGCTGTCGAGAGCACCCTGTGGTTGTCCGCGGTGGGCTCCAATCCGGTGTGGTCAACGAGGGGAACATAGTCCTTGAGAGGCTCCTCCCGAGCCGCGCGACTCCGAACAGCCTCCACCTGGGGCTCGTCGTCACCATGGTTCAGCGGCCACGGGTCGTCTTCCACGGGCACAGCGGCACGCTCGAGGGCCTCGTCGGGCTCTGCCCCGTCGTGCTCTGGAGCTTCCCCCTCCGGAGCGTCCTCCTCTGGCGGGTCTCCTCCATCAGCGGGGATGGGAGCGGCGACGTCATCGGCTTCCCCGAGGTCGTCATCGTCCTCGGAGAGATCAACGGGCTCAGGGGGGCCTCCACCAAAAACAATCCGCTCTCGGGCGATGATCGCCTCAGCGGATTCGCCGCGTGTGGCCCGCGTGAGATCTGCCCACACGGTGAACGCTTCTTCCTCTTTTTCACGAAGGGCGACCTGGGCTTCGAGCTCATTCATCAGCTCGGCAGTGTTTCCCGCCGCGTCGCCACTGAACTTGGACAGAATCTCTTCGTCGCTCAGCGATGTGCGAACCGGGGGAGCAAGGGCAGGGCTTGGCATCAGAACAGCGGGGACGAGCGGCTCAACCGGAGCGCCGAAATCGTCAAAGTCCCCCATCACCGGCAGCGCGCCGGTAAACGCTGCATCCTCAGCCGGTGGGGAAAAGGTCTTCCTGCGGGGACCCTCGGTCTCCTCAGTGTCCTCAGGCAACTCACTGTCAACCATGGACTAAGAATAGGCGTTCTTGGAGGATGCTCGCGCCCCGTTGTCACGAGAGAGAACAACCATCGCGCCGAGAACAGTGAAGCCGCCCACCCACGCGAGTGCTCCGAGTCTTTCGCCCACGACTGCAACGGCCAGGACCCCAGCGACTAGTGGTTCCAGGAGCGCCAGCGAGGCAACCGTGCTCGAGCGCAACGTCCTGAGCGCGAGAGAGAACGCCACATAGGCGATGACCATGGGACCAAGAACGAGGTATCCGACGAGGGCAACGTGAAGACCCGACGCAAAAATACCTGCCCCCGTCATTAGCAATACCACCAGGAGAATCGGCGAGGCCCCCCCGAACATCGCTCCGATGACTGCTCGCGGTGTGTGGCCTCGCTCAATCAAACGTCCGAACGCATAGGTATAGAGCCCATAGGCCCCGCCGGCAACCACCGCCAGCACCACTCCCAGTGCCACATTGCTCTCGCGACCACCGCCGAGATCGACTTTGGCTGAACTCATGAGCGCGATTCCAGCGAGCGCAACAGCGGAGGAAAACCACCAGAGGCGAGAGGGCGCGGAGCGATCCACCCCCCACTCCAGGAGGGCGACGGCTAGTGGCCCAAGACCCAAGGCAATGAGGTTGCCCAGAGCGATGCCCGCTTGGGACATTCCCCAATAGAACGTCAACGGGTAGACCACAACGCCCACAATCCCGAGCACGGACCAGAGTGTGGCGCCACCATCGCGGAGGACCGCCAGGCTGGATGACCCGCCGAGCAGCCCAAGGACGACGCCGCCAATTCCCATCGTCGCTGCACCAATCGCGAGCGGTGATACCTCAGGGCCGAGCCAAAAAGCTGCGGTGCCGGTGGTGCCCCAGAGCAGAGCAGCAATCATCACCAACACCACAGGTCGTGTCACGATGGCCTCTCTGGTGACTGAACTAGTCTTGGGGTTAGGACTTCATAGATTGCAAGGACATCATGACATCTGAGCACACCACCTCGTGGCACCAACTTCGCACCACCTTGGTCGTCTCGCAGCTTGGGCCCACAATTCTTCTCATTACCACGGTCGCTCTGCTGCAGTTTGGTTTGGCGCAGACGAATCTCCCCATTCGCATCGCCGCGGCAGGCATTCTGCTGGCCTCAGGAATTTTGGGCGCGCTCGTTCAGTTCCAGGTCGCATCAGAGGCCCAGGAGCTCTCTGGACAATCTGGAGTGGCTCCCGCCAGTGCCCGCTGGATGTGGGTGGTGAAGTACGTAACCCCCACCATTTTCGTCGGCATTTACCTCGCCCTGATGATGGCGCTGTTCGCCTAACGTTTGGTGGGCCCGGAGGGACTCGAACCCCCGACATCCACGGTGTAAACGTGGCGCTCTAACCAACTGAGCTACAGGCCCAACGCCCCATCGTAAACCACTTTTGGGCCCGCGTCTCGCTCTGTTGACCCTCGGAGTGGGTGACTAGACTGGTGGTTCATATGTGCTGGCGATCCCGGCGCGCGTGTTCCCGATCTACCACAACCAGGAAGAGGTCAGGGTGGCTGTCAACGACCAAGACCCATACTCGTTTAACCAGATGGACTCTGACCCAGCAGAAACCAGCGAGTGGCGCGAATCCCTTGATTCGGTCGTAGCGCAGTCTGGGCACCAGCGCGGCCGAGAGATCATGCTGAGCTTGCTCAAGCGCTCCAAAGAGCTGCACCTGGGCGTTCCAATGGTCCCGACCACCGATTACCTCAACACCATCGCACCGGAGAACGAACCCGAGTTCCCGGGTGATGAAGACATTGAACGTCGCTATCGGGCGTGGATTCGCTGGAACGCAGCCATTACCGTCCACCGCGCCCAACGACCGGGCATCGGCGTGGGTGGCCACATCTCCACCTACGCGTCCTCCGCAGCCCTCTACGAGGTGGGCCACAACCATTTCTTCCGCGGACAAGACCACCCCGGTGGCGGCGACCAGATCTTCTACCAGGGCCATGCCTCGCCAGGTATGTATGCCAGGGCCTTCCTCGAGGGGCGCATCAGTAGCGACCAGCTCGATGGCTTCCGGCAAGAGAAGTCCCACCCCAGTGGCGGTCTGTCGTCGTATCCCCACCCGCGTCTTATGCCGGAGTTCTGGCAATTCCCCACAGTCTCAATGGGTCTTGGACCCATCAATGCCATCTATCAGGCTCAGGTCAACCGCTATGTGCACAACCGCGGTATCAAGGACACCAGCCAGCAACACGTGTGGGCCTTTTTGGGCGATGGTGAAATGGACGAAGTGGAAAGCCGCGGTGCGCTCCAGCTCGCCGCCAACGACGACCTCGACAACCTGACCTTTGTTGTCAACTGCAACCTGCAGCGCCTCGATGGCCCTGTTCGCGGCAATGGAAAAATCATCCAGGAGCTTGAGAGCTTCTTCCGCGGGGCAGGTTGGAACGTCATCAAGGTCGTCTGGGGCCGCGAATGGGACGCGCTCCTGCAGGCTGATACCGAGGGTGCACTGCGGGATTTGATGAACCGCACTCCAGATGGTGACTACCAAACCTTCAAGGCTGAAAACGGTGCCTACGTTCGGGAGAACTTCTTTGGTCGCGACCCTAAAGCTTTGGCCATGGTCGCACACATGAGTGACGACGACATCTGGAACCTCAAACGTGGTGGTCACGACTATCGCAAGGTCTATGCCGCGTTTAAGGCTGCTACGGAGCACAAGGGCCAACCCACCGTCATCCTTGCTAAGACGGTCAAGGGCTACGGCCTAGGACCCAGCTTCGAAGGCCGCAACGCCACTCACCAAATGAAGAAGCTGACTCTGGAGAACCTGAAAGCGTTCCGCGATGACATGCGAATTCCAATCTCGGACGCAGCCCTCGAGGCGGATGTCTATCGGCCTCCCTACTACCACCCTGGTGAGCACGACGAAGCTATTGCTTATCTGCACGAGCGCCGCAGAGCACTCGGTGGCTACCTCCCGGAGCGGCGCTCCCGCTACACGCAGGTGAGTCTTCCGGATAGCTCTGTCTATGAACCAGCAGCAAAGGGCTCTGGCAAACAAGAGGTCGCAAGCACCATGGCCTTTGCGCGCCTCCTCAAGGACCTCCTCAAGAACAAGGATTTTGGCCACCGCTTGGTACCCATCATTCCCGATGAGGCCCGCACCTTTGGTATGGATGCCTACTTCCCAACATCCAAGATTTACAACCCCCACGGCCAGAGCTACACCTCGGTCGACCGCGAGTTACTGCTGGCCTACAAGGAAAGCCCCGAGGGGCAGATTCTGCACACCGGAATCAACGAGGCGGGAGCGTTCGCTGCGTTTACGGCAGTGGGCACGAGCTACGCGACCCTCGGCGAACCGATGGTCCCGATCTACGTGTTCTACTCCATGTTTGGATTCCAGCGCACGGGCGATGCCATGTGGGCTGCCGGAGACCAAATGGCCAGAGGCTTCATCATGGGTGCCACCGCTGGTCGCACCACTCTCACCGGCGAGGGCCTCCAGCACGCGGATGGCCACTCGCCGCTGCTGGCATCAACCAACCATGCCGTCATTACCTACGACCCTGCCTACGCCTATGAGATCGCCCACATCGTGAAGGCCGGACTCGAGCGCATGTATGGCGGCTCTCACCCCGACCCGAACGTCATGTATTACCTGACGATTTACAACGAGCCCATGGTTCAGCCAGAAGAACCCGCCAACCTGGATGTTGAGGGCCTGCTGAAGGGTCTCTACCTCCTCAAGCCCGCAGCAAGCCAAAGTGGTCCCCGCGCTTCTATCCTCGCCTCCGGCGTAGGTGTGCCGTGGGCACTGGAGGCTCAAGGCCTGCTGGCCACCGACTGGGGTGTGAGCGCCGACGTGTGGTCAGTCACCTCGTGGAATGAGTTGCGCAAAGACGGCGTCGCGGCCGAGCGCCACAACTTCCTACATCCAGACCAGCCCGCGCAGGTCCCCTACGTCACCCAGAAACTCCAGGGGGCCCCGGGTCCCTTCGTGGCGGTGAGCGACTTCACTCACGCAGTCCAAGACCAAATTCGCGAGTTTGTGCCGGGCACCTACCTGACTCTCGGCGCTGATGGGTTTGGCTTCAGTGACACGAGAGCCGCCGCCAGACGGCAGTTTGCTATCGATGGCCCCTCGGTGGTTGTGCGGGTGTTGCAGCAATTGGCGAAAGAAGGCCTCGTGCCTGCTGGGTCCCACCAGGGCGCAATCGAGAAATATCAACTTCACGATGTCAATGCGGGAACAAGCGGGTCAACCGGCGGCGACGCCTAGGCCAGCTCGCCACCGACGATTCGAGGGATCCCATGAGCCAGTCGATGACAAAGAAACAAACCTTGTCATGGCTGCGCAATGTTTCAGGCGACATGGCATCGGCAACCCTGGCACGACTTGACTCAACACTTCCCTGGTATCGGGATATGCCCCCGGGTCGTCGGTCCGCCGTGGGTCTGGTCGCGCAGACTGGAATTAGCTCGTTCATTAGTTGGTACGAGGACCCCGCCTCGACACCCTGGATTGCCTCCGACGTGTTCGGCGTGGCACCGAGAGAGCTGTTGCGCTCAGTAAGCCTGCAGCAGGCTCTTCAACTCATCAAGGCCACTGTGGAAGTGGTGGAAGAGCACCTACGCGAAGCACCCCAGGGCCTTCGAGAAGCCATACTTCTCTATTCCAGGGAGATTGCCTTTGGTGCCGCCGATGTCTACGCCAGGGCCGCCGAAGCGCGGGGGCTCTGGGACGCGAGGCTAGAAGCGCTAGTCGTAGATTCAATTTTGAGCGGTGAATACGACCAAGAGCTTCCTTCACGTATTGCGGCACTCGGGTGGACCGGCCACGGAGAAGTGTGCGTACTGGTGGGAACGAGTCCTCGCATGGTGGATGTGGATCGGATCAGGCGCACCGCCCGACACCACAACGCCGACGTATTGGTCGGCGTTCAAGGTAATCGACTGGTCGTGGTGATCGGGCGGCGTCTCGACGATGACCATGCTCCGCGCCAACACCACACTTTCGTTGATATCGCTCAGGCACTCGATGAGAGCTTTGGCCCGGGCCGCTTCGTCATTGGGCCGACGGTTACCGCAGTCGTTGACGCTGTCAAAAGTGCCAAGGCTGCTCTTGCTGGTTTCTCGGTGGCTAAAAGTTGGCGGAGTGCCGGCCGCCCCTTGGCGGCCGATGACCTCCTGCCAGAGCGCGCTCTGGCAGGAGACCCGTTAGCCAGGCGAAAGTTGATTGCGAGCATTTATGAACCGCTTCGCGATCACCCACTGGATTTGCTCGGAACCCTGTGGACATACTTTGAGACGGGGCATTCTCTAGAGGCGACCGCCCGTGAACTGTTCGTGCACCCGAACACCGTGCGCTACCGACTAAAGAAGGTCTCCGAGGCCCTCAATTGGGACCCCAGCGCACCCCGCGACGCTCTGACCCTTCACCTAGCCATCATCCTTGGCGCGATGAGCGAGCCGAACACGCCTTCCCCCGCATCTGGAACATCACTGTAGATTGCCTACAGCGATTTCCGGAATTTGTAGGCCGGGTCGCACCACCGTTTTTTCAAGCCCCACTAGAAACTGGACTCTATGTTTGTTATTGCAGCGCCGGGCCAAGGCTCTCAAAAGCCTGGCTTTCTTGAGCCTTGGCTCGACAACCCTGACTACCGAGTCACACTAGCCAGCTGGTCAAAAGTCATAGGTATTGACCTGGTGACCCATGGCACGACCAGTGACGCGGAGACCATTACCGACACGGCGATTGCACAGCCCCTCATTGTTGCCGCGGGCATCCTGACCGGGCGCGCCCTGCTTGAGGCGCTTCCCCCTTCACCATCTCTTCAGATGGCAGGACACTCCGTCGGGGAGTTCACCGCTGCGGCCCTCGCGGGTGTGCTCGGCGATGAGGACGCTCTCCGGCTCGTGGCGTTGCGCGGACGCGCGATGGCAGATGCCTCAGCTATCGAACCAACGGGTATGAGCGCGGTCATAGGCGGCGACGCCGAGGAACTAGAGGCAGCACTCGGGCGCCACGGGCTTTTCGCCGCAAACTTCAACGGCGGTGGACAGACAGTAATTGCCGGTCCGCTCCCGGCGCTCGCTGCATTTGCCGAGGCCCCACCGGCTGGCGTGCGGGTTATTCCGCTGAGCGTTGCCGGCGCTTTTCACACGCCGTACATGGCCTCCGCGGTCGCCGCGTTGGCCACCGCAACGGCGGAAGTCACTCCGGGTGAACCCCACTACCCGCTCTACACAAACCGAGATGGTTCTCAGGTGAGCTCCGGTGAGACCTATGTCTCGTATTTGGTTGACCAGATTGCGAGACCCGTGCGCTGGGACTCATGCATGGAATCATTTGCCAGCCAGGGAATCACCGGCATGATGGAGTTAGCTCCCGCAGGCGCACTCACTGGTCTTGCTAAGCGCGGATTGAAAGGGGTGCCCACCGTGGCGATTAATTCACCAGAGGATATTGCTGGGGCACTAGAGATGGTGCGCGGGGCATGACCGAACTCCGCCAATCCCACGGCCCTGCGGGAACCCGGATTATGTCCCTGGGCGCAGCCAGAGGCGACCTCGTAGTCTCGAATGATGAGCTCGCCGGTCCGATTGATTCCTCGGATGAGTGGATTCGCCAGCGCACCGGGATTATCGAGCGTCGCCGGTCCAGTGCCGCCGAGGGTGCCATTGATTTGGCCGAGCGAGCGAGCACAGAAGCAATCGCGAAGGCAGGAATCGACCCCGGAGCCATTGGCGCGGTGATTGTTGCGACGATTTCTAACTCGGTTCAGACACCGTCTCTTGCGGCGCTGCTGGCTGATCGAGTCGGGGCAACACCGGCCGCAGCGTATGACATCTCTGCCGCCTGCGCGGGCTACACCTACGGTATTGCCCAGGCTGATGCGCTCATTCGTGCTGGAGTTGCCAAGTATGTGCTCGTCGTTGGGGCGGAGAAGCTCAGTGACTTTGCCAAGCCAACCGACCGCAGCATCTCTTTCCTGCTGGGCGATGGTGCCGGGGCGGCGGTCGTGGGACCGAGTGATTCCGTCGGAATCGGACCGACAGTCTGGGGTTCGGACGGATCGAAGTGGGATGCCGTAGGTATGGACCACACCATCAAGGAAGCGTTCGAGGACCCAGAGGGTGAGTTCCCCACGCTGCGGCAGGACGGCCAAGCGGTCTTCCGCTGGGCCGTGTGGGAGATGGCCAAAGTCGCCCAGCAAGCGCTGGAGGTCTCAGGGATTGCGGCCGAGGAACTCACCGCTTTCGTTCCCCATCAGGCCAACATGCGCATCATTGACGAGTTTGCCAAGCAATTGGGCCTGCCTGAGTCGGTCCTAATTGCCCGCGACATCCAGACCACCGGTAACACCTCGGCTGCATCAATTCCGCTGGCAACGCACCGCCTGCTGGAGGAGCACCCAGAGGCATCCGGCGGATACGCGCTCCAGATAGGGTTCGGCGCCGGGTTGGTCTTTGGCGCACAGGTCGTCAGACTCCCCTAGATATGACACCCGGGCTCTAAGATTGGAGCCGTCCCGAAACACACAAGGAAGAGGAACCCATGGCACACACAACTGAGGAAGTTTTGGCTGGACTCGCCGAGCTGATCAATGACGAGACAGGCATCTCTCCTGATCAGGTGACACTGGAGAAGTCCTTCACCGATGATCTCGACATTGACTCCATCTCGATGATGACTATCGTCGTGAACGCCGAAGAGAAGTTTGACGTAAAGATTCCAGACGACGAGGTCAAGAACTTGACCACCGTCGGCGAAGCGGTCTCCTTCATCGCCAAGGCGCAGGGCTAAAGACCCCCTTCGGGGATCACACCGATGACTACCGTCGTTGTCACAGGAATTGGAGCTACGTCACCACTCGGTGGTGACGTAGCGTCCACCTGGAAGGCATTGCTGGCTGGTGAATCCGGTGTGAGCACCCTTGACTACGACTGGGTGCAAACCTATGACCTGCCCGTCACCTTCGCCGGCCAGGCCAGGGTCCGCCCCGAGACCGTGCTTGAGCGTCAAGAGTTCAAGCGTCTCGATCCTTCAGCTCAGCTGGCGTTGATTTCCGCCAGGGAAGCCTGGGCTGATGCAGGATCCCCCGACGTGGCGCCGGAGAGAATTCTTGTCGACTACGCCACCGGTATTGGTGGGCTTTGGACTCTTCTGGATGGGTGGGACACTCTTCGCGAAAAAGGCGCGAGGCGTGTCTTGCCGATGACGATTCCCATGCTGATGCCAAACGCTGCCGCTGCTGCTGTCAGCATGGGTCTTGGTGCGCGAGGTGGCGCCAGGACCGTCGTCTCAGCCTGCGCTTCCGGCACTGAATCAATCGCGAATGCCTACGAGCACCTCCAATTGGGGCTTGCGGACGTTGTGGTGGCCGGAGGAACCGAAGCCGTCATTCACCCCATGCCCATTGCATCTTTTGCCGCAATGCAGGCGCTCTCTCGCAGAAATGACGACCCCGCGCGAGCATCCAGGCCCTACGACGTTGACCGCGATGGTTTTGTCCTCGGTGAAGGCGCGGCCACGCTGGTTCTCGAGACCAAAGAGCACGCCGAGGCGAGAGGAGCACGCATCTACGCGGAGCTTGCAGGCAGCGGTGTGACGAGCGATTCGTACCACATCACGGCCCCAGACCCCGCCGGCCTTGGTGCTTCCCGTGCCGTCCTGGCAGCCCTCAAGCAAGCCGGTGCCACACCTGAGGATGTCACCCACATCAACGCTCACGCCACCTCCACACCCGTAGGCGATATTGCCGAATATGCAGCCCTGAAGGCAGTCTTCGGTGAGAGAACGTCGTCCATCCCCGTGTCTGCTACGAAGGCAGCGACCGGCCATCTTCTGGGTGGAACGGGAGCTCTTGAGGCGGTGTTTGCCCTGCTGGCGGTCTATGAAAGGACCGCACCACCAACCATCAACTTGGACAACCAAGATGAAGCAATTCCCTTAGACGTCGTGACATCGCCACGCGACCTGGGATCAGGCCCTCAATTGGCAATCAGCAACTCGTTTGGTTTTGGCGGTCACAACGCCGTTGTGGCTTTCCGCAGCGTCTAGCGTAGGCCGCCAACTGGTTCACAGGAATCGTTGGGTCTCGCTATCTAGACTGTATCTAGTGTGCGCAGTAGAAATCAGTTCCGGGGCTAATCGAGCCACCCTCGCCCGCACTCCGTTGAGGGCTATCTCCACAGGGCTCAACTAGTGGCTACTTTTCTCTATCGCCTCGGAAAGGCGAGCTACCAGAACGCTGGTCGCGTTCTCGCGCTGTGGGTGCTTGCCATGGTTTCACTACTCGGGCTCGGAGTGGGCCTGGGGGGTCAAACCGACGAAGACTTCCGTATACCAGGGAGCGAATCGCAGACCGCCTTCAACCGTCTTAACGCCGTGTTCCCAACCTTTGCCGGGGCTAGTGCCCAGGCGGTCCTCGTGGCACCAGAGGGCGATCGCCTCGATAGCGCTGGGAACATCGAACTCATCGAAGCGATGACAGAAACTCTGTCGACCAGCAGTGGAGTCGACGATGCGGTGAGTCCCTTCGACGAGTTTGCGGGTCGCGCGCTCAGCGATGACGGGCGCTATGGCTTCATCCAGATTCGATTTTCCATCAGCCAACCCGAAGTCACCGATGAGATGCTCGAGGAGCTACTGGAGTCCCGCGAAATTCTCGCCGGGTCCGGTCTCACCGTGGAATTCGGCGGTGGCATTTTTCAAGACCAAACCCCCGGCCTGACCATTGCAGAGCTTTTTGGAGTCATTTTTGCCGGCATGGTGCTCATCATTACGTTCCGGTCGTTCCGCCCCGCGTGGATGCCCCTCGCCAGCGCAATCCTCGGCGTCGGAATCGTCGTCGGCATCATTTTCTTGATGACACTCGGTGTCACCGTCTCAAGCTCTGCCCCGTTGCTGGCGGTGATGCTGGGGTTGGCCGTGGGCATCGACTACTCACTCTTCATTCTCTCGCGTCACCGCGATCAGCTGGCCAGGGGCCAGGGAGCACTGGAGTCCGCCGCCACCGCGGTGGGAACCGCGGGCAACGCCGTGGTGTTCGCGGGCCTCACGGTGATTATCGCTCTGCTGGGCCTCTTCGTCGTCGGCATTCCTTTCCTGAGCGTGATGGGCGCCTCAGCCGCCATGGCGGTCGCCATTGCAATTGTCGCCGCGATCACACTACTGCCAGCACTCATGGGCCTTATGGGCGAGAAACTGCGACCCACAGCGGGCTCGAAAGCCTTCGCGTTGGCCACGGCCTCGGCTGAAAAACCCAGCATGGGCCGGCGTTGGGTGCGCATGGTGATGAAATATCCACTGGCGGTGAGTGTCGTGTCGATTCTGGGCCTTGGCATGATCGCAATTCCCGCGCTCTCCCTCGATTTGAATCTTCCCGGTGGCGGGCAAGAACCGGCCGATTC
>WLEA01000040.1 GCA_009704535.1 Actinomycetota bacterium
AGGCGCTGACCAGGCGACCCTAGACCTGTACGACACGATTGACGTTGATGTGACCAATGAACTTCAGAAGTCTCTAGAAGAAGCAAAAAGACTTCCCACCCCAGATCCTTCGACAGCGAAAAGGCACCTTTATGCAGAGTGACAGCGCCGTGACATCGGAAACCGAACTGCGTTACATCCAAGCGGTTAACGCAGCGCTCCGCTGGTCTATGGAGCACGTTCCAGAGAGCGTCATCTTTGGGGAAGATGTCGCGATACCGGGTGGCCCATTCGGTTCGAGCAAGGGACTCTACGAAGATTTTGGGGTGAAGCGGATTTTTGACACTCCGATTTCGGAGCAAGGTTTCCTCGGTATGGCCCTTGGAGCCGCCATGACAGGCCTGAGGCCGATCGTGGAAATCATGTACGTCGATTTTGCGTTTGTTGCGATGGACCAAATTGTTAACCAGATTGCGACTGCTCACTACGCCAGCAACGGAACTTACCGAGCGCCCCTAGTGATCAGAAGTCAGCAGGGGTATTCGGTGGGATCCTGCGCTCAGCATTCTCACTCCGCTGAAGCATATTTCGCCCACACACCTGGGCTTCGAATCGCAATCCCCTCGACTCCCAACGATGTCTATCAAATGTTGCGGACCGCTGTCCTCTCTGACGATCCAGTAATTGTGCTGGAAGCGCGCCAGCTTTATGCCGACAAGGGTGTGGTCGAGTTGGACAGCCCAGTGGAGAAGATGGGCGGGTCCCGAGTCGTGAGACCTGGCAAAGACGTGACGATTGTTACCTGGGGCACGATGGTGGGCAAGGCTCTCGTTGCGGCCACGGAACTCAGCGCTGATGGGGTCGAGGCTGAGGTTATTGATCTTCGTTGGTTGGCGCCGCTAGACATGGGCCCGGTAACCCAGTCCCTGAAACAGACCGGTCGGGTGGTCATTGCTCACGAAGCGAACCTTACGGGCGGCTTCGGCGCAGAAATTGCCGCGAGAATTGGCGAGGAGGCTTTCGGAGACCTCCGAGCGCCCGTCGTGAGGGTTGGCGCACCGGATGTTCACATGCCAGCGGCGCCGGCACTCCAGGAAGCCGTCATTCCGGTTGTGGCGGATATCGTCCGCGCTGTGCGCCAAGCTAGGGAAGGTGATGGGGTTGTTCGATGACGTGGGGGCCCTTGCGGGCCAGGTAGTTCTGGTCACTGGCGCTGGAAATGGGGTTGGTAGGGCTGCCGCGCTGCTGGCGGCCTCCCGTGGCGCAACGGTTTTGTGCGTCGACCGCGATGAGGCGTCAATGCTAGAAACCGTGGGACTCATAGAAACGGCTGGCAGAGGCGTTGCCCACTACCGTATTGCGGAAATTACCTCCGAGGCTGATATTTCTCGCGCCATTGATCAACTGGTGTCTCTGGCCGGAGGTACTTTGGACGCCGTTCTCCACGTCGCGGGAATCATGCGCGGGCAACGTGTTCCTTTGTCTGAACTAACACTCGATACGTGGACTGAAGTTATTGTGACCAATCTCACGGGCGCGTTCCTCGTCTCCAAGTATGCGCTGGCAAAGATGGATCCCCAAAGGGTGGGGGTTGTGGTTCTCGTAGCCTCGCGTTCTGGCATAACGGTCCCTTCCGGGTCGCTGGCCTATGGCGCAAGCAAGGGGGGTATTCACGGTTACGCGATGTCCCTCGAGAAGCAATTGAGCAACACGAGTATTCGTGTGCACACGGTTTGCCCGGGGGATGTAGATACGCCTCTGATGAGGAAATCTCTGGAAGACGCGCTTGACAATGGCGCGGACCCCGCAGAGATCGCAAAGATTAGACAAAGCCTCGGCACAGCAGAAGAGATCGCTTCTGTACTTGTTCACCTCATTGACCCCGCCGCCTGGGGTTTTTCGGGTACGGTGATGGCAGGTTAGTTAGAAGGGGCTCGAATGATTGGTGTCGTGGGGCCCGAAGACTCCATTGCGCTGATTCGCTCAGTCGCTGAATCAAACCCTGATTTTGAATCCATCCTGTTTCGCGCCTATCAGAAACCTGATGATGCAGTCAGGGTCGCACGGGAGGTCGAGAAGAGCTGCAAAGTGATTCTCTTTTCAGGCCGCCTGCCATATGCGCTTGCCCTCAAAGACCCGAACGTGTGGACTGCGGAATTGAGGTTTGTTCCTCACACTGCTTCCGATTTATACCGGGCACTCACCTACATTTTGCGCGAGAATTCGGGTGAGTTTGTCAATTTTTCGCTGGACGTGCTGTCGAAGGAACTCGTTGCCGAGTTGTGCCAGGAAATTGGAATGCCAGATGTCAAGCACATCTGGCCCTTTGACTCTGTGCCTGACAATGAGATTCCGAGCACAGAAGAACTCATCGATTTTCACGTGAAGGCTTGGCAGTCTGGAGACGTTGCTCTGTGCGTTACTTGCCTGGGAGCGGTCCACGAAGCTCTCGATGGCCTAGGAATACCCTCCCGACGAGTGGAACACTCGCGGGGATCCGTGCGGGATGCCCTTGAGAGAGCTCGCCTTGTCAGTGACCTCCGAACCAATCAAGCCACCGGAATTGCTGTAGCCATCATTCAGACTCCACCAACCGGGAACAAGGCGACTGAACGGTACCAGCTTGAGATTCAAGACCTGCGACGCCGAGAAATAGCCCTGAAAGTGGCTCGCCAGCTTCGAGGACAAGTTGCTGGGGTCACGTCTGAGACGATTACCGTCACCACCAGTCGCGGTGTCGTTGAGACGGTCTTCGAGAGAATTCGTTCAGCTCAACGTTCAGCGCTTGATATGGATGAGCTCCCGGAGGGAACGCGCGTTGGGTTTGGCATCGACATGACCGTCGAATCTGCCGAAAAGAACGCCCAAACAGCGCTCGACATTTCAAAGAGCCGGCAGATGTTCGTTGCTGTCTTGTCCGATGGATCTACGTGGACTGGCGAAGCGGGAGAAGATCTGTGGACCCGCGATTCGAATCTCGCCTTTAGAGAGCTATCCGAATTGCTGGGGGTAGGGCCACTCGCGTTTTCCAGGTTGCTCAGTGCGCTGCGAAAACTGGACCACAAATCGTTGACGGCGAGGCAACTGGGTGATGCCTATGGGATTGAGGCGCGATCAGCCCGGCGTTTGCTGAATTCTCTTGCTAGAGCGGGCTTTGCCGCCGAGAAAGGGAAGGAAGCATCTAGGGGTGTTGGCCGCCCACAGACCGTTTTCGAGGTGCACCTGACCTCAATGGTCGCTGCCAGCGAGAAGTGAGGACTTGAGAAAGCATGCTTGCGGATGCCCACATTCATTTGTTTAGGCACGGCTTCCATGGCAATGTCGCTGAACACCACGAGGTGCTGGCCTACGAAGGCTACCGGGAAAGATTTGGAATCCAGAGTGCGCTTGTTGTGGGCTACGAAGGGCAGGAGCGTTTTCGTGGCAACAACGAGTATCTGCGATATCTTGCCCTGCGCCACCCCTGGATGGCGCCTTTGCGTTATGTCGGAAGTTCCTCCAGCGAACCGCAAGAGTTGGATCCAGAGTTCTTCGGCTACGCGCTCTACCTTGACGATTGGCCCAGGTCTCGAGAGTTGGCGGCGACGCTCCAGGAACGCGCTCTAACGACTGTGGAGACACCGATTGTCAGCATCAACTGCACCCCTGAGTCGCTTGCGGAAGCCACCGAATCGCTCTTGGGTTTCGACGCGTGCACTGTCGTGGTGAGCCATTTTGGCCTACCTGGGAGACCAGCGACCAGTCGGGCGGATGCAGTGTCAAGAATGCAGCCCATTCTGAGTTTGGCTGAGAAACTCAACGTCTACGTCAAACTTTCCGCTCCCTACGCTATCGACTCAAGCCCTGATGGGGCCGGTGCGGTCACTTATGTCGAAGTCTTGCTCGAGGGGTTAGGAGCAGATCGGCTTATGTGGGGTTCTGACTTTGCGCCAGGACTCGACCACCAAACTGTTGAGGCGACCTTCTCTCTGGCAGACACTGTGAGCGACCTGTTGACGCCGAGCGAGTGGCACCGAGTCTGCAGCAGTAATCTCCTCGGACTTATTGGCCATTAGATTGCCGGTGCGGACCCACATCGTGAATCAGGAATCCGGCGCCATCCGCTGGCGTCTCGAGAGATGTTCTGCAAGCCAAATCCACCTGCCAACAGATTGGTCATGTGCTTGGGACAGGGCCTCAACTGTGAGGTTCTGCAAAGCCAAGATCGCTGCCTTGTTTGGCCGTGACTCCTCATCTGCTTTCGAGAGAATGTCGACAAACTGCGTAGCTTCGGCGTGGCCACCGAACAATGGCGCAACGGTGTCGTTGAAAAACTCCGCCCACTCAAGTGATGCGTCAAACCCGAAACGCGAAAAGGCCAGATAGTTCAGTTCGACAGGGACATTGTGTGGACTGGCTTCTCCCCACATAGTCAGTCCCTTGAAGCCGAGGGCCGCTCCCTCCCGGGCTAGGCCCATCACGTCCATTGAGTTGTCTCGATAACGCTCTGTTCGGTAATCGCCACTCCATTGACTCGCAATGTGAGTTCGCAGCGCGTTGCGCGACTGGGGGAATTCATTCAACGCACCGGGAGCCAATTCGCTGCACACCCGATTCCAATAGCTGCGATTCACAGTGTGTTGGTAGATGGCGTCGGGGGGCATTGCCTCGAAGGCCTGCCCTGAACTTTTGTCGAGGAGGTTATCCCATTGAAGCTCACAGTAGACCCAGGCGTCTGAGCGTCGTGATCTGATGGCGTCAAAGAGGCGTGGAAAGTTATGGGTCAGATCGGCGTGCGACCAACTTTCAAGTTGCTCTTGCCGCCGGCTGGGGTCGTCGTTATCTCCGCGGCGCGCAAGACAGCGGTCGCAACCACAGACGCCATAGTCACCGCTTTCAATATTGACGCCGCCGATAGCAAAAGTTTCAGCGAGCCACGACACTGCTTCTTCCATCCATTCGATCGTCTTCGGATCTGAAGGGCACGCGGACAGGGTGTACTCGCTCTGGGGGAAGCTCAAAGGGAAGTCGAGGTCTTCGATTTGGAACCCAATTGCGCCTTCAGCCTGGGCTTTAGTGCTCGGGTTGTCCCCGAGCCACGAGGCGAGGTTGTACTTACTGGGACCCTCCCAGTACACCCCTCCGTACGCACCAATGGCGATCCCAGGGATGATGCGTACGCCCCTGTCGTTCGCATAGTCACACAGCGCTTTGGCCGAACTCACTCCTCCGTGCGAGTCCCGCAAGAAACCGTAGACAATGATTCCGCCGATGCGATTTTCGCTGCAAAAATCCACTGCTCGCATGTAGTCGGAGAGAAATCCTTCTGGGGGTTTCCCGTAAGGATTGAACACCCCAATCTCCTGCTGGCCTATCTGCTCCAGATTCCAATTGGTGGAATGGTCCCACGTCCAGAAGGACCGGTAGGGAAGATCGGGGGATTGAAGCCCGGCGGCAAAAGTCAGCTCAGCAGATTCTTTGGTTGACGGTCTTTTCCGCTGAATTAGTTCCTCGACACCGTAGATGACGCCCGAGAACGGCCCCCCCGCCATCTCAACCTTGGGAGCACTGCCCCCAGTGTCGGTGTTGATGGTGAAAGCCCCCTCGTGAAGCGCGGGGTCGGTGCGGAGGGAGATGGTCGCAACATGCTCCGGGACGTTGTCTGTGGAGTTGTGGTCAACCCATTCCAATTCAGGAAACTTTGCCTTGAGTCGCCGCGCGGCGTGCGAGTGGTCCTCGGCACCAATTAGTGCGACGACACCGCTGAGAGTCACAGACTGCGTGTCAAACTCTTTTTCTTTCTTCATTTTCTTACCCCCTCTTGACAACCCTGTCCTTGGGAATCTAGGCTCAACCTAATTATGTACCAAATAAGCGCAAGAAGGTAGAAACAGTGACAAATTGCTCCTATCACGAGCTTGTTGAGCTTCGACGCGCCATTCATAAGGACCCAGAACTACGATTTAGCGAGCATCGGACATCAGAACGAATAAAGGCCTTTTTGGTCGACCACGGGTGGGAAGTCCACAAGGACCCTGAAAGTCCTGGGCTGGTTGCTCGCTGGCCAGGCGCGCAGAAGAAGATCCAAGTGCTCGTGAGAGCGGACATTGACGCCTACCCCGTTCAGGACGGCAAGAAGGTTCCCTACGCTTCCGCCAACGCCGGCGTTGCACATGCCTGCGGCCACGACGTTCACACCACGGCCGCGCTTGGTCTCGCGTGTCGCCTCGCTTCAGAGCCGGATGTGCGTGATCACGTGAGCATTCTTTTCCAACCCGCCGAAGAGATTCCTTTTGGAGAGTCTTCGGGAGCACGTCGGATGCTTGACTCTGGGCTCTTGGGGGACTCTTACGATGCAATCGTCGGGCTGCACTGCTGGCCACAGCTAGAAGTAGGAACAATCGGAATTGATTCGGGCCCCGCGATGGCTGCTAAAGACGGTTTCGGTATCGAATTCCATGGCATGTCCACACACGCTGCCACCCCAGCGCTCGCGAGGGACGCTTTGTTGGCAGCGGCAGACGCAATCTTGTCCTTACACGCTGCAGTCTCAAGGTTTCGCAACCCAAACGAATTGGTTGCTTTCAACGTCGGCACGATTGCCGGTGGCCGATCTCAAAGCGCCGTTCCTGATTTGGTGTTCATCACAGGCACTCTCCGTAGTCATGATGAGGGGGTCCGTCAGAGGCTGAAGGTGGTCATCGAGCGAGTTGCGCACGCTTCAGCGAATAAGTTCGATGTCACAGCGGATTTCACCTGGGCCAACCAGATGCCGGCTGTCGTTAACTCGCCTGGCCTCGTGTCGCTTGCGCTGGAGGTTTTGCCGGAAACCAAACACACCATTGTTGAACTTACCGAGCCCCCCTTGACCACCGACGATTTTTCTCTACTCGCTGAGCGTGGGCCCACGCTCTATTTCAAGCTGGGTGTCACCCCGGTCGGCGCCGACGCAATTTTGCCTCTCCACACAGGTCTCTTCGACGTCGACGAGGGCTGTATTCCAGTCGCGGTTGACGGCTTGGAACGTCTGGTCAAATCTGCACTTGCCTCAGTCGAGAGAGGGGAAAATCTCTCATGATTCACACCCTCCTATTCGGCTTGGGGCGCTTTGGCAGGGACCACCTTGCGGCATGGGAAGCCACCGGTCGCGCGAGGGTCGCCGCCATTGTCGACCCGATGCATTCCGGGACGTCAACCCTAAGTCCTGATGGCGATCGGCAGATTCCTGTAGTGGGGACGCTTTCGGACCTGCCCGCGTCAATCCCTATAGACGTGGCGGCCGTAGTCACTCCGGTCTGGACTCATCGTGAGATTGCTCAGTCGTTGTTTGAGCGCAGTATTCCATGCCTTATTGAAAAGCCGTTAGCCGCGAGTAGCGCGGAAGCAAGCCAGATTAGAGAGGCGGCGAGAGAGTCTGGTGTGGCGTGTATGCCCGGCCACATCATGCGATTTAGCGCCCCTCATCTTGAGATCTGGCAGTCGTTGGAGAATTCCCGCCACCCCGTAGTTACGATGAGCTTTCGGCGAGATCGCTCGATGGCATTGCTCGAGCTCTATCCCGGTGAACATCCTGCGCTGCTGACCGGCATTCACGACATTGACCTGGCAACCTGGTTCGCGAACTCTCCGGTTGGTTCAGTGTCCTCGAGGCACACCATCAAAGAGGGCCTCTGCGTGGGGTTTGAGGCGAACCTTCACCACCACAATGGCTCCGAGACGCACATCTCTGGTGAGTATGTCTTTCCGGCTGAATTGGTTGACACAGTGTTTGACGAAGTGTTGGTCACTGGCGCATCTGGCACTACGTTGGGCCGTTTTCGGAATCACTCTGATTCCACCCCGACACCGAACTCACCAGACCCTGCTCTTGTCAGTGAGATTTCTCATTTCCTTGATGTTTATGACGGTGTCACCGCGGACCTTCGTGTCAATCTCGACGATGCCGTCCATTGCCTAGCAGTCGTTGAGGCAATCATTCATAGTTCTGAGTCTGAAGGCCAAACCTTGTTGGTGGAAGCCCGCTAGACCGCTCACCCATAACTGAATACCGAAGATAATCACACAAACAGAAATGAGGGTCTGAAGTGTTACACACTGCAGATAGAAAAGTACAAAAAGGTGGGGTGAGGTCATTGTCCTCTTACTCACGATCGTTCATCGCCCTTGGCGCAGCAGCGACGCTGGTGTTGAGCGGATGCGCCGCGGGTGCGACGGACGATTCTGATTCGACTGCGAGCGAATCAGCGTCTGAAGTCATCACCATCAAGTTGCTTCACTGGGAAGTGGGTGGCCCTGAATTCTGGAATGCGAGCATTGCAGCGTTCGAAGCCGCGAACCCCACCATCAAGGTTGAATCAGAAATTGTGCCTTTTGACAGGTACAACGAAGTGCAGGGCCCATACATTGCAAGCGAGTCGGGCCCGGACGTAATGGCAAACAACGCGGGCTTCGAGCTCTTTGACCGCCGTTTGGCTTATGTTCCTATTCCCGAGGACGTCAGGGCAGTCGGCGACGAGCTCTTGACCTACGCGGGGACGTGTCTCGAGTTTGACCCAAGCCAGGACTGCTACGGCTTGCCCTTTAGCTATCAGGGCAACATCATGTACTACAACAAGCAGGTCCTGACAGAGGCTGGACTCGACCCTGAGAACCCGCCGGCAACTATCCAGGAGTTTGGTGAAGCGTGTGACGCCATCCAGGCAATCGGAAAGACCTGTCAAGCTCTGGGTCTCACTGGCGTTTTCCCTGCCTACTGGAACTTCCCAGAAGTTGCGCGAAACTATCTGACTGAGGACGACATGCGAGCAGTGCTTCGCGGAGACCTTCCTTGGACCGACCCGAAGATGAGGTCAGTTCTTGAAGGGCTAGCGAACATCACCGCTAATGGATGGACTAACTCAAGTGCACCTTCTATTTCGATGTTGCCCGATGGTGCGGATATCTTCCAGTCTGGTGAAGCCGGATTTGCTGCCACCATCATGTCGGATGCTGTGAACTGGAAAGCCTTCGGCGAGACCATGGGAGCAGAGAACGTAGGCGCGATGCTGTACCCAGCAATCGAGTCTTCGGCACCTCTCTCTGGCAGCTTCTCAGGCATCGAAGGTTCCGTCTACGGTGTGACTACCTGGAGTGAGAACCAAGAGGCAGCCTTTGAACTGGTCAAGTGGATCGGTGGGGTTACTCACGGTCAACTGTGGGCCGAACTGGTGGGCGGTCAACCTCTGCACAAGGGCGTTGACACGAGCGTTCTCCCAGACTCACCTGCATTGATGCAGATTCAGGAAATCATCTCCAAGCCGACATTGCACGTCGGTGTGTTGCTCAGCAGCCAGGAAGCCGATGCACTGGCTCGTGGTTGGCAGGAAGTTGCACTTGGCCAGATGACGATTGATGGCTGGGTCGAAGAGATGCAGAAAGCTCTCGAAGCAAGTCCTGGAAAAAGCTAGGTCGTAAGACCTAGGTTGAGAGATTGAGTGGGCCACCATTACGGTGGTGGCCCACTCAGTTCAATGAGCGGAGGGTGCCATGTCGGATCGAAAGCTTGACAAGCGTGACGCGCAATCTGTCGGGACCAGCCGGTCTCGGAGATGGAGGCGTGAGCTAACTGTTGGGCTCATTCTGTTGGCGCCAGGCATCGCTCTTGCGGTTGGCTTCAAGCTGATTCCGCTGATCAGAGGTTTCTGGCTCAGTCTGTTTGAGACTAGAGGTTTCGAAGAACCGACCTTTATCGGTTTTGGCAACTACGAGCGCATGTTGACGGACACAACTGTCATCAAGGCCTTCACAAACGCTCTCTTGGTAGTCTCGACTCTGCCAATTTGGGTCTTTCTCCCACTAATCCTCGCTTTGCTGCTGTTCCTCCAGGTGCCCGGTTGGAAGTTTTTCAGAGCGTCATTCTTTTTGCCCTACATGATTGCCCCCATTGTGGTGGGCATCATGTTCCGGCAGATTCTCGCCCCTGACGGTCCCCTGAATGAGATTCTACGATCGCTCGGTTTCGACAACCTTGCTATCGAATGGCTCAATGGCTCTACCAGCGCTCTGTTCTCACTTGTGGGGGTGGCGCTGTGGAGTTTCTTCGGGCTCGGTGTCTTGAACTATTTGTCTGCGTTATCAACCATTCCTGGCGAAATCATCGAGGCATCTCGGTTGGACGGCGCGGGCTTTTGGAGAATGCTGGTGCAGGTCGTACTTCCCATGATCAAGCCAATGGTCGGTTACTGGACTGTGCTGTGCGCGTCTGGGGTGTTGATCTGGATGTTCCCCCTTATCTACGCTCTCACCCGAGGCGGCCCAGGAGACGCGACTATGTTGCCTGAGTTCCTCGTCTTTCTTACTACCTTTCAATTCCTGGATCGCGGTTATGGGTCGGCGATTGGCCTCGCCCTGTTCCTTTTCGTTGCCGTCATCTCTGTTTTCACCGTTCGGTATATGTACAACGAGGGCGCGAAAGGGATGAGACCATGAGTAGTCTGCCAAATCTGGTAATTGGCGAGGCTCCCGCCGAACCGCCTCGTGCCGCCCTTCGATTTTCGGGCCTTCGATCGTCTGTTGGGCGTGCGGCCGCGGTCGTTGTCCTCTCCATGTTCGCGATTGCAGCTCTCTACCCCCTGATTTTCACAATTTTGAGTTCGTTCAAGACCAGCGGGGAGTTTGCGAGTAACCCGATGGGATTACCTTCCTCGCTAACCCTCGCGAACTACCTGGAGACTTTTGAGAGGATGCAGGTCGGTCGGCTTCTCTTCAACAGCGTTGTGGCAACGTTTGGCGCAATGGTTCTCACGACTGTGAGTGCTTTGTTTGTCGCGTACGTCGTCACAATGACAAAGATTCCGGGAAGAAATCTGATTTTCTTGTTCATCATTTCCATGCTGGTAATCCCGAGCCAAGCAATCATTTACCCGCTGCATCAGACGATTTTGGACATCGGGCTTGGTGGAACCTATCGAGGACTGATTCTGTCGCTGGCCGCTTTTGGGCTTCCACTCGGAACATACATTTTGGCCGCATACTTTCGCTCGGTCCCTATCGAGATGATCGAAGCAGCGCAAATGGACGGAGCGGGACACCTGAGAGTGTTGTTTTCGGTACTCCTACCGGTCAGCGTTCCCGCGTTGGCGGCGCTTTCTATCCTCAATTTCGTGTGGATGTGGAACGACTTGTTGCTGCCATTGGTAATCATGGGTGGCACCGAGAAAACCACACTGATGGTGGGGGTCGCATTGCTCTCTGGGCAATACGACATTTCGATTCCGTTGATTAGCGCCGGTCTGATTATCGCTCTGATTCCAGTGATAGTCGTCTACCTGCTTATGCAACGCCAGATTATGTCGGGCGCGATAGCTGGATCTGTCAAGTGAGCTCCGAGCGCGTTCGCTTCATCTACCGCCTAAAGCCAGGGGCAGGCGAAGAGTACGACAGGGCTCACACTCGGGTCCCGGAGGAGCTACTTGATCTTTTGTCTGAGGCCGGCATTTCGGACTATACGATTTGGCGCCACGAGGAGATTCTGGTCTGTGAATTCCACAGTGCTATCGGCTTTGAGAACTCACACCAGCTACTGTCGGCGAGCGATGTACAGAGGCGCTGGACGGAAAGCTTGACTCACTTGTTTGAGAAAATAGACGACAACGGCCAGCCGCTCTGGTTGGGGCAGGTATTCCGATTCGAGGGGACGCCCCCTCAGATTTAGTGCCCATGAGCCACGCTATGAAGTAGTGGTTTCGCTCTCTGGGGGGACCTCTCCGCGCGGGCAGGCAAACACTACCGCAAGCGAAGTTCTTTAGCACTGAAGCCTCGACCAGGTCGAGGCTTCAGTGCGGACAACGTCCTGGAATCCAGACCGTCGTGGCCCGTACCTTACGCAACCCGGAGCCGCCGCACATTTCCTTTGCGGCCTTTGGGGGAAATCATCTTTAGGACCCCAAAATGACGGATAGCGCTCGGACTGACCCTCTGCACCTAGAACGCCTCGGTGTATGAGCTCGTAGCAGCCCTCGAGAGCTGCGCGTGAAACGGGACAGTCCAATTGACTGGGTTTTGCTTCGTCGTGGGGACTGAATCCCGTATAGAGGCCAGGCGGGGGCTTCCTAGAGGCGATCTTCTGTTGTTGCATCGAACAGGTGCGCTGCGCCAGGCGCAAACGACAGAATCGCTTTAGCGCCGGTGGAGAGCGCTGCCAAAGGCCCTGCTTCCACAACACTGACAACTTTGTCGTCACCGAGTTTCAGGGTGACCACGGCTCGTGGTCCCAACAACTCGATTTGTTCGATGGTGGCGTGCCCGGTAGGGCTCGCTGTCACTGTGATGTCTTCTGGGCGCAGGCCCAGAAGAACCTCGCCTGAGTGCGATTGGCTGAG
>WLEA01000041.1 GCA_009704535.1 Actinomycetota bacterium
CAAAGGCAAATCCGAGGAAATCACGAACACTGTATTCCGTGCCGGTAGCAACAACGAAGTCATCCGGCTGATTGGCCTGAAGCATCAACCACATGGCCTCCACAAACTCCGGTGCGTAGCCCCAGTCGCGGATCGCATCTAAGTTGCCGAGATACAGCTTGTCCTGAATGCCAGCCTTGATCCGCGCGACAGCACGTGTGATCTTCCGTGTCACAAATGTTTCACCGCGACGAGGTGACTCGTGGTTGAAGAGGATGCCGTTCGTGGCGAACATGCCATAGCTCTCACGATAGTTCTTGGTCACCCAGTAGGAATACAACTTTGCGGCACCGTAGGGGGAGCGAGGATAGAACGGTGTGTGCTCGTTCTGAGGCGGAGGGGTGGCACCAAACATCTCGGAACTAGACGCTTGGTAGAACTTGGTGGAGATCCCCACCATTCGGATTGCTTCCAGAAGTCGAATACTTCCAAGCCCCGTGGTGTTCCCGGTGTGTTCTGGCTCGTCAAAACTGACCCGAACGTGTGACTGGGCAGCAAGGTTATAAATCTCATCGGGTGCCACAGACTCGACCAAAGCAATCAGCCTGGAGCTGTCGCTGAGATCCCCGTAGTGCAGAAAAAGCCGCGAATCCGCAATCGTCGGGTCAGCAAGAAGGTGGTCGATTCGAGCAGTGTTCAGTGTCGACGAGCGGCGAACGACTCCATGAACTTCATAGCCTTTGACTAGAAGCAGTTCGGCCAAGTAACTGCCATCTTGACCCGTAATTCCTGTGATGAGTGCTTTTTTCACCGAATTGCCATTCCTTTGCAGAGCATGCTTCTTGTAAGCGACCAATCTACCCTGGTCGTTGCCAGATTGTGGCTCTAGTGACTGGCCTCGCGCCGAAGCAACGTTGTCACGTATCGCAGTAGCCTGCCCGCTGTATCTATGGGGTGAGCGAGTGGATAGCGGAAGGTCTCCCACTGGTCACGGCGAGATTCCCACATATCCAATGCCCGATTAATCAGAACCTCCGGCGGGTGCTCCATCGGGAACGTCATCGCGCTCGCGGGAACTTCTGCGACATAGCTCTCGAACTTTGTGTGGGTCGACATGCTTCCAAAACCGATGTTGCTCACGAGGTTGTTTGCCGGGACCGGGTTTGCGTAGCCCCTGCGCAAACAATGCACCACAAAGGGCATCGCCCACGAGTCCAACCCGACGGCCCTGGACATCATGGTCCGCACAGATGAGCGCCTGGCGCCGGCGGGCAAGCTTGCCACCACGGCCTCAACGTCGTCTGGGGACCACACCGCGTCAAGGTCTCCACCTTCGACAAACGGGTTCCATGTTCTTGCCCATGTCGCCCAGCCCCAAATACGAACGTCAGCCGAGAAGTCGTAGGAATAGGGACTCACCTGTTTGCCGCGGAGGCGCGAACTGCCGCTAATCACTCCAACGCGAGCATCCTCGCGGTAGCGCTCGAGGAGCTCTGTGGCGTAGCGGAAGAAGGTGGGGTCTGGAAGGCAGTCATCTTCCAGAATGATTGCTTCGGGGACCTTGGAAAAGACTTCTGTCAGCCCCGATGACACGCGCTCCTTAAGACCTAGGTTCACATCGGAATAGATGCGAGTGACCTCGCAGTCCCAGTCAACCTGCTCGGCAAGCTCCCGCGTGCGCTTGACATTGTCGGCATCGCCGGGCTTGTTGCTCCGCGGCCCATCCATCACCAGAAGAAGTTGCGATGGCTGCGCACGGCGGATTTGCTCAAATACGCGAGCAGTGAACGCTGGCCTCGCGTATCCGAGAAGTACGACGGGGGCTAGTGGGGTCACGGCCGTACTATCCCTCCCACGAACGCGCGGGGAGAGACAGGCTCCCCAGATTGTTCATCTCCAACTAGCGTAGTGCTGTGGTTTCCTCCGTCGCTCATGTCAGCTTCTCCTCCTCAGGTGGAGCTGGGTCGGTGGCGAGAATTCTCTCCGACGCCCAGCGCCAGCACGGCAGGAATTCTTCCCTCCACACGGTGATTACTTCGAATCTTCGAGCAGCCCCGCTGTCTGCCCCGCTTCACACGCTCTCGGCCGCCACGGATGACTTTCTCGTTCGAAACCCTGACTTTGATTCCCCCATCAGCCTGGTCAGAGACGAGCGATCCGGCCACCTTGCGAGAGCTATCACCAGCCCCGACATCATCCATCTCCACGGCATCAACGGCGCGCTATCGCTCGCAGACATTGCCACAACATGGCCCGACACGCGCGTGGTGTGGACCCTGCACGACATGAACCCCTTCACGGGCGCCTGTCACTACAGCCTTGAGTGCTCCGGTTACGAAGGCACTTGTTATTCGTGCCCAGCAGTGCGCAAGGGCTGGCACCACAAGGTCATGGTCAACCTGGAGCGCAAACGTGACGAGCTCTCGCAGGTCAAAGACCTCACGCTCGTTGCGCCAAGCAGCTGGCTCGCGGATCAGGCGAAACGCAGCAGCGCCATGCGTGGGCGGGAAATCACCGTAATCCCCAACCCAGTCAATCCCCAGTTCACTGCGGAAAAAACTCAGGAGGCTACACAGCAAGACACAACTTTCCGAATTGTCGTCATCGCACAGAATCTCTCTGACCCAGTGAAAGACGTCGCCACGACCGTTGATGCCTTCACGTGTGCTGGTCTTGCGTCCTCAGGCGCCGAGCTGGTGTTGGTGGGGCACGGCGGCGAGGGCTTTATCGCTGCGGGCATCAGAGGAGCTGGCTCCCTATCCTCCGAGGGTCTTCAGAACGTGCTGGCACAATCCGATGTTCTGGTGGTGTCGTCCCGCGCGGAGAACGCTCCTCTCGTTATCGCAGAAGCTGCTTCAGTCGGTGTGCTCCCGATTGTGAGAGCCGTGGGCGGAATGCCAGAAATGGTGGCGCTCTTGGGCCATGGCCACACATTCACTTCGAGCTCTACTCTAGAAACCTTGCTGACTACGCAATCGCAGACTCCCCCGAGCAAGCGCCTCAAGCGTCGCGCGGCAATCCACTCAAGGGCTAAGGCCGTGTGGGGTAGTGATTCCGCGATTGCCTTATATGACAAGGTGTATGGGTCTTAGAAAATGATGACGAGGGGACAACCGTGAGCCGCACAGTTCTGGTTACCGGCGCTGCTGGCTTTGTGGGCTCCGCTGTTACCAAGAAACTGAGCGCACAGGGCGACCGCGTTATCGCCGTTGATGGATTACTCGGCGGCCTCTATCCGCCTGATGAAAAGATCCAGCGCTTCGACACAATCTCGTCTCTGCGCGGTGTTGACGCGCATCGCCTCGACCTGCGACACGACGACCTCTCAGTTCTTCCCGCGGATATTGACCACGTCATCAACGAAGCCGCTATGCCGGGCCTCGGCCTCAGCTGGAGCGACTTCGAGCTCTATAGCTCGTGCAACCTCTCGAGTGTCGCGAGGCTCATGGACCAGGCCAAGCGTTGGCCACTCAAGAAGTTCGTGCAGATTTCGACATCTTCGGTTTACGGGAAGAACGCGGTGGGGGATGAAAACATGCCAACATTACCGGTGTCGCCCTACGGGGTGACGAAGCTGGCCGCTGAAAATCTAGCCTTCGCGTATATGCGGGATTCCGATGTCCCAGTCACCGTGTTGCGCTACTTCTCCGTCTACGGGCCGGGCCAGAGGCCAGACATGGCCTACCGCAAGTTCATTAGCAAGGCTCTCGCCGGCGAGGCAATCGACCTATACGGAACGGGTGATCAGTCCCGGTCCAATACCTTCATTGACGATTGCGTCGCTGGCACCATTTCGGCTCTCAACTCTGCGCGTGTTGGAGAGGTCTACAACATCGCAGGTTCGATGGAGCGAAGCCTCAACGAGGCGCTCGCCATCATCTCCGACTTAGTGGGACGCACTCTCGATGTTCGCCACCACGACAAAGCACGCGGGGATCAGGATCGAACATTCGGCGACACGACTAAAGCCTCACAGGAGCTTGGTTTCGTTAACTCCACGAGTCTTGAAGAAGGCCTTAAGGCTCAAATCCAGTGGCAACGAGACGGTGGTCTCTAGGCAATGGCCTCCCGCCAAAAAAGCATCGCTGCGCCCGTTCGTCACGTCGTCTGCGCAATTGATTCCCAGATGGTCTATGGCCTCGGTGTGGTGATGTCGTCGCTGCAGCGAACCACTACTGAGCCGTTCCGGCTCACCATCGGCTACCTGGCCGGCACTCTGCCCGAGGGCGACCGAGATTACCTCGGTCGAATCATGGACCATCTAGGTGTTCTCTACTCGTTCTCCGATCTCGGCAACGACCCTCGCTTCATCACGCAAGGCCACATTTCACCGACCACATTTGCGAAGTTCCTTTTGGCTGATCAGAACCCCGATGCACACCTGTGGCTCGATGCCGACACCGTCGCGCTACCGGGCTGGGACCGCATTTTTGGCCTGCTTGATTCAACGACGACGCAGCAGGGGCTTCTCGTCGCAGAACGCGGCGCAGACAAGCTGGGGCTTCCCTTCAATGCGGGTGTGCTGGGCTGGCCAGCAGGGTCCAGGCGTGACTGGAGTTCCAGGCTCAACGAGCTTGAGCTCGTTGACACCCAAGAGCAGTATTTGTTCAACGAGCTTTATGCTCCAACGGCCAAAACCGTGTCCGAGCGGTATAACTCCTTGACCTATCGAATCGACAGAATCCCTGACGTTGAACCTCCCTTCATCATTCATTACGCCGGCGCCCATAAACCGTGGCATCTGCCACGCTCGCTTAGTGGTCCATGCTTGAGGCATTCGTGCCCCTGGTCCGCCTGGTTCAACGCTGAAGCTGAGTTCCTCAGAGGACTCGATGATCCTTCCCTCGTGGCTGAAACACATCGTCGCCAGCGCACGGCACTGCGCTCAGGTAAAGTTCGCTGGCAACGAGACCACGCGGGCCTCGTCTTTCTCCGTATTCTTGTAACTCTTGGCCCACTCGGTCGAGTGCTCGTCGGGTTGCTGGGTCCTCTGGCCTCCAGAGCCCCCCGAGGCACCCACCCCCTGCATTGATTCCCAGCACGAGAGGCATCCGGTGAATCCGAAGTCTCCTTCCAAGTCCGCGCCCGCGCGGGTTGTTGCCGTCGCACTTGATGACCACATGGTTTATGCCTTCTGCGTTCTTCTGCATTCACTGACGACCACGGCACAAGGACCTTTTTCGGTCATCGTTGGATTTTTCACAGGCAAGCTCAGTGCACCACATCGTCAGTTGGTTGAGTCCCTTCTGCAAGCGCTGAATGTCCCCCACGATGTCCGCGAACTCACCGCACACCCACTCTTCACTGAGCGGCGCCACCTGACCATCACCACGTTCTCGAAGTTCGTGATTTCTGACCAGGTCCCAGAGCCCCACCTGTGGATCGATTTGGACATCGTGGCCCGCGACGGTTGGGACGACTTTTTTGACACCCTTTTTACTGCACCTCGAGGAGCATCACTCGTGGTCGCGCAGAAACTGGAGAGCCCCCACACCCGCTTTGAAGGATTCAATGCGGGTGTGCTCGGCTGGACAGCGGAGCCGCGGGCGCCCTGGGTCGCAGAGCTCGCGAACCTTCCCGAGAAACGGTTTAGTTCCGAGCAGCATCTCTTCAACACGCTCTACAAGGACAACTACCACGCCATTGATGTGCGATTCAATTTCCTTTCCAGTTGGCATGCCCAACAGAAGGAACTTGATCGCTCGAGCCTGATTCACTACTCGGGTCCGGTGAAGCCCTGGCACCTCGTGCGTCGCCATTCCCGCGGATGGGAGGACGTGAACCCCAGCTGGAAGTATTGGTTCGCTGCGGAAGCGGCAATGTCGACCAAGTTCGCTTCCACGCCGCTCCACCCCGAACTCAAGCGGCTGGCCAGGGAGGCACTCTTCAGCGGACGACTCCACACCGGCAAAGGCGCTCTCGCTGGATGGTTCCTCCGGCTACTCGCGATCGCTGGGCCATTTGGTGCGCCTCTCGTGTGGTGGCTTCGACGTCGGAGTTCGTCGTGACGAAGGTCTGCGTCGTTCACTACATCGGTGCCACAGAGAAATCCCGCTCCGTAGTCGCGTCCCTTATCGCTGACCAGCGCGATACTGGGGCGAGCGTCGAGGTCCTCGATATCGGTAGGTGGACCACTATTTCTCAAGATTTGCCGCCCACCTGGGTGGCAAGAATGCTGGGCCACCAGGCCAAACACCAGGCCTTTGGCGACGTGGTTCGCTCGCTCGGCGCCACCATCGTTGAACTCTCAGCCCCCTCCGATAGCAGGGCCCAGGTGAGGGACAAACACCGCAGTGATGTCGATACGGCGATTGAGTCAGAGTTGTTGACGTATTTCCGAGTGCACGAGCTTCCAAACACCAGAGCGGTCACTAGCTTGCGCTCAGAGCTTCACCGCGGTGCGCTAGCAACATACTGGGCGCTCGATGCGCTGTGGTCAGCAGCTCCGCCAGACGCGGTGTTCATTCCCAATGGGCGCACCTCTCGCCAAAAAGCGGCCCGACGAGTTGCCGAGCACTACGGAATCCCCGTCACCCTGTATGAAAACGGTCGGGCACGACCAAATTCTTACTATGCCGGAAGTACTCAGCCCCACGATCGGCTTGCCTCGCAAGCAGAAATTGACCCACTCACCAAGAGACTCAGCCGCAAGGACATCGAGGTATTGGCAAAGGAATGGCTATCACTGCGCATGGCGCCCACCGGCGGAACCAACAACTTCTCCGGGCTCTGGCAGGCCGGCCCTCTCGAGACATCGTCGGATCGAAAGACGGCGGTCTTCTTTGCCTCATCCTTCGATGAATTCCTCGCATTCGGACCGATGTGGACGATTGATTCCTGGGCGCATCAGTTCGAAGCGTTTGACCTGATGATGTCAATTCTTGAAAAGTCGGGCGTTGACCTAATCCTTCGCCTGCACCCGAACCTTGGCTCCAAGAGCCGTCGCTATTTTCTTCGCGAGATCCGCGACGTGAAGACCCTGGCGGCCAACCACCCCACCCTGAAGGTTTACTGGCATAACGACAGCGTCAACTCCTATGACTTGATTACACGCGCTGACTACGTCATCGTTGAGCGGTCCACCATTGGGGTAGAAGCCAGCATGTTGGGAAAACCGGTGTGGGTCACGCAGGCAAGCCAGTGGGACTTGATCGCAGATATTCGCCAGGTGCTAGAACCCAGCGGCGTCACCGCTGAGCTCATGAAACCCTGGAGTCCAGACCCCCACCCGGCACAAAAATTTGCCGCATATTGGATGATCCAAGAGCGCCCCCTGCGCTACTCGTGGGAATCCTGGTCAAGCTGGAACCCCGACAGACCGCCGCTTCGCATGAAGGCCGCCGTGTTGGCCGTGCGCAATCCCTGGAGACACAAACTGCAGCTGTTGGCGCTGGAGTGGGCTAAGTGGCGCAACAGCACGTTTACCACCCCCTAGATTTCTCTCGATGCGAGTAGGGTAAATCGCGTGAAAGACGACAGCTCCGAGCCGACCTCACCCACCACTGCCGCGCGCATTGCTGACCTCAAAGCCCGCTACCACGAAGCAGTGACCGCGAGCGGCGAAGCCGCAATCGAGAAACAGCACGCCAAGGGCAAAATGACTGCCCGGGAGCGCATCGAGATGCTCCTCGATAAGGGTTCGTTCGTCGAGTTCGATGAATTTGTTCGTCACCGCTCATCAGCGTTTGGCATGGACGCGAAGCGCCCCTATGGCGACTCTGTCGTTACCGGAGTGGGCACCATTCACGGTCGCCAGGTTGCGCTCTTCAGTCAGGACTTCACCGTATTTGGCGGGTCTTTGGGTGAGGTAGCGGGCGACAAGATCATCAAGGTCATGGACTTTGCGCTGTCGACCAAGGTCCCCATCATTGGAATCTTGGATTCTGGTGGGGCAAGAATCCAAGAGGGTGTGACTGCGCTCGGGAAGTATGGCGAAATCTTCAAGCGGAACACCAGGGCCTCAGGTGTGATCCCACAGATTTCGATTGTCTGTGGTCCGGCTGCCGGTGGGGCCGTCTACTCACCAGCTCTGACCGACTTCGTCATCATGGTCGACAAGACCAGCCAGATGTTTGTTACCGGCCCCGACGTTATCAAGGCAGTCACTGGTGAAGACGTGGGTATGGAAGAGCTCGGTGGAGCGCTCACCCACAACAAGGTCTCCGGTGTTGCCCACTATTTGGCAAGCGACGAGACAGACGCTTTCGACTACGCAAGGGTTCTACTGTCTTACCTGCCCGACAACTTCGAGGTGGCGCCCCCGGTCTACGGGTCGGATATCGACGTGGAAATTACTGATCGGGATCGCCGCCTCAACGATGTCATTCCCGATAGCGCGTCAGTTCCTTACGACGTTGTCGCCATTATTGAAGGAATCGTGGACTCTGGGTCTTTCCTCGAAGTGCAGCCACTCTTCGCCCCCAACATTGTGATCGGTTTTGGCCGCGTCGAAGGGCGCAGTGTCGGCATCATCGCCAACCAGCCAAACCACATGGCTGGCACCCTGAACATCGATGCTGGTGAGAAATCAGCGCGTTTTGTTCGCTTCTGCGACGCGTTCGGGATTCCAATCATCACCTTGGTCGACGTTCCCGGCTATTTGCCTGGAACCGACCAAGAATGGACGGGTGTGATTCGGCGTGGCGCGAAACTTCTCTACGCTTACGCAGAAGCAAGTGTTCCTTTGATTACTGTCATTACCCGTAAGGCATACGGTGGCGCATACATCGTTATGGGCTCCAAGCAGCTTGGCGCCGACCTCAACTTCGCATGGCCTACCGCTGAAATTGCCGTTATGGGTGGCCAAGGAGCGGTCAACATCCTTTATCGCGGTGATCTCAAGAAAGCCGAAGATGCTGGAGAGGATGTGGACGCGGTGCGGGCAAAACTCGCCACCGAATACACCTACAGCGTCGCAAGCCCCTTTCTCGCCGCTGAACGCGGCGAAATCGACGGCGTCATTGAGCCAGCAGCCACCAGAAGCGTCATCGTTAAAGGCTTGCGGGCCTTGCGGACGAAGACTCCGCGGGTGTCCGCCGGAAAACACGGCAACATTCCGCTGTAGTTCAGGACCAAAGATTTCTTGATTCGTTTGGGCAAGAGCTACGACCAGTGGCTTGTCTTTCGCCCTAAACTCTCGGTGTGGCCGCTATTTCGAAGTTACTTATTGCCAACCGAGGTGAAATCGCTGTTCGGGTGATCAGGGCGGCGAAAGACGCCGGGATCAACACCGTCGCTGTCTATGCGGATCAAGACCGCAACGGCCGGTTTGTCCGCCTTGCCCATGAGGCCTATGCCCTAAACGGCAACACCAGTGCCGAGACCTACCTCGTTCCAGAAAAGATTCTGTCCATCGCCAAAAGATCTGGCGCCAACGCCATTCACCCGGGCTATGGCTTCCTCTCAGAAAATGCTGACTTTGCCCAGATGGTCATTGATGCCGGGCTCATTTGGGTTGGCCCACCTCCCTCAGCGATTCGGGCTCTCGGCGACAAGGTTTCTGCCCGGCACATCGCCCAGAAAGTGAAGGCGCCACTGGCGCCTGGCACCAGCGAGCCGGCCACTGATGCCAAAGAAATCGTTGCCTTTGCCAAGAAGCATGGAGTTCCCGTTGCCATAAAGGCCGCACACGGCGGCGGCGGACGAGGCCTGAAGGTCGCTCACACGATTGAGGAGATCCCCGAGGCATTCGAGTCAGCGACCCGCGAGGCCATCGCGGCCTTCGGCCGCGGTGAGTGCTTCGTTGAAAAGTACCTCGAAAAGCCTCGACACGTGGAGACGCAATGTTTGGCTGATGCGGCGGGGAATGTGGTGGTGGTCTCCACCAGAGACTGCTCGCTCCAACGTCGTCATCAGAAGCTTGTCGAGGAAGCGCCAGCACCCTTCCTCTCAGACGAACAAGAGCGCATCCTCTATGAATCCTCCAAAGCGATTCTGAAAGAAGCCGGTTACATCGGCGCTGGAACCTGCGAGTTCCTGATTGGCAAGGACGGCACCATCTCTTTCCTGGAGGTCAATACTCGTCTCCAGGTCGAGCACCCCGTGTCAGAAGAGATCACGGGAATCGACCTCGTCCGGGAGCAATTCCGAATCGCTGAGGGCGGACTGCTGGGGTATTCCGACCCGCCACGCCACGGACATTCGATTGAGTTCCGCATCAACGGAGAAGACCCCGGTCGAGGCTTCTTGCCAACACCTGGGCCCATTCACACCATTCGCTTCCCCGGTGGCCCGGGAGTTCGAGTTGATTCCGGCATCACCACCGGTGACGTCATCACCGGTGCATTTGACTCCCTTCTGGCCAAGCTAATCGTCACCGGCGCCACCAGGAAGGACGCGATTGAGAAAGCGCGTCGCGCTCTCAAAGAGTTTGAAATTACGGGCCTGCCCACAGTGATTCCGTTCCACCGCGTTGTACTGGACGACCCGGCCTTCATTGCATCAAAGGCAGAGGACTTTGCCGTCCACACCCGCTGGATTGAAACTGAGTTCGCGACTGAGATTCAGCCCTGGGATGGTGCCATTGAGGAAGGCTTCGACCAGGGCGAGCTTTATCGCACTGTCGTTGTTGAAGTCGAGGGACGGCGACTCAAAGTTGGTGTTCCTGCCGGAATCTTTGCCGCTGGCCAGAACGCAAGCCTGGGCAAGGCCCCAAAGCGCGCAATCACCCGCCTTGCCGGTGCTGGACGCGCCGAGGGCACAATTTCTTCACCGATGCAGGCCACAGTGGTGAAGGTGTTGGTGTCCCCCGGAGATTCCGTCGTTGCCGGTGACCTGATCTGTGTGCTCGAGGCTATGAAGATGGAACAACCAATCATGGCCTCGAAGGATGGCACTGTGGAATCTGTTGGGGTGAACGTCGGTGACTCGATCACCGGTGGCCACATCATCGCCGTCGTCTCCTAGCCCTCACGGGTGCCAGCCGTTCGAATCCTGAGTAGTCTGTTTTCATGTCTGCAAAGCCCTCTCAAGCACCGGATAGCCCTTTCGCCTTGGCGAGCGACGCCGCCGCCGTCATCCAGAAACTCTCCGGAGTCCAGAGCCACGATGTCGCCCTTACTCTCGGCAGTGGCTGGGCCAAAGCCGCTGATCTTCTCGGCGAAACTGTCGCCGAAATTCCCGCGAGCGATGTCCCAGGCTTCCACGCTTCCGGCATTCCAGGCCACACGGGCACGATCAGGTCAATTCGACTTGAGAATGGCTCACACGCCCTGGTTCTGGGTGCTAGAACGCATTTCTATGAGGATAAGGGCGTACGGGCGGTCGTCCACTCTGTCCGCACAGCAGCAGCCTGCGGCGCCAAGGTCATGGTCCTCACCAACGGAGCAGGTGGAATTAGGGAATCCTGGAAGCCTGGCACTCCGGTCCTGATTTCCGACCACATCAACTTGACCGCCGCGTCCCCGCTCGAGGGTGCAACCTTTATTGACCTGACAGATCTCTACTCCAAACGGCTCCGGGACGTTGCCCGCAGCATCGATGCAAGTCTTGACGAGGGCGTTTACGTCCAGTTCCGGGGCCCCCACTACGAGACACCCGCTGAAGTTCAGATGGCTAAGGCCATGGGCGGCCACATCGTTGGCATGTCCACTGCGCTGGAAGCAATCGCCGCGAGAGAAGCGGGCATGGAGGTGTTGGGGCTTTCACTCATCACCAACCTCGCTGCAGGCATCTCCCCTCACCCCTTGAGCCACCAAGAAGTGGTGGACTCAGGTAAAGCTGCTGAGCCGGTGATTAGCGCCCTGCTGGCAAAGATTGTTCTTGCGCTATGAATACCCAGATCGACAACCCTCTGGAGCACGCGCGACACTGGTTAGAGCAGGATCCTGATCCAGAGACCAGTCGTGAGCTTTCCGGGCTGATTGAGCGCGCCGAGGCAGGTAACCAAGAGTCACAGGCGCTACTCGAGCACAAGTTCAGCACTCGCCTGAGCTTTGGGACGGCTGGCATCCGGGGACCTCTTGGCTCTGGGCCAGCGGCCATGAACCGCGTGGTCGTGTCTCAAACGACTGCAGGACTTGCCGCGTTCCTGCTGGGGCGTCACCAGCCCTCATCGCAGACACTGCGTGTGGTCGTCGGATACGACGCC
>WLEA01000042.1 GCA_009704535.1 Actinomycetota bacterium
GAGTTGCTAGCGCCTGAGCTACCGCCGCTACCACCACCACCGGCACCGCCAGCGCCTGGGGCACCGAAGGCACCACCACCACCGCCTCCCCCAAAATCTCCCACGATTCCGAAGAAATCAATTGATACACCCGAGCCTCCTGCTCCGCCATCGTTACCCGTCGCATTTCCTCCGACGCCGGATTCGCCACCGCCCCCACCGGCGTTCAGATTGACGTTGGGGCTTCCCCCCGCTCTCCCAGATCCGCTTGCCCCGCCGCTACCAGACTGGAACAATCCAGGGTCATCCTCACCGCGGGAACCGCCTGCTGCCTGGGTCGTCGTCGAGCCGACCGTCACTGAACTAGGGTTCCCGTTCGAACTGGGCGACCCACCACCTCCCACTGTGATGGAGAGGACTGTGTTGGCCACACCGGTGGGAGTGACTTGCTTTACCTGCCCACCTCCACCCCCGCCCCCGTAGCCGGTGAGGAGGCCCACAGCCTTTCCACCACCTCCACCTCCACCGACGACCAACACATTCACCTCGGGCACCCCCGCTGGCACTGTCCATGCCCATGTTCCTACTTGCGTGAAGGATACGGTGCGGTAGGTGGTGTCGCCGTTGACTGCGGTGCCGTAGCACGGGTTGCACGGCGCATCGGCAAAGGCAGCACTGGCCGGGGTGACCAGCGGCCACATTCCCAGGGCGAGTGCTAAACAGAACCTGGAGACATGGCCGAGGGACCAAGGGAATACCGATGCTGATCGGGCCGAAACAGGTTGGCCCATCAGCGCACTCCGCCCACAGAGGACCTCAGAACCGCCTCGATGTTGTCACTAGTGGCGCCTGGGTTGATAAGACACAGTCGCAGGGCAGGTTTAGTCCTCCACCAGGTCGGAACAACGAGTCCAGGACCCGTCTGTTCCCGAAGGCGGGTCGTTTCACCCATGCTCCGCCAGCGTGTCCCTTGATTGAGAGCCTGAGAAGGGACTTCTGAGAGCGATTTCTTGTTTGACTGTGCAAGTGCGCGCGCGAGTGCAGGTCCCATGAGAGTCCGACCTTCAACTAATGGGCTTAATGTGGCGGTCCTGACTTCCAAGCCAGTCATCAAAAGTGGTTTCTCCCACAAGGGTTTCGCCCCCACCACGCAAATCGCCTGATGCTAAGCCCCTTCCAAAAATCCCCGGAAGAGGAAACTCGAGCACCAATTTCTTCACGCCGTCGAAAGAAACCTGCTTTCGAGCCAGATCTGCCAAAACTTCGTTTCGTGGACCCACTAAATCTTGCGCGCGTCGGCGTGGTTCACCTTCTGCAATATCCAGGAGATATCGACCCACTTCCCTTGCGGACACTGGTCGCATTAGACATCTTGGTAGAAGTGCAATCGGTCCAGGAATACGGCCCATTTGCTGGGTTGCGAACTCGTGAAATTGAGTCGCCCTAACAATGGTGTACGGGACGGTTCCTTGTGCGATGGTTTGTTCTTGTGCGAGTTTGCCCGCGTAGTAGCCATCATCGATCTTGTCTATACCCACAATCGATAAAGCCACGTGATGTTTCACACCAGTTGCCGCCTCGGCACGCAGAAGGTTGTCGGTGACAGTTGCGAAGAATTTTCTCGCTGATTCAGAGCTCACCGCGGCTGTATTGGTGACGTCGATAACCACATCCACGCCGGTAAGAGCCTCCATTACGCCCTCGCCAGAAGTGAGATCAATGCCAGTTCCGCGGGAGAGCACTAAGACCTCGTGTCCTTGGCCCTCGGCAGCCGTGACTGCGAACCGGCCCACGAGTCCAGTCCCTCCGGCCACAGCAATCTTCATCGAAAACCTCCCAAACTAGGATAAGTCCTGAGCACTGAGCTATCGGGGATTTCCCAGTCTTTTCCTCGCAATGCTGGCCTGTATGGGGGTAGGAGGGCACTAGTTCGAATCAAGCATTCTCCGCGCTCGGGCGGCAGAGAATGTTCCGTCTAGGTGCCGAGGGTGCCGAGGTAGAGGCTGATGACCTTGGGGTCGTTCAGCAGCGCACGTCCTGTGCCCGTGTAGGCGTCGACGCCCTGGTCCAGGACGTAGGCGCGGTCACAAATCTGCAGGCAACGCCTCGCGTTTTGCTCCACCATAATCGTGGTGACACCCGCCTTGTTGATTTCGGAGACGCGAATGAAGGCTTCGTCCTGTCGCACGGGCGAGAGACCGGCTGAGGGCTCATCAAGGAGCAGAACCTTGGGGTTCATCATCAGTGCGCGTCCCATGGCCACCATCTGGCGCTCACCGCCGGAGAGAGACCCCGCACGCTGCTTGAGGCGCTTCTTCAGCTCATCAAAAAGGCCAACAACGAACTCCAGTCGCTCCGCATAGTGCTTGGGCTGCTGGTAGATCCCCATCTGGAGGTTTTCCTCGATGGTGAGACTGGGGAAGACGTTGTTGTTCTGCGGGACCATGCCAACACCACGCTCGACCAACTTGTTGGCCTTAAGTCCGGTGATGTCATCACCGTTGAGGGAGATGCGGCCATCACGAACCTTCACCTGACCAAAAATCGCCTTCAGAAGGGTGGACTTACCCGCGCCGTTTGGTCCGATGATCCCAATCAGCTCACCCTGGCGAGCTTCGATGCTGCAGCCATTAAGGATGTTGACTCCGGGGAGATATCCGGCGACGAGGTTCTCGACGCTAATGACGGGGGACTGAGTCTCAGGCATTGTGCTTCTCGCTCTTCTTAATCCGACTTACTCGGAAATCTTCGGGATACGGCCAGTGACGGTTCCGAGGTCAGTGTCCTGGTGCGATCCCAGGTAAGCATCAATGACGGCAGGGTTCTTCATGACCTCGTCAGGAGGACCCTCGGCGACGACTTTGCCCTCGGCCAGCACGACGACCCAGTCGGCGATGTGACTCACCATGTGCATGTCGTGCTCCACGAAGAGCACCGTCATTCCCTCGGTTTTGAGGTCCAGGATGTGTTCCAGGAGTGACTCCGTGAGAGCTGGGTTCACGCCGGCCATGGGCTCATCGAGCATCACCAGCTCTGGTTCGCTCATCAGAGCGCGGGCCATTTCCAAGAGCTTGCGCTGGCCACCCGAGAGGCTTGCCGCAAAATCGTCCTTCTTGGTGTCGAGCTTGAACTTTGTCAGAAGGCGCATCGCTTTCTCGGCGATCTCATCGTCTTGTTCCTTCCACAGGAAAGGGAACAAGGAGGTCAGGAAGTGCTCTCCCTTTTGGTTCTTGGAACCCAGCTTCATGTTCTCGAGCACGGTGAGCAGCCCGAGAGCCTTAGTCAGCTGAAACGTTCGGACCTGGCCCATTTGCGCCAACCTAAAGGCTGGAACGCCCGCAATATTACGGCCATCAAAGGTCCACTCACCGGTGTCAGGCTTGTCAAAGCCAGTCAGCAGGTTGAACAGTGTGGTTTTGCCGGCACCGTTGGGGCCAATCAGTGCCGTGATCGCACCCCGGGGAATCTCCAAGTGCTCGACATCAACGGCGGTGAGACCACCAAACTGGCGGTGAACGTGATCCATCGTGATGATGGGATCCACCTTCTTCACGCCAGGCTCAATCTTTCCGATATGAAGACCGGTGGTCTTCACAATCTTGGCAACCTTGCTTTTACTTGACAAAGGTCAACTCCCTCTTGTCGCCAAGGACTCCTTGGGGGCGGAATATGACCAGCAGGACTAGTCCCAGGCCAACGAGAACGAAACGTAGCGTCGCAGCCTGCTGCGACGACACCATCGGCAGGATGCCCGAAGACACGAGTGCTGGCAGCACGTTGGAGAGGAAGGCCTGGAGGACCCAGAACACTACCGCTCCCAGAAGCGGACCGAACACGGTTGCCGCTCCACCGAGAAGCAGAGCAGTCCAGACAAAGAACGTCAGTGAGGTGACATACACATTGGGGTTCACCGCACTCGGAAGGGCGTAGACAATGCCACCGATTGCAGCGATAACACCACCGATGATGAGCGCTTGCATCTTGTAGGAGAAAACATTCTTGCCCAACGCGCGAACGGCGTCCTCGTCTTCGCGAATGCCCTTGATGACACGCCCCCACGGGCTATTCATGAGGCGCCACACAAAGAGCGCAGCAAGCCCCACCAGAATGAGCCCAATCACCAGGACCCAGAGTTCCACCTCGTTATAGACCCAGGGGCCAAATCCATAGGTTCCCTCCGGGAACGGATTCGATGCACGGAAACTCGCGTGGTAACCGAAGAGGCCATCTGCGGATCCGGTGTATTCCTCAAACGCAGTGGTGAGGAACAACAGACGCAGAATTTCGGCGGTGGCGATGGTCACAATTGCCAGGTAATCCCCTCGAAGCCGCAGTGTCGGGACCCCCATCAGGATGGCAAATCCGACCGCCGCCGCAAGGCCTATCAGGGCAGAGAGCCACCAGGGCAGACCAAAGGTAAGGATAGAAATTGCGTATCCGTAGGCACCAACGGCCATGAAGCCCGCGATACCGAAGTTCAGCAGGCCAGCGAAACCAAAGTGGACAGCTAGGCCGAGAGCGGCGAGGGCAAAAGCCATCGTCGCGGGACTCAGCAGTGACTGCGCCGTGTTCGAGAGGATTGATCCCCAGTCCATGTTCGCTCCCCTAACCTATTCGTTCTTTTCGACCCAAGATGCCCTGGGGCCTGACGAGCAGAATTGCGATGAGCAACACCAGCGCGCCGACATACTTCAGGTCGGAGGGGATGACCAGAGCGGACGTCTCGACCAGGATTCCCACGATCAGGGCTCCCAGGAGAGCGCCAAAGGCTGTTCCCAAACCTCCAAGAACCACGGCGGCGAACATCAGAAGAAGAATCTTCTCTCCCATGTCCCATTTGATTCCAGGCCGGAAGTAGGCCCAGAGGATCCCAGCGAGACCGGCGAGTACCGAGGCCAAGATCCAGACGATCCGCACGACTCGGTCAACATCGATCCCCGAGGCAGCGGCAAGCGCGGAGTTGTCAGAGATGGCGCGAGTGGCCTTGCCGGTCTTGGAGAACATCAACCAGAGCGCGAAGAGCACAATGACGACGAGGCTGATGGTCATGCTGCTGAGGTCCACGACGCTCAGCGCAACTGCACCAAACAGCGGAATCTTGTCCCCACCAGAGCCCGGCAGTTGTGTCGTGCCACCGCCGACGAAGAATTGGAAGACGTAGCGAACGGCCAAGGACAGTCCGATACTGACAATCATCAGCTGGACGAGGCCCAAGCCTCGTTTTCGAAGCGGTCGCCACAGCCCTGCGTCCTGGGCCCAACCCAACCCGGCACTTGCAACGAGAGCAAGAGGGAAGGCAATCCACAGGGGCAGAGCAAGGACAACACCGAAGGCCAGCGCCATCAGGGCGCCAAAGGTCACCAGTTCAGCGTGAGAGAAGTTGGAGAGTCCCGTTGTGCCGTACACCAGGGACAGTCCAATGGAGGCGAGTCCGAGCATAAGGCCGAAGTTGATGCCATAAATCAGGCGTTGGACGATTTGGTCGAACAGGGTAACAACCTGTCGTTCGCCTTCGCCGATGAAGAAGTTCTTGACCACGCTTCCGCTTGGCCCGATTTCTACGCTCTGCGTGGCACCACCCTCAAGGACAGCAATTCCTTCTGGCAACGTGCTTTCGTCCAGCGTGACGCTATAGATGCCGCCCTCGGGCACGCCGATCGCCCATTTTCCCTCGGCGTCGGTGACAATTTCTGCGCTGTAGCTGTCGTTGGCCACTTCGATGCGAACATCCGCGATTGGCTCGCCCTCGTTCTTGACGTTGCCCGCAATACGGAAGTCATACTCTTCGCCGGTGGTGTCAGCGATAGCGGGGGCTGCCGCGAAGGCTCCCATGAGGCCCAAGAGGACAATCATCATCGTTTTCAAGAGCGACCGTCTGTGGCTACCGATTCTGCTGGGAGTGACAGATGTCACGGTGCCTCCGATGAATCGTGCAAACATGTCGGTCACGCCATTTCTCTTCGCATCTCCACTGACGCGGGGGGTGCTGGTCAAGTTAGCTGTATGAACAGTGCTCCCATTATGCCGATGTAAGCGCCCCAGGTCTAACCCGTTACCATATAAACAACTACGTTGGCCAACCACGGCACGCTTAACAGGCTGAATTTCGGGGGATTTCATGGCAGAAAATGATCCTTTCGGATTTGTGGGGCTCACCTACGACGACGTGATGTTGTTGCCCGCTCACACTGATGTCATCCCGAGCGACGCCGACACGACTACTCAACTCACCAAGCGCATCAGGGTCCATGCACCGTTGGTGTCCGCTGCGATGGACACTGTTACCGAAGAACGCATGGCAATTGCCATGGCGCGCCAGGGCGGGCTTGGTGTTTTGCACCGCAATCTCTCCATTGAGGACCAGGCCAGCGCCGCTGACAAAGTGAAGCGCAGCGAGTCCGGAATGATCACCAACCCGGTCACCATCACCCCCGATGCGACAGTCGCGGATGTCGATGACCTCTGCGCTCGCTTCCGAGTCTCTGGAGTTCCGGTTGTTGAGGGTGAGGGTGTTCTGGTGGGCATCATCACCAACCGCGATATGCGCTTCGTCCCGCGCGCCGAGGCCCACCGCACGCTCGTCAAAGATGTGATGACCAAGGCGAACCTCATCACAGCCCCCGAGGGTATTTCGCAGAGCGAGGCGCTCGCGATCTTTGCCACCCACAAGATTGAGAAGCTCCCGCTCGTTGATCAGCAGGGCCGACTGAAGGGCCTGATTACGGTCAAAGATTTCGACAAGAGCGAGAAGTATCCCAACGCCACGAAGGACTCCGAGGGTCGCCTGCGCGTGGGTGCGGCCATTGGTTTCTTTGGTGACGCATGGGAACGCGCTGGTGCTTTGCGCGATGCGGGAGTCGACGTCCTGGTTGTTGACACCGCAAACGGTGACTCCAAGGGCGTGCTCGAGATCATCGCGAAGCTCAAGAAAGATAAGGCATTCGGGGCTATTGACGTGATTGGTGGCAACATCGCCACCAAGGCCGGGGCCCAAGCCTTAATCGACGCTGGAGCGGACGCCGTCAAGGTGGGGGTGGGCCCAGGTTCAATCTGCACCACTCGGGTTGTCGCCGGTGTTGGTGTTCCTCAGATCACCGCGGTCTATGAGGCGTCCCTTGCCGCTAAGCGCGCGGGGGTTCCCCTCATTGCTGATGGCGGCTTGCAATACTCCGGCGATATCGCCAAGGCCCTGGTGGCTGGCGCCAACTCGGTCATGCTCGGTTCGCTACTCGCTGGCACTGACGAAAGTCCCGGCGACCTCATCTTTGTCAACGGTAAGCAGTTCAAGAACTACCGGGGCATGGGCTCCCTGGGCGCTCTTCAGACCAGGGGCACCAAAACCTCCTATTCGAGGGATCGTTATTTCCAGGCTGATGTGCCAAGCGATGAGCAACTCATTGCCGAGGGCATCGAGGGCCAGGTTCCCTACCGCGGGCCCTTGGGCTCGGTGGTCTATCAACTTCTCGGGGGCCTTCGTCAATCCATGTTCTACACCGGCGCCGCGACAATCGATGAGCTGAAGGCCAAGGGCAAGTTTGTGCGGATTACTCCTGCGGGCCTCAAAGAGTCACATCCCCACGACATTCAGATGGTCGTGGAAGCCCCCAACTACCGCCGCTAGAGCGCACTCGGTGCTTCGCCGATAGGCTAGGGCGCGTGAATGAGGTTGAGGTGGGACTCACAAAGCGTGCCGTTCGGGCGTATTCCTTTGACGACGTCGCGGTCATTCCCAGTCGTCGAACCCGCGACCCCGAGGACGTCTCCATCGAATGGAAAATCGACGCGTTCACCTTTCGCTCCCCGGTCATTGCCGCTCCCATGGACTCGGTCATGTCGCCTGCGAGTGCCATTGCGCTCGGGAAACTTGGCGGGCTTGGTGTGTTGAATCTTGAGGGTCTGTGGACCAGGTATGAGGACCCCACTAAGGCCTACAAGGAAATCGCCTCTCTGTCTGAGGAGGAGGCAACCAGGGGTTTGCAGCGGATTTATGCCGAGCCCATCAAACCTGAGCTGATCACGTTGCGCCTTGCAGAAATTAGGGATGCGGGTGTCCCCGTCGCTGGCGCTTTGAGCCCTCAGCGCACCCACGAGTTTTCTGAGGCGGTGCTCGGTGCCGGGGTCGACCTGTTTGTCATCCGTGGCACCACGGTGAGCGCTGAACACGTGAGTAAGAACCGCGAGCCGCTCAACTTGAAAGAGTTCATTTACCAGCTTGATGTCCCCGTCATCGTGGGTGGTGCCGCCACCTACACCGCAGCTCTCCACTTGATGCGCACTGGCGCAGCCGGTGTGCTGGTGGGCTTTGGCGGAGGCGCTGCATCGTCGACTAGAGCGTCGCTCGGGATCCACGCGCCGATGGCCACCGCTATTTCTGATGTTGCTAGCGCTAGGCGCGAGTACTTGGACGAATCCGGCGGTCGCTACGTTCACGTCATTGCTGATGGTGGCCTTGGTCGAAGCGGCGATATCGTCGCGGCGATCGCAACCGGGGCTGACGCCGTCATGCTTGGCTCGACTTTGGCCAGAGCTGCCGAAGCGCCTGGCCAAGGCTGGCACTGGGGCCCCGAGGCCCACCACGCCACGATGCCCCGTGGATATCGCGCGTGGGTGGGCCAGGACGGTCCTTTGGACGAGGTTCTCTATGGCCCAGCGCACTCGGCTGATGGTCGCACCAACCTGATGGGGGCACTGCGCCACTCGATGGCAACCTGTGGGTATTCGGATCTCAAAGAATTCCAGCGCGTAGAGATTGTGGTCTCGCGCTAGTCGCACCAGGTGTTTTGTAAGCCCCGCCAACTACGCTCCTAAGCGTTGGTGATGTGAGGAGACTGCTGTGTGGCGCGTAGCACGACGGCCGAAGTGGATTGCCGCTCTCGTTCTTGCCTTGGTCGTTGCCGGAGTTTTTGCCTTCCTTGGTCAATGGCAGTTGGAGCGCAGTATCGCCGAGGCCACCGTCATCGAGCGCGACACAGAAACCACGGTGCCACTTGCGAGCATCGCTAGTCCCCAGTCAGTGATTACGACCGACGCCAGCGCCCGGATGGTCAGCGTGATGTGCTCGTTTGTTGAGGGAGACGATGTGGTGATTACCAATCGACCCACCGGCAGCGGCACTGGATCGTGGCTGGTTCGTCACTGCAGGACCCCTGAGGGGGCATCCCTTGCCGTTGCTGTGGGATGGTCGCCAGAGAGAATAACCCCCTCTGAGATTGCTGCTTCCGCAACACCACTGGTCGGACGCTATGTGCCGACCGAATCGCCTCAGCAGTCTGATTTTCGGGGGGGAGAGCGATCGGCGATAGCCGTTCCAGAACTGCTCAACCTGTGGGCCAACCCGGGTCCTGTGTATGGCGGCTACCTGGTCGCGGCTGGCGCACCCGAGGGTTTACTCACCATTGGCACGCAGGCCCCGGTGACCGAACGCCAGCTGAATTGGCTCAATCTCTTCTACGCGGCCGAGTGGGCAATCTTTGGTGTCTTTGCGCTCTATCTCTGGTACCGACTGGTGAAGGATGAGTGGGAGCGCGAGCTCGAGGAAGCATCCAGGCAATCCCCCTAAACTTGGGGCATGGCTTCCCCCGTGGCACTGACTGGCGCCCAGGTAGAGCGAGTGTCCACCGCGCTGACGTGGTTCACCCGTGCCGCTAATGTCACCGGGGTCCTTCTGCTTCTCTTGGCAATCGAAATCATCGCCAAATATGGCTTTGGTCGTGAGCTGGAAATGTTGGGACCCCAGGGCTTCCTGGCCTTTGTTCCCAATGACACCGTGCAGGCCATCAATCTCTCCTCAGCGATTCTGATTGCCCACGGCTGGTTCTATGTCGTCTACCTGTTCACCTGCTTTCGAGTGTGGAGCCTTTTGCGGTGGCCCTTCTGGCGTTTCTTGTGGCTCGCCTCTGGTGGATTGTTGCCCGTGTTCTCGTTCTTCCTGGAGCGCTGGGCCCACCGGGTGGTTGACGGGATCATCGCAACTGCGGAGAGTGATTCGTGAGTGAGCACCGCCCCGTCCTGGTGGTTGACTTTGGGGCCCAGTATGCCCAGCTGATTGCTAGGCGGGTTCGTGAAGCGGGCGTCTATTCAGAAATCATCTCTCACCACGCAAGCGCCGCGGAAATCGACGCCAAGAACCCGCTCGCCATTGTGCTCAGCGGTGGCCCCTCGAGTGTGTATGACGAGGGATCGCCGACACTTCAGGAGGGGATTCTCGAGCTTGGTGTTCCAGTCCTTGGCATTTGCTACGGCTTCCAGGTGATGGCCCAGGCGCTTGGTGGCGATGTTGGCAAGACAGGCCTTCGTGAATACGGAGCGACCGCGACGAGAGTCAACCCAGCTCTCACCCCCCTCTTTGCTGGCCAGCCTGAGAAGCAAACCACCTGGATGAGCCATGGCGACCAGGTGCAGAGCGCCCCACCGGGCTTTCAGGTCTTGGCCTCCACCGATGCCACCGCAGTAGCGGCTTTTGGATCAGAGGACACGAAGATGTTCGGGGTGCAGTGGCACCCCGAGGTGAAGCACTCCGAGCATGGACAGGGTGTTCTCGAGAACTTCCTCCACAAGGTTGTGGGACTAGATCGCAGTTGGACCAGCGGCAACGTGATTGCCGAGCAGGTCGAGGCCGTTGCGAGCCAGGTCGGGGGAGACCTCGTAATCTGCGGGCTCTCTGGTGGTGTCGACTCGGCGGTCGCCGCCGCGCTGGTTCACAGAGCGGTCGGAGACCAACTGGTCTGCGTTTTTGTCGACCACGGCCTTCTGCGTTCTGGAGAGCGCGAGCAGGTGGAGAAAGATTTTGTTGCTGCAACCGGAGTGCGACTGGTCACTGTGGATGCTAAGGAGCAGTTCCTCGGAGCGCTTGCCGGTGTGAGTGACCCGGAGACCAAGCGCAAGATTATCGGACGGGAATTCATCAGAACCTTTGAAAGTGCGGCCGCGGAGATAGTTGCCAAAGCCCAAGGTGGCGGAGCACAGGTTAAGTTTCTTGTCCAGGGAACCCTTTATCCGGACATTGTCGAGAGTGGTGGGGGTTCTGGAACCGCGGTCATCAAGAGCCACCACAACGTTGGTGGCCTACCCGATGACCTCGAGTTTGATTTGGTCGAGCCACTTCGCACCCTGTTCAAAGATGAGGTTCGCGCGATTGGCCGCGAGTTGGGCCTGCCAGAAGCCATTGTCGGGCGCCACCCGTTCCCAGGGCCAGGCCTGGGTATTCGCATCATTGGCGAGGTGACCAAGGATCGCCTGGACACACTGCGCGCTGCCGACAAGATTGTGCGAGAAGAGCTGACCTTGGCCGGGCTTGATGCCGAAATCTGGCAGTGCCCTGTGGTGTTGCTGGCCGATGTCCGATCAGTCGGCGTTCAAGGCGATGGTCGAACGTATGGTCACCCGATCGTCGTGCGCCCTGTCTCCAGCGAAGACGCGATGACTGCGGACTGGAGCAGATTGCCCTATGACGTTCTAGGGAAAATATCGAACCGCATCACGAACGAAGTCCCGGAAGTGAATCGCGTAGTTCTCGACATCACCTCGAAGCCGCCTGGCACCATCGAGTGGGAGTAACGCAGAAGGGGCCTGGCTTAGCCAGGCCCCTTCTTTAGGTTGAATGGTTTTTACTCACCGCGCAGGATCGCGAGGATTCGCAGAATTTCGACATACAGCCACACGACGGTGACGACGATGCCAAAAGCTGCTTGCCACGCAAAGTTGCGGGGTGCCCCGTTCTCAACGCCAGCCTTGATGCTCTCAAAGTCCATGACGAGTGAGTAGGCGGCGAGGAAGACCACCAAGACCCCGATGATCAGGCCCAGGGGGATTCCGAATACCTCGTAGTCCCGAAGCCCGAACTGGCTCTCTGTCACGCCAAACATTTGGAGGCCAAAGTTGACCAGCGAGAAGACCAGGTAGCCGACCATGGCCACCATCACAATCCTGGTCATGCGCGGTGAAGTGCGGACCTTGCCATTGAGGAAGAGGAACAAGGTGACACCGACAACGCCGAGCGTGCCAAAGACAGCCTGGGTGACAATGCCGTCCCACATCGTGTTGAA